>CAYPQX010000026.1:0-11425 GCA_964412975.1 uncultured Steroidobacteraceae bacterium
TCGGGTGGCTCCCGTTCCGGAAGCGCTACGCCCTCGCGCGCGCCTGGGCGCACACCAATGTCTGGCTCGCAAAATTTTTCTGCGGGCTCGACTGGGTCGTCGAGGGGCGTGAGCACATCCCGCGCGAAGGCGCTCACGTCACGATGTGGAAGCACACCTCGACCTGGGAAACGATGGCGCAGATGATCGTGTTCCCGCCGCAGGCCTGGGTGCTCAAGCGCGAGATCCTCTGGATCCCGCTCGTCGGCTGGGCGACGTGGTTGATGAGGTGCATCGCCATCGATCGCGGCGCCGGTCATCGTGCCGTCAACCAGGTCCTGGATCAGGGGCGCGACCGGCTCGCTGCCGGCATCTGGGTCCTGATCTTTCCCGAAGGCACGCGGATGGCGCCGGGCGAGACGCGCAAGTACGGAATGTCCGGCGCGCTCCTCGCGTCACAGGCCGGCGTGAAACTCGTGCCGGTCGCACACAATGCAGGCGACTTCTGGCCCCGGCGCGGCCTCATGAAAAAGCCTGGACTGATCCGCGTCGTCATCGGTCCACCGGTCGAGGCCGCGGGCCGTGATCCGCGAACGCTCAACGCGGAGGTGCAGCGCTGGATCGAGGCGACGATGCTGGATCTGGGCTCCAGAGGACCACAGGAATAGCGTCATTCGGGATGTCTATGGACATCCCGTTTGAACGCAACCCCATGACCGGATTTGTGCGCGCGATCGGCCGCTTCGACCTGACCGCGGCCGTGATCAACGGCGTCATCGGTAGCGGCATTTTTGGCCTGCCCGCCGTGCTCGCCGCGACGACCGGCATGCTGAGTCCGCTTGCGGCGCTCGCCGCCGGAGTCGGCATCGGTCTCATCGTGTTGTGCTTCGCCGAGGTCGCCAGCCGGTTCCGCGAGCACGGCGGCGTTTATCTCTATGCGCGCACGGCCTTCGGTCCGCTGGTCGGCTTCGAAGTCGGCTGGCTCCTGATCTGGACCCGCCTCCTGAGCTTCGCCGCCAACGTCAACCTGTTCGTCCTCTACCTGGCCGAGTTGTGGCCCGGGGTTGCGTCCGGTGCGCCGCGCGCACTCGTGATGACCGCGCTCGCCGGAACCGTCGCGATCACCAACGTGATCGGTGTGCGGCAGGCGGCACGTGCCATCGATTTCTTCACGATCGCCAAGCTCACGCCGCTCGCGCTCCTGATCGTGCTGGGCTTGCCCGAGATCGACGCGGACACCCTGGCGGGCCAGGCGGTCACCGATCCGGACTGGACCGAGGCGATCCTGATCATGATGTTCGCCTTCGGCGGCTTCGAGTCCTCCCTGCTGCCGGCGGGCGAGATGCGAGACCCGAAACGCGACATCGGCTTTGCGCTCCTCGCCGGTCTCGCGGTCATCACGACCGTGTACGTGCTGGTGCAGGTCGTCGTCATCGGTGTCGTTCCGCACGCGGCCGAAGCCAGGGCACCACTCGCGGCCGCGCTCGGCGTGCTGCTGGGTCCGGCCGGCCTGACGCTCGCCAGTGTCGGCGCCATGATCTCTGTCTACGGCTGGATGACCGGCGCCACCCTCGCCCAGCCGCGGGTGATCCACGCGATGGCGGAGCGCCGCGAGTTGCCGGGTGGTCTCGCTTACGTCCATCCGCGCTTCCGGACGCCGGTGCTTGCGATCCTGCTGTTCGTGCTGGTTGGCCTCGCGCTGGCCCTGGCCGGCAGCTTCGCAGCCAACGCGACCTTCGCCGCGATCGTGCGGCTGGTGTACTACGGACTGACCTGTGCCGCACTGATCGTGCTGAGGAAACGCGGTGGCGAAGCGCCCGGTTTCCGCGTTCCCGCCGGACCCGTGATCGCGACGCTCGCGATCGGCTTCTGCCTGTGGCTTCTCACGACGCGCACGTTCGAACAGTTGTGGATCCTGCTCGCGCTGATTGCCGCGGGACTGCCGTTTTACGTTTTCGCGCGGCGGAAATGACCGCGCCACGGATGTCTATGAACATCCGGTTGTTCGCGAGCGGCTTGAATCGGGTCGACTAGACGTCCAGGTTGGAAACGTAGAGCGCGTTCTTCTCGATGAACTCGCGGCGCGGCTCGACCGCGTCGCCCATCAGCGTCGTGAAGATATCGTCGGCGGCGACTGCGTCCTCGATGCGCACCTGAAGCAGGCGCCGCACCTCGGGGTTGATGGTCGTCTCCCAGAGCTGCGCCGGGTTCATCTCGCCGAGGCCCTTGTAGCGTTGGATCGTCTGTCCTTTGCGGGCCTGTTCCAGGAGCCACGTGATCGCCTCGGGAAAGCCGGCGATGTCCTGCCGTTCGTCGCCGCGGGTGACGTAAGCGCCCGCACCGACGAAATCGGTGAGCGTCGTGCCGAGTTCGGCGATGCGGCCGTATTCCGCCGATTCGAAGAACTCGGGCTGGAGGTGTTTTTCCGTCGTGACGCCGTGTTCGGTGCGCGAGACGTCGATGCGGTCCGGCTCGCCCTCCTCGTTCCGGCGCACGGTCAGCTTGTAGCTGTGCACGATGCTGCCGTCGGCATTAAGCCGGGCCTCCAGCTCCTTCGCCCAGCCTTCGAGCCAGGCGGTGTCCGAGAACTGCTGCTCGCCGACGGGCCGCATTGCGAGCAGCTGCTCGAGAAGCCGGCGGTCATAGCGACGCGACCAGCGGCCGATGATCGCCTTCACTTCCATGTACTGGCGCGCGAGCATCTCCAGCGCGGATCCTGAAAGCGGCGGAGCCTCCGGATTCACGAAAAGCGCCGCGTTGTCGAGCGCGCTCGTGAGCAGGAGCTGGTCGAGTTCCGCCTCGTCCTTCACGTACATCTCCTGCTTGCCGCGCTTGATCTTGAAGAGCGGCGGCTGGGCGATGTAGATGTGCCCGCGCTCGATCAGCTCGGGCATCTGGCGGTAGAAGAACGTGAGCAGAAGCGTTCGGATGTGGCTGCCGTCAACGTCCGCGTCGGTCATGATGATCACGCGGTGATATCTCAGGTTCGCGACGTCAAAATCGTCGCGGCCGATGCCGGTGCCGAGCGCGCTGATGAGCGTCACGACCTCCTGTGAAGACAGCATCTTGTCGAAGCGGGCCTTTTCGACGTTCAGGATCTTGCCTTTGAGCGGCAGGACTGCCTGCGTGCGCCGGTCGCGGCCCTGCTTGGCGGATCCGCCCGCAGACTCGCCCTCAACCAGGAAGATCTCGGACTTGCCCGGGTCTTTCTCCTGGCAATCGGCGAGCTTGCCTGGCAGCCCCGAGGAGTCGAGCGCGCCCTTACGCCGCGTCATTTCGCGGGCTTTCCGCGCCGCTTCGCGCGCGCGCGCGGCATCGATGATCTTGAGGCAGATGGCCTTGGCATCGGCCGGGCGCTCGAGCAGAAACTCCCCGAGCTTCTGCGCGACCACCGATTCCACCGCGCCCTTGACCTCGGATGAGACCAGTTTGTCCTTGGTCTGCGACGAGAATTTCGGGTCGGGCATCTTGATCGAGAGGATCGCGGTCATGCCCTCGCGCGCGTCATCGCCGGTCAGAGTCACGTTTTCGCGCTTCGCGAGCCCTTCCTTCTCGATGAAATCATTGATCTTTCGGGTCAGCGCCGCCCGGAAGCCCGCGAGGTGCGTGCCGCCGTCCTTCTGCGGGATGTTGTTCGTGTAGCAGTACATCGATTCCTGGTAGGAATCGTTCCACTGCGCGGCGACTTCGACCGAAATCGGGCCTTCCTGGCCGTTGAAATAGAAGATATTCGGGTGGATCGCCGTCCGGCTGCGGTTCAGGTACTGCACGAAGGCGCTGACGCCGCCCTGGTGCTCGAACACGTCGCGCTTGTCCTCGCGCTCGTCGATCAGCTCGATGCGCACGCCCGAATTCAGGAACGAGAGCTCCCGCAGGCGCTTGGCGAGCCAGTCATAGGAAAACGTCGTGTTCGTGAAGATCGTGTTGCTGGGCTTGAAGCGGATGGTCGTGCCCCGCTCGGTCGTCGTGCCGACCACGCTGAGCGGGCCCTGGGGCTCGCCCATCTTGTACTGCTGGCGATGCAACTTGCCGTCGCGCGCAATCGAGAGCGTCAGCGCGCCCGAGAGCGCGTTGACGACCGAGACGCCGACGCCGTGCAGGCCGCCCGCAACCTTGTAGGAGTTGTCGTCGAACTTTCCGCCTGCGTGCAGCACGGTCATGATGACTTCGGCCGCCGAGCGCTGTTCTTCCTGGTGAATGTCGGTTGGAATGCCGCGCCCGTTGTCGGTCACGGTGACGGATTCGTCCGCGTGGATTGTCACAACGATGCGGTCGCAATGACCGCCGAGCGCCTCGTCGATCGAGTTGTCGACGACTTCGAAAACCATGTGGTGAAGGCCAGTGCCGTCATCGGTGTCGCCGATGTACATGCCGGGCCGTTTTCGGACCGCCTCGAGCCCCTTCAACACCTTGATTTTGGTGGAGTCGTAGGGGTCCTTCCCGTGGGTCTCTGGGCCTGCCTGCATGATCCGGAAATTCTAGCAGAATAATCCGGTTTTTACTTTGTTTTTCAGTTGCTTGCCGTTAGTCACAACACCCCGGTCAGAAACTGAAACCGTAAGCGATTACTGGGCCCGTCATTGTTACCGTCAAGTCTCTTCCGGCACCCGATTCAAGATCCATTTCGAGGTGCTTGTAGCCGCCGATGAAGTGGTGCCGCCCCGTCCGGTAACCGGCATAAGCGGCAACACTGTAAGTCCCTTCGGTGTCGCCACCCGAGAGGTCTCCGCTGAGTGTGAGCCGCCAGTGCTCCGAGAGCGGCGCGATGAAGCGCGCACCGAACAGCACATCGTAATAGCTCGAATCGCTGCCGGTGGTGACCGTCGGCAGGGCGGGTGGGACGGGATCGGCGACGAGCCTGAAGTCGTTGCTGACGTAGCGCAGGCCGCCATACAGCTCGAACCCTGTCATCCTTTCTTCGCCCGGACTCCAGACCATGGCCAGGTCCATGGTGGTCGTATCGTTGTCGACATTGAGATCAAAATTCGTGCGCGACTCATTTTCGCCCACACCCACGAAGACGACATCCACGAAACCACCGATGTCGTCGCCCTGGGCTTCCACGTGGCCCATGAAACTCATCTCGAGGTCGTCGACGAGGTCCTTGAAATCGACGCCGACGCTCGCATTCTGCGCGTCGATCGAGATTCCCGAGCCCCAGAGGTAGGCGATCGCCATCCAGTCGGTGTCCTGGGCCGCGGCGGGCGAACTTGCGCTGCCGAGCATCAGGGCCGTGGCGCAGGCCACCCCGATGAGATTCCTGGGTCGATGAATTCGATTCATGGTTGCAGCTTCTGTCCTGGTTTGAGGTCTTCAGGTACGGGCGACATCGCGTGCAGGTCTTCGAAGCCCTTTACGCAGATCTCCGCCCATTGCTTGAAGAGGGCCTTGAAGTCACTGAGGTTGGTCACGCTGTTCGAGATCGAAACGCGGCCGGTGTTGCGCGTCGCGCGCTGGTCGAGCGCGCGGCCGAGGATCGCGCCGGTGGTCGAGTCGAGCAGCTCGATGAAGAGCGTGGCCTGGCCCGCTTCCATCGTGTAAGTCCGGGACCGCCCGCTCGACATGGTGTCCGGTGCCGCGATGTAAAGATTGATCACGCCCGGACGTACGCGGAGCACGTCGGCGCCGGGAGCCGTCACGATCTGCAGGCCTCGGTCTGCGAAAGTCTCCGCGAAGGCTTCCGCGAAGACCTTGCGCGCCTCGGCGGCGATCCGCTCGGCGTCTTCCTGGGTGAGCCGATTCGAAAGGGTCGCCGTCTGGTTGTAGCGCTTCATCCAGTCCTTGTGAAACGCGACCTCGACCGGATCGATCATCATTTTCGCATACGGGCGGAAATCAGCGCCCGGCATGATGTATGCCGCATCCAGTCGTTTCGGCTTGACTTCGACGAGGCCGTCCCAGGAACCCGAATCCTGGGCGGTCGCCGCAAAGGCAACGAAACACAAAAGCGTGCACAGGCCAGAACGAATCGTTTTCATGAATACTCTCCAACTGTCATTGGCTATCGCCGGCGCGCTCTCGTCGGGCGCTGCATGCTGCCTGCTCGCTGCGTCTGACGTCCCTGATAACTCTGCGTTCCACCGCGGCGCGCTGCGGCGTCTCGGTTGAGCTGGTCATAGTTCTGGTACGACGGTCGGGCTTGCGCACCGCCGCCCATTGATTGCGCGCGCTGTCCGGACCTGTCGCTCGTTCCGCCCAGGCTTCCTGAGCCGCCGTACCGGGGCGCAGCAGTGCTTGCGCTGTTCTGCGCTGCCCGATCCCCGAGTTGACCCCGACCGCCCGTTTGCGCCGCCTGCGTGCGGCCCGCTTCGCGAGACGAGGCATCCAGTTGATCGCGCGAAAAATTTCCGCCGCCCTCGCCGGCATTCGGTCGCTCTGGCTTCTGCACATCCTGCCAGCCGTCTTCGCCGTGCTTTTGCCAGCCGTCGTCGGTTTTCTTGTAGACCTCGCCGTTGTGGCCCGCATACAGATCGCCGCTGCCGCTTTCCGCAATCGTCGTGCGGCCGGGGCCATCTGACACGGATACGGCCCTGCCGCCGCCGCTGCCCTCGGCTTTGGTGACGCTCGTATCCCCCTGTCGGCGGGTTTCGGTATTAACCGTCTGGCCGCCTTTCGAGAAACTGCCCTCGCGCGTTACGCCGCTCGCGTCACGCTCGCGCTGGACCGTCCCGCTGCCCCCGCCCGCGCCCTGAATCGTCCCCGAACTCGAGATGCTTCCGTCGGCATTCCGTTGACTCGTGAATTCCGACGAGCCGCCGCGACTCGTCTCTCGCGTGGTCGTGCTTGTCCCGGTGTCGAAGTCGGTCTTGCGCGTGACGTCCATCTGGTTGCCGCCCCGCCCCTCGACAGTGCGCTCCATCTTCATCTTGTTCGAGTCTTCGGAGTAATAGCGATCGGTTTGCGTGCTGATGCCGGTGCGCGGGTTGTAGGTCCCACCGGAACTCGCCCACTCGTCACCGTCCCACGCGGTTTCGACGGCGCCGTAGCGGCCCGTCGTCGGGTTGTAACCCTGGCTGTAGCTGTAGCCGCCATACGGACCGTAGTAGACGGAGCGCGAACCGTAGCCGCCCGTGTTCGGGTTGTACCAGCTGCCATGTCCGTACGACCCGTAGTACGGGTAGTAATACCCGCCATAGGCGTACGGCGGGTAGTACCAGCCCGTCCCGTAGTACGCCACGCCAAAAGAGACGTAGACGCCGCTGCTGTAGGACGGCGGATACTGGTAAACGATGGTACCGGAGGCAATTTGCTCCGCCGTCACCTGGGTCACCGGATAAGACGGCGAACTCGGTGGAATCTCATAGATGGCGCCGGGCACGTTGCCGGTCGCGGCCCAGGGGCCGGTCGGGTTCGACGCGACGTACCAGATGCCTTCATAGCAGAGGTAATACTTGCCGTCGTGCCCGATGATGTCGAGGTTCGTGTTCACGGCGCGCGCGACTTCCGTTTTCGGGATCGCCTCGAATTTCGGTTCGCCCGCGTAACTCACGGCGACTTTAGGCGCCGCACCGGCTTTCACCTGCTTCCTGACCGGCAGCACCGCCTCGATCGCCGCGCGGCGTGCCTCGAGTGTCCCGGGAACCGAGGCGCGCACGTCGGCTGAAGCGTCATCCGGCGGAATGTTCGCGAACGCCGCCGGCAACGGATGCTTGAACTTCCACGGTCCAGTCAGCAAGTACGAAGTCGAAAACCAGCGGCCCGATACCAGCAGGTAATACTTGTCTTCGAGCCGGAACAGCGGGCTTTCCGTATTCGTGATCGCAGCGAGTCCGCCAGTGCCCGGGATTTCCTCCGCCTGCGGCTTGCCATCGATCACGACGATTTCCGCCGGCTTGAAGGTTGTGATGACGCGCGGTGCGAGGCCCGCATCAGTCGGGGTTGCGACGACCGCGGCGATCGACGCGAGCTCGCCTTTCGCGGGGATCTTTGCAAAGCCCGCGGGCAGCTCCTTCACCGATACCCAAGGCCCCGCGGGTTGCGCCGCCGAATAGCGGTGCTTGCCGCTCAGCAGGTAATACGTCCCGCTCGCCTTGTCGCGAAATGTCGGGAAATTCGCGTTAACGATTATTTCGAGGCCGGTTTCCCCGACCGGCGTCGCGACCGGCTCGCCATTGATGAACAGCAGGAATGCCGGTGTCTCCACGACATGGATCGGCGGCGGCTCGGTGTTGAATCCATCCGGTGGTGGCGTTTCGATCACGCCGTCCGCGAGATGAAAAAGGAAGATGTCGAGCGGAATTTCGAGCGGCTCGTGCTCGACGGCCGCGCGGATTTGCTTTTCCTGCTCGGGCGATGACGCAACGTCGGTGAATGTCACCCGATCGGCCTTCGGCTTCGCCACCCTGACGAGCCTCTCTTCGAGATCCACCACCGTGTCGCCAGACAGGTCGATGACGCCATAGCGCGCCGCCGCATCTTTTTCGAGAAATTCGACCGCGACCTGCGCGCGGAAGTGTTCGAAATTGTCCCAGCTTCGTATCTGCGGCGCGTGAACGATCACGCGGCGGCCATCGACTTCGCGTTCGCGCGGATAACGCCACCGCTCACCGAAATCGGGGGCGGTCTGCTGCACGGCGGCCTGGCCGGCCGTGGTGTCGGCGGCGCGATCGCAACCGCATAGCAAGAGGACTGCGAGACAGATTCGCGTGAGGCGCATCGAGTGGATTCCAGTCGGATTAGAGGGCATCGAAGTTTATGCGTTCACCGTACGGCGGGTGAACGTCATTTCCACAAGGTCATCCTTGCCGCTTCGTGCGCTTGAGCGCCGCCCGGTGTGCTCCCGCGAAGCAGATCCGCGCGCGGCAGACGCGGCGGTTTATTACTTCGGTATCAAGCGAAACGAAGCCAATCGGCTACGACCGATCGATCATCGGCGAAATTGATGCTAAAATGACATAACATCTGTAATCATGCTGCTATCATGCTGCTATCTCCCTATGACTCGGACTGAATGCGGCCCCGTTCCACGTGGAACATCCGCGCGTCTTGCGGCAAGCCGTCGATGTCGGCCCTCAACGAGGTTACCCACAGCTGTCCGGGCATCCGGAGCACGATTTTCATCAGGCGCGCAAGATTCGTGCGATCCAGTTCCGCCGCCGGGTCATCGAGCAGTAGGGCCGAGCGGCCGGGCCGTTCCTGTTCCTGAACTTCAAGCTGGGCGAGCATAAGCCCGGCGGCAACGAGCTTCTGATGGCCGCGGGACACGTGGTCTTTTGCCGGGCGGCCGTCGACCTGCACGATGACGTCGCCGCGATGCGGCCCCGCCTGGGTCGCGCGGTATCGCCGGTCACGGCGACGATCTGCCCGGAGCGTGTCAAGGAGCGGGCGGTCCACGTCCCATCCGGGCTGGTGAGCGAGGGTGATTGGACGATCAAGGAGAGATCCGCCGATTTCCGCAAGCGGACCCGCAATTCGGGCGAGGTAGGACTCGCGTTGCTGCAGCAGCGCTTCACCGCTCGCGGCAAGTTCCTGTTCCCAGGCCGCAAGGTCCTCGTCAGTCCCGTCTTGCTTGAGTGCCGCATTCCGTTGGCGCAGGGCCTGGTGGTAGCGACGCCAGGTCGGCAGAAAGGAAGGTTCCACGTGGAACACGCCCCAGTCCAGAAAGCGGCGCCTGCGGCCCGGGCCTTCCTCAAGGAGCTTGTGAACCTCTGGGTCAATGACCTGGGCGGCAAACTGCTCGGCGAGGTCCGCGATACCGGCAGCAAGCGCGCCGCCGATATGCCATTTCGTACCTGACCGGCTGGCGCATACGCCGAGCACGGTGGGCGCAGGCGCCGCCAGGTTTTGGCCGCTCAAAACGAATGCTTCCTGTCCGTGGGCGATGAGCGCATCGCGGCGACGGCTTCGGAAAGATCGGCCGCGGCTCAGGTAGAACGCGGCCTCGAGCAGGCTGGTCTTGCCCGAGGCATTCGGTCCGACGAAAAGATTGGCGCCTGGATCGAGTTCGAGTTCGACACCGGATAGGCAGCGGAAATGCTCGGCGCGGAACCAGCCGAGTGGCACGGAGCTCTTAGAGCCGCATCGGCATCACGACGTACCGGGCGCTCGTTGCGCCTGGGGCGCGAACCAGGCAGCTCGAGTTGCCGTCGGTCACGCCGATCTCAACTTCCGCGCCGTCGACTGCGGCCAGCGCATCGAGCAGATAACCGACGTTGAAGCCAACCTCCAGCTCGTCTCCCTGGTAATCCACTTCCACCTGTTCTTCGGCTTCTTCCTGCTCGGGGTTGTGCGCCTGCAGGGTCAGTGAGTTTTTTTTAAGAGCTAAGCGAATCCCACGGTATTTCTCGTTCGCCAGGATGGCTGTCCGCTGGAGAGCAGAGCGGAGCACCTCGCGATCCGCCACCACGGCTTTCGGTGGCGCGGCAGGGATAACGCGACCGTATTCCGGGAATCTGCCGTCGATCAGCTTCGAAGTGAAGCGAACGTCGCCGATCTGCGCCCGAATGTGGTTGCTTCCGATCGTGATCGAGACATCGCCCTCAGTGCCCAGGAGCCGCTGCAGTTCCAGGACGCCCTTGCGGGGGATAATGACCTGCTGGCTGCCGCCCTTCGTCGGCAGATCCATTTCGCACAATGCCAGACGATGGCCGTCAGTCGCAACCGTTCGCAGCATTTTCCCGTCCGTTTCCAGCAACATCCCGTTCAAGTAATAGCGAACATCCTGCTGGGCCATTGAGAAGTGCGTCTTGTCTAGCAAGCGGCGAAGATCGGCCTGTGCAAGCTTCAGGGCTTGCTGCTGCGCAAGTTCATCGATGACCGGGAAATCCGCGGCAGGGAGGGTGGCGAGTACAAAGCGGCTCTTGCCAGCCTTGAGTGTCACGCGGTCGCCGTCCTGGGTCACTGTTAGCGTCACACCCTCCGGTAGCGAACGGCAGATATCGAGAAGCTTGCGACCTGGCAGAGTAAGGCGGCCATCTGCACCGGATTTAATCGCTGCGCTTGCGACCAGCTCGACCTCAAGGTCGGTTGCGGTCATGGAAAGTCTTCCCTGTTCCGCCGACAACAGCAGGTTAGCGAGGATCGGCATCGTCTGCCGGCGTTCAACGACGCCAATGACTGATTGCAGGGCGGCGAGCAGGCTTTCGCGTTCAGCACTGAATTTCATCTGTGCACCTGGCGTGATTGGGCGTTCTTCAGATCTAATAGGAATCATGTTTCTTATAGCTGTAGCACTCATAGAGCAGCGCATTTTCGGTGGAAAAGCCCTAAAAAGCGACAGGCGAGAACGGCTTGCGCGAAGCACAAGCCCGTGTCCCGACCGCGTGGTTCCTATGCTACCCCTGTGCAATCGTTGTGGAGCGAAAAACGCGCCACAGCACTACACACATTATCCACATCAGCTGGTCAGGATTCTCAAGAGGTTGAGATAGTCTTCGCTGGCGCGACGCTCGATTTCGCGCAGGCCCTTGATGCGGTCACAGGCGTGCATGACGGTCGTGTGATCGCG
>CAYPQX010000027.1:0-11459 GCA_964412975.1 uncultured Steroidobacteraceae bacterium
GGCACCGGTCGTCTCGAGGGTTACTTGGTCACACGTCGCTCCGAGGGTTCCTTGTGCACATGTCGTTTCGAGGGTTCCTTGGGCTCAGGTCGCGCCGAGGGTTCCTTGGGCACAGGTCGTGTCGAGGGTTCCTTGGGCACAGGTCGTGTCGAGGGTTCCTTGGGCACAGGTCGCGCCGAGGGTTCCTTGGGCACAGGTCGCGCCGAGGGTTCACTCGGTACGGGCAGCTCCTCCAGTTAACTAAGTCCCGCCCACTAACTCGGGTGGCAGCGTTGTCCGCCGTCCGAGCCTGGATTTCTTGAAACCGCTTTCCACGCGGTCCGCCCGTCAGTCTTGCTTTGTTCGATAGCGTAAGCTTGCGCGGACGTCGTCGTCCGTGCGCGAGACTGTTCTGATGGGATCGATGAGTTACGCCTTGCACGGACTGCCGCAGAGGCTGGTTACTTCGCTCGTCGTGATCGCGGCGATGCTTGGCGCGGTCTCCTGCGGTGACACAGACGCCACTCGCGATAACACTGGCAGTGTCGAGCCATTGGTGCTGCGACGCGGCCTGGGCGGCCAACCGGGCTCGCTGGATCCGCAGCGCGCCGAAGATGCGTTCTCCTACGACGTTTTGCGCGACCTTTACGAAGGCCTGACTGCGAGTACGCCGGCAGGCGAGGTCATTCCGGCCACCGCAACATCCTGGCAAGTGGAAGATGATGGCAAGCGTTACGTATTCCAGCTGCGCCGGGAAGCGCGCTGGTCAAATGGCGATCCTGTCGTGGCCGCGAATTTCGTCGAAGGTTTCCGGCGGGCGCTTGATCCGGCCACCGTCTCCGGCGCTGCCGACCTGCTGCGCGCGATTGAGAATGCGCCCGCGATCCTTCAGGGCGGGCTTCCCGCCGATCGCCTGGGCGTCCGCGCGCTGGACGAACACTCGCTCGAGATTCGACTTTCCCATGCGGTCCCGTATTTTCCTGACATCCTGACGAATACTGTCGCGTCACCCGTTCACCCATCCTCGTTGTCGGCAGCAAGCGGATTCTCGAGTCCCGGCACAACGATCTCTAACGGCCCTTATGTGCTTGCCGCGTTTTCGCCGGGAGCTCATCTTCGCCTTGAGCGGAATCCGCATTACTGGGACGCGTCCGCGGTTGCGTTCGACGAGATTCAATATGAATTTGTCGCTGATGAGAACGCGGAGTACATGCGCTTTCGAGCCGGTGAACTCGACGTGACGAATTCGGTTCCGGAACAGAGGTTCCAGGAGTTGCTGGCCGAACCAAACTCCGGATTGCAGCATCGTGCGACGCTGGCGACCTTCTACTTCACGTTCAATACCGATCGTGGGCCGCTGCGCGGCAGGCGCGGATTGCGTGAGGCGTTGTCTCTCGCGATCGATCGTGAGGCAATCACCTCGTCGGTGACGCGTGCGGGACAGATACCTGCATACGCACTCGTGCCGGACGACGCGTGGAACTACACTCCGGCGCGCTACGCATGGAAACAGGCATCGAGAGAGCAGCGCGTTTCCCGGGCGCTTTCGCTCTATTCAGCGGCCGGCTATTCGGCAGAGCGCCCATTGCGACTGCGCATGCTCTACAACGAGAACGAGTTGGTGCAAAAGGTCTGCATCGCCATGGCCGCGATGTGGAAAGAAACGCTGGGCGTCGGAACCGAGCTGATCCAGATGGAATTCAAGGCCTATCTGGCGGCCCGCGCCGATCCCGCGCAATGGGACGTCGTCCGCGTCGGCTGGACCGCGGATTACAACGATGCGTCGACTTTCCTTGACACGATGGCGCTCGGGAGCCCGCAGAACTTCGGCCGCTGGTCAGACAGGGAATATGCCGGCCTGCTCGAATCGGCCGCAGTGGAAAGCAATCCGGTTCGGAGACGCGACACCCTGCAGCAGGCGGAGTCGTTGATGCTCAACGACTATCCGCTGCTGCCGGTGTACTTCTACGTCACGAGGCGTCTGGTGCAGCCGCAAATCGCCGCGCCCGCCATCAATCCGATGAACCGCACCTACTCTCGTTATTTCCGGCCGGCGGCGTAGGTATCAGAGCGAGCGCTCGACCTTTGCCGAGTTGACCAGCTCCTTGACGTGCGCCTCGAATTTCTTCTGATTGACCATCGGCCCGAGCTGCGCCTTGACCGCTTCGAACGGCGGCGGAGCCGTCGGGCGCTTTTC
Source organism: uncultured Steroidobacteraceae bacterium (assembly GCA_964412975.1). Lineage (GTDB taxonomy): Bacteria > Pseudomonadota > Gammaproteobacteria > Steroidobacterales > Steroidobacteraceae > SCUD01. The sequence goes on from CAYPQX010000027.1 coordinate 2,177, forward strand.
TTCCAGCTTGATCACGTGCCAGCCGAACTCCGACTTGACCGGGGTTGCGGTGTACTTGCCTACCTCGAGCTGCTGCACCGCATCCGAGAAAGGCTTGACCATCTGCGCGGGACTGAACCAGCCGAGGTCGCCACCTTCCGTTGCGGACCCGTCCTTCGAATTGTCCGTCGCAAGCTTCTCGAAGCTGGCGCCCTTGTCGAGCTGCGCGATCAGGTCCTTCGCCTTTGCTTCGTCGTCGACGAGGATATGGCGCGCATGGAATTCCTGCTTCGGCGCCTCCGCGATCCGGGCGTCGTACTCAGCCTTGAGTTCCTCTTCCGTCGGCTCGGCCCCCTCTACGAATTTCTTGAACAGCAATTCCGCCAGCGCGCTCTTCGCGACGAGTTCGAGCCGCGCGTTCGGCTCGCCGTCGGCAAGCTTCTGCTTGTCGGCTTCCTGAGCGCCGACGTACATGCCGATCAGTTCCTCGAGCCCCTCCTTCTGCTCTTCTGCAGTGAGGTCGCCGGGCGTCTTGCCTGAGTGGCGTGTCTTTACATAGAGCGCCCAGACGTCACGCGAGATCGGCGTGCCGTTGACGACGGCAACCGGCTTGGCTGCTGCATCGACGGGCGTTTCGGCCTTGGTGCAGCCGGTGGCCAGCAACAAGCCCAGGGTGGAGACTGCCAGGATCTGCGTGTAACTCATTTTGTCCTCGATGATGTGTCGTCGTCCGGTGAAATCGCTTCAATGTTCAGGGCGTGAATCTCTCGCGGCAGCATGCTCACCAGCGCCTGGTAGACCATGCGGTGCCGCTCGATGCGACTCCGGCCCGTAAATGACTGGGACTCGATTCGCACGACGAAGTGCCCGGCGCCGTCGCGGGCGCCAGCATGACCCGCATGGCGTGCGCTGTCATCCTGCACCGATACGCTTGCCGCGGCAAAGGCGGACTCGAGCATGGACCGTATGCGCTCAGCTCGCGGGCTTGTCATGACTCTGGGCGCGCGAACTGATCCAGAAGCCTTGTGCGACGATAAATACCAGGGTCAGCCCGAGCATCCCGAAGAGCTTGAAATTGACCCATGTCGCTTCGTCGAAGTAATGAAATACGGCCAGGTTCGCGGCTCCCATGAGCGCGAAGAATCCGATCCACATCCAGTTGAGCTGCCGCCAGAGAACGGAGCTCAGCTCGAATTCCGCATCCGTCGCGCTCATCAGCCGCTGGATCAACGGTCGATCGCCAAAGCGGCGCCACAAGCTCACGAGGAATGCCGCCGCAAACAGCCAGTTGACGACCGTGGGTTTCCACATGATGAATGCCGAATCCCGGATCCAGAGCGTCAAACCGCCGAAAACCAGGACAAGTCCGGCGGACACGACGTGCATCGGGTTTACCCGCCGCGTACGAAGCCAGTGGATCGACACCTGAATCACCGTCGCGACGATGATCACGACGGTGGCGACGTAAATGTTGGCGAACTTGTAGGCGACAAAGAACGCGATGACCGGCAGGAAATCGAACAGCAACTGCATGCGGGGAACCGTTTTAAAGAGCGCCAATCATAGCGGAAGCGGCACCGTGTTGCGCCCGGTCCATAATGGACCATGACGCAGCGCCTCGAGTTGCACCCCACGACGCCGCAACCGCGATTACTCCGTGTCGCAGCGGAGTGTCTGCAGGACGGCGGCGTGCTCGTCTATCCAACGGATTCCTGCTATGCGTTTGGGTGCGCGATCGGCGCCAAGGACGCAATGGAGCGGATCCAGCGCCTGCGACAGGCCCGAAAGGGCCACTTCTTCACAGTCGTGTGCCGCGACCTGTCGGAGATCGCCCGATTCGCCCTGGTCGAGAACTGGCAATACCGGCTCCTGAAGAGCTTCACACCGGGACCCTACGCATTTGTCCTGCGCGCAACACGTCAGGTGCCGCGGCGCTTGCTCGATGCGCGCCGGAAGACGGTCGGCATCCGTGTCCCGGATCACGCCGTCGTGCGGTCGTTGCTCAGGGAGTACACCGAGCCGCTGCTGAGTACGACCCTGCAGTTGCCGGGAGACGACGTCCCGATGACGGACGGTCGTGAAATCGAGCAGCGCATCGGTCATGCGGTCGATCTGATCCTCGATGCCGGAAACTGCGGGATCGAGCCGAGTACCATCGTCGACCTCTCGGGCGCTGCACCGCGGTTGCTGCGGGCGGGAAAAGGCGATCCAAGACCCTTTCAATGACCGGCAGGGGTAGCTGCCGCAACGTATAATCGCCGGCAATTCCACGTGGAGCGGCCCGTGGCAACCCTGGACGGTTCATGGACCTGGCTTCGTTTCTCTTTATCCTTTCAATCGCCGCGATTCCAGTCGTGTTTGCAATCACGGTCCATGAGGTCGCCCATGGCTGGGTCGCAAAGCACTTCGGCGATCGGACTGCGGAGGCACAGGGCCGATTGAGCTTCAATCCGATCCGTCACATCGATCCGGTCGGGACCGTGCTTGTGCCGGTGGTCATGTTGTGGCTTGGAGGATTCCTGTTCGGTTGGGCCAAGCCCGTGCCCGTTGATCCGCGGTACATGCGCAGTCCCCGCAACAACATGGTCTGGGTATCCGCCGCCGGGCCGGGCGCAAACCTCGCGATGGCGATCGTCTGGGCGTTCCTGATGATGCTGAGCCAGAAATTGGATCTCGGAGTCCCCGGTCAATGGCTCGAGCAGATGGCCGGCATCGGCATCGTCATCAATGTGACGCTTGCCGTTTTCAACATGCTGCCGATTCCGCCTCTGGACGGAGGCCAGGTGTTGACCAATCTGTTGCCGCGCGGACCGGTCAGTAACTTTCTCGAACGTATCGCGCCTTACGGCCTGTTCATCGTCCTGGCGCTCATATTCGGTCGCGTACTCTGGCCAGTGGTCAGCGGCCCGATTGCATTTCTGGAATCGCTGCTGGTCGACCTGTTCGACCTGCGGTGGGGATAATCGCGAAGAATGCCTACGAAGCCGGGTCAGCACCGACGCGTTGTCTCCGGAATGCGGCCGACCGGCCAGCTGCACCTCGGTAACTACCACGGGGCACTGGCGAACTGGGTCGAGCTTCAGTATCGGTATGAGTGCTTCTTCTTCGTCGCCGATTGGCATGCTCTGACTACAAGCTATGAGAACAGCGCAGACATCAAGGCAAATTCCAGCGAAGTCATCATCGACTGGCTTGCTGCCGGCCTCAATCCGAGCGCCTGCACGATTTTCATACAGTCGCGCATCCCGGAACACGCGGAACTTCACCTGATCCTCTCCATGGTGACGCCGGTGTCCTGGCTTGAGCGCGTGCCGACCTACAAGGACCAGATCGAGCAGCTCAAGGACAAGGACCTGAGCACCTACGGGTTCCTCGGCTATCCATTGCTCCAGAGCGCGGACATCCTGATGTACCGGCCGGAATTCGTGCCGGTGGGCGAAGACCAGGCGGCGCATGTGGAGATCACCCGCGAGATCGCGCGGCGGTTCAACAACATCTATGGACGCGAACCGGATTTCGAGGCGCGCGTCGAAAGCGCCGTGAAGCGCCTGGGCGCGCGCAACGCGGTCCAGTATTCGGAGCTGCGCCGGCAGTTCCAGGAGCAGGGCGACGCGGAAGCGCTGGCGCGTGCACGTACCCTGATCGTATCGGGTGCGCGGCTCACGGTCGCGGATCGCGAGCGCCTGCTCGGGTACCTCGAAGGAGGGGGCCGGGCGATCCTCCCGGAGCCTGCGGTACTGCTGACCAAGACCCCGAAAGTTCCGGGTCTCGACGGGCGGAAGATGTCGAAGTCCTACGGCAACACGATCGGGCTGCGCGAGGATCCGGACAGCGTGCAGAAAAAGCTGCGGGCGATGCAGACGGATCCGGCGCGAGTGCGGCGAAGCGACCCCGGCGACCCCGAGAAATGCCCCGTCTGGGACCTGCACAAGATCTACTCGAGCGGAGAGACGAAAACCTGGGTCCAGACCGGCTGCCGGACGGCGGGCATTGGCTGCCTCGATTGCAAGAAACCCGTGATCGAGTCGGTGCTGAAGGAACTCGAGGTCATCCGACAGCGTGCGCGCGAGTACGAGGAGAACCCGGAACTCGTGCGCGGTGTCGTCGCAGAGGGCTGCGAACGCGCACGCGAGGCGGCGCGTGCGACAATGTCGGAAGTCCGTGAAGCCGTGCACCTGGAGTACCGGTGAGCGATACCGTCGACCTCGCTGCGGAAATTGGCGGCGATGCCGGAACAGCGGAGCCAGCGCCCCAGCAGGGTGAAATGCCGTTTGCGATTGTCGAAGGTGAGCCGGTCACCGAGATCCCGCGAGATCTCTACATCCCGCCGCAGGCGCTCGAGGTCTTCCTGGAGGCCTTCGAGGGCCCGCTCGACCTGCTCCTGTACCTGATCCGCCGGCAGAACATCGATGTCCTCGATATTCCGATCGCCGACATCACGCGCCAGTACATGGAATACATCCAGCTCATGCAGGAGCTGGACCTCGAGCTCGCGGGCGAATATCTGCTGATGGCTGCAATGCTTGCGGAGATCAAGTCGCGAATGCTGCTGCCGCGTATCGGTGACCCGGGCCAGGAAGAGGAAGATCCGCGCGCGGAGCTCGTGCGCCGCCTGCAGGAGTACGAGCGCTACAAGCGCGCTGCCGAGGACATCGACCGATTGCCCAGGCTCGATCGCGACGTGTACCCGGCGGTTGCCGAACTGACTCATCGTGAAGTCGTGCGCCTGCTCCCGGAGGTCGCTCTCCAGGAAATGCTGGTGGCATTCAAGGATGTGGTGCAGCGCTCCACCATGTTTGCGCACCTGCACGTCCAGCGCGAGACGCTTTCCGTGCGCCAACGCATGTCGGAAGTGCTGGCCTACCTCGAAGGCGTCGGTCTCGTGGAATTCATCCGCCTGTTCCGGCCGGAGGAAGGCCGGATGGGCGTCACGGTGACATTTGCGGCGATCCTCGAGCTGATGCGCGAGCAGCTGGTCCAGATCGTGCAGGCCGAGCCATACCAGCCCCTGCACGTACGTCGCGTCGAGGGCAATCTGGACGCGGGCGTCATTGATGAGATCGAGGTCACGACTGCATGACGAGGCAAGACATGGAATCCGGACAGTTGAAGGACATCATTGAAGCGGCGCTGCTTGCCTATGGCCAGCCGCTCAGCGTCGATCAGCTGCGCGAAATTTTCGACGAGTTCGAACGCCCGGACGCCATCGCGGTCCGGCGGGCGCTGTCCGAACTCTCCCGCGACTGCGAGGGCCGTCCGATGGAACTGGTCGAGGTCGCCAGCGGCTGGCGGCTGCAGGTACGGAGCCAGTTTGCGTCGCGGCTATCGAAACTCTGGCAGGAGCGTCCGAGCCGGTATTCGCGCGCGCTGCTGGAGACGCTTGCGCTCATCGCCTACCGGCAGCCGATTACGCGCGGCGAGATCGAGGACGTTCGTGGCGTAACGGTCAACCCGAACATCGTACGCACGCTCAGCGAGCGTGGCTGGATCCGAGTGGTCGGCCATCGTGAAGTCCCGGGTCACCCGGAGCTTCTGGGCACGACCCGCGAATTCCTGGATTACTTCGGCCTCAAGAGCCTGGACGAACTGCCATCCCTCGCTGCACTGAAGGACATGGACGACGTCGGAATCCAGCTGGAGTTCGACGGTGCGGTGACGGTGCAGGCCGCAGCCGCGGGCCTTCCGGCGGCGAACGACGCCGAAGCGACCGGTTGATCCGGCGCGGCAACGCCGCGCCTGGTATCCCGATGCGTGAACGAATCCAGAAAACCCTAGCCGCCCGTGGCGTCGGGTCGCGACGCCAGATCGAGGCCTGGATCGCGGCGGGCCGCATCACGGTCAATGGCAAGCTCGCGAGTCCCGGCCAGCCGGTCGACGAGCGCGACGACATTCGCCTCGACGGGCGGCGGCTGCGCCTCAAGCGCGGCGCGGACCGGGAGCATGAGGGACTCGCGTATCACCGGTCGACCCAGGAAGACATTCGCGCCGGCGCAACCGGGACGATGCCAAGTTCGCTTGAGCGCCTGCCGAAGTCCGCCGGGCGTCGCTGGATTCCGGTCAGCCCGCTGGCTGCGCGCGATGGCGGACTCGAACTTTTCGTAACGGACGGCGCGCTGGCGGCCGCCTTGACCCGGCGCGGGATCGGCATTGCGAGCGAATTCAGTGTCCGCGTCCGCGGCGCATTTGACGAGTCGAAGATTGGCGCGACGCTGGCGGCCGCGAGCGAGGCGGCTTCCGCCAAAGGCCGGATTACCGAGGTCATTCCCGCCGGCGGGGAGGGGAGCAACCGGTGGCTTCAGGTTCACGCCACCGGATTGCGGCCGCGCGATCTCCGCGAGCTCTTCGAGCGCTGCGGGCTCGAAGCGAATCGCATACTGCGCACGCGGTTTGGACCCATCGCCATGGACCGCGTACTTGCCCGCGGTCGCAGCCGGTCGCTGACCGAAGCGGAGCTGAAGGCGCTGCAGGACGCCGCAAGGCGGCAGGTTACGGGCGATCGATCGCCTGCCCGCTGATTCCCTGTCCCGCCGGTCCCAGCAGAAACAGGAAAGGGCTCTGGACCTCGGCAGGTTCGGGGTGCTGATTCGGGTCCTCGGCCGGATAGGCCTGGCGTCGCATGGCGGTTCGCACGCGACCAGGATTGATGCTGTTCACCCGAATGCGGGTCGAACCCGCCATCTCATCCGCCAGCACCTGCATGAGGCCCTCGGTGCCGAACTTTGACGCCGTATAGGCGCCCCAGAAGGCGCGGCCGCGTCGTGCGGCGTTGCTAGACGTGAACACGATTGAGGCGTCATCGGATCGCCGCAGCAGGGGGAGCAGTGTGCGCGTCAGGATGAACGGTGCTGTCAGGTTGACGTGAAGCACCCTGCACCAGGTCGGAACGTCGCACTGCTCGACCGGACTGAGATCGCCGAGGATGCCCGCCACGTGCGCCAGGCCATCGAGGCGCCCGAACTCGCGATCGAGTGCATCGTGCAAGGCTTCGTACTCGGGCGCCATGGCGGTTTCCAGGTTGAAGGGAAGCAGGGCCGGCGTCGGGCCGCCGGCATCGATGATGCGGTCATAGGTGCGCACGAGCTTGCGCTGCGTGCGCCCGAGCAAACCGACGGTCGCGCCCTGGCGCGCGAGTGCGAGAGCCAGGGCCTGCCCAATGCCGTCGCCGGCACCCGTGACGAGGATGATGCGCCCGGCATGCGAGCCGGCCGCAGGCAGGTAGGCGAGCGCCGCCGCCTGGACCGTCATGCCCGTGGATTGTCCGTCGTCGCTCAATGCTCTTCGGGCGGGGGGAGTTGCGGCGCCGTCTCGTCGACGAGCCGCACGCTCACTTCGATCTCGGCGAGATCGTCGATGGGCTTCTCGCCGCGAACGCCGAGTTCCACGAACTTGCGCGCGCCGGGCAGGACATTTCGCTCGAGCGACCCGACGGCCGCGTTGTAGGCGCGCAGGCTCCCTTCGAGCGCATTGCCCAGTTTTCCGAGATGATTCCGGAACGTGTTGAGGCGCGCATAGAGGTCTTCGGCCAGCCTGCGGATTCGCTCCGCGTTTTCGGCGAGCCGCACGTTCTGCCAGCCGTTGTAAACCGTCTTGAGGAGAGCGAGCAAGGTCGACGGCGTTGTCAGGATGATGTTGCTGCTCATGGCGCGGTCGAGGAGTTCAGGCTGCTGATCGAGCGCCGATGAGAGGAACTGGTCGCCGGGCAGGAACAGCACGACGAATTGCGGGGCCTGCGTAAACTGGGCCGAGTAGTTCTTCGAGGAAAGCAGCCGGACACGGTCGGCCACGTGCTGCGCATGCCGACGGAGCGCCACCGTGCGAACTTCGTCGGAAGGAGCCTCGGCCGCAGTCAGATAGGCGTCGAGCGGAGTCTTGACGTCGATGACGATATCGCGGCCTTCGGGAAGGTGCACGACCATGTCCGGACGCATTGCGCCGTCTTCTCCCACGACGTGAACCTGTTCCTCGAAGTCGCAATGCGCGGTCATGCCGGCCAGTTCGACCAGCCGGCGCAGCGCGATCTCGCCCCATTGTCCGCGCACCTGCGGCTTGCTGAGCGCCTGCACGAGGTTGCGGGTCTCGCGTTGCAGGGCGGTGTGCGTCTCGCGCATGTCCGTGAGGTTCTGGCGCAGGCTGCCGAAATCGCGCTGGCGCTCGGCCTCGATTTCGCGCAGGGCCTCGGACGTGCGCGCCAGCGACTCCTGGATCGGCTTGACGAGCGTCTCTATCGCCTGTTCGCGTTCCTTCAGTGAGCTCTGTGCGCTTTGCTGGTGACTGCCAAGGTTCTCCTTGGCCAGGCGCAGGAAGTTTTCAATGTTCTCCCGGAGCTGCCGGCCGGCGAGATCGTCAAAGCGGCGATCCAGCTGATCCATCGCACTGTCAAGCGTGGCCGTGCGCTCCGCCGCGAGGGCAGCGGCGCGGCGACGGCCCATCCACCACCCGGCTCCCAGGGCCAGTGCCACGGCGAGCAGGATGACGACCAGCGCAGTCAGATCGAATGTCATTCGCGCAGCCCCAGCCAGTCGAGCAGTTCTTCCGGGTGACCGAGCACGGCCTCGGGTTGCCAGGCCGCAGGATCCTCGCCTTCGTTCAGGTACCCGAAGCCGGCCACCAGTGGAATCATGCCCGCGTTGCGGGCTGCCTGCACGTCGCGCTCCGCGTCGCCCAGGTACACGCAGGCACACGGTTCAAGTCGCAACAGTGAGGCGGCGTGCAGCAGCGGCATCGGGTGCGGCTTGCGCTCGGCCAACGTGTCGCCGCTCACGATGCAGCCGCTACGCGCGGCGAGGTCAAGTTCCTGGAGCAGGGGGATCGTGAGCCAGCCGGGCTTGTTGGTGACGATTCCCCAGCGTATGCCCGCCCGTTCGATCGTGTCCAGGACGACATCGAAACCCTCGAACAGGCGCGTATGGACCGCGAGTGCGGCCCGGTAGAAATCCAGGAATCGGGTACGCAAGTCCTCGTACCTCGCGCCATCGGGCTCTCCGAATCCGACTCGTATGAGCCGAGGTGCGCCATGCGAAACCAGCGGGCGAATCGTCTCAAACGGCAGTTTCTCGAGGCCTTCCGCGACACGCAGGCGGTTGAGCGCCTGTGCCATGTCCCGCGCGGTGTCGAGCAGCGTCCCATCCAGGTCGAGCAGCACACCGCGAAGCTCGCGGCGGCGGTTCATGCGGCGGCCGCCGTCATCGGCCGTCTGAAGTGGACCAGGTAATTGACCGAGACATCGGCAGTGACGCGCGCCTTGCGCGTGGCGGGGTTGTACTCGAGACCTGCCAGATCCGCGAGCTCGAGTCCGGCCTCGCGG
>CAYPQX010000028.1:0-5185 GCA_964412975.1 uncultured Steroidobacteraceae bacterium
GCGGCCGGCGTGATGGTGGGTTTGCCGGACTGGCTCCGCTGGTTGACTGCGATTGGCGCGGGCGGTGCCGTGAGCACGGCTGGCCACGCGTTGAATGCCGTCGGCCGCGCGAAGACAGGCCTCGCTTCCGGCGGACTCGGGAATCCGCTGTACTCGACGGCGGAACTCGCGGGTTCCGTCATGCTCGCAAGCCTCGCGCTTCTGCTGCCGCTGATCGCCGTCGTCGCAGTCGCGGCGATCATCGCCTGGCTCCTGCAACGCTGGCGCCGACGCCGGGTCTGAACTTCCATGCGATCTCGCGCAGCCATCGTCGCGCTCTGCCTGGCGACTCTCGCCTGGTTGCCTGCGGCCGGTGCAATCGAGTTCTTCCCCAAGGACAAGGACTCGAAACTCGAGATCGAATTCACGGGCGTCGAGGGACTGCTGCTCGAGAACGTGAAGGCCTTCTCGAGCCTTCATCGCCTGTCGAGCTCGAAAGAACTCGACGCCGATATGGTCGGCCGCCTCACGCAGCGCGCGCCCGGCGAGGCCCGGACGGCATTGCGGCCATTCGGCTACTACGCACCGAAGGTCGAGACGGAGCTTGAGGAATCCGATGGTTCGTGGAAGGTTCGAGTCACGATCGATCCCGGCAGCCCGGTCATCCTGGTCGAGCAGCAGTTCGAGATCACGGGCAGCGGCCGCGACGAGCCATTCATGCGCGCGGCGCTTACCCGATCACCGCTCCGTACAGGCGAAAGACTGAGTCACGTCGCCTATGAGCAGCTGAAGGGCGACCTGTTGCGTGCAGCACTCGGCAACGGCTATCTCGATGCCGGGTTCACGCGCGCCGAGCTTCTCGTCGACCCGGCCGCGCATACGGCCCGCGCACACGTGACGCTCGATACGGGTGAGCGCTACCGTTTCGGGGCGACGACCATCGAGCAGGGCCTTTTGAACGAAGAGCTGGTCAGGCGCTACCTACGATATCGCGAAGGGGACTGGTACAACGCGGAAGCGCTGCTGCGCACGCAGTTCGCGCTCGACGATTCGCAGTATTTCTCGCCTGTCGAAGTGCTGCCCGAAGAAAGGGACCGCGCGACGAAGACCGCTCCAGTCCGGATCACCTCAGAGCCCAATCGCCGGCATTTATATACGATCGCCGCCGGCTACGGGACCGATACCGGCGCCCGTGCCACGCTTGGCTGGCATGACCGCCGCTTCAATCAGGCCGGGCATCGCGTGCGGGCACAAGTGCGTGCTTCGGACAATGAACAATCCGCGGGAGTCGCTTACGTCATTCCCTGGACGGATCCGGCGCTCGAGAAGCTATCCTTCGAACTGCGTGCATTCAACGAACAGCGCGCGGACATAGAGACCACCGGCACGACGTTCAAGGTCGGCCTGACCCAGATCACCAGGAATTGGCAACGCGTGCTTTCCGTGACGGTGGACAGGACCAACGACAAGGTCACCACGGCTTCCGGTGACTCAACACTCGTCAATACGAATCGCAGCACGCTGCTGGTGCCCGGCATCACATTCGTCCGGGTGCCGCCGGACTTCCTCGGCGTCAACTCGATGCCCAGGGGACTCAAGGTCGAGCTCCTCGCCTCCACGACATCCATCGGATCCGACACCAATTTCGCGCGCGTCCTCGTCAGCGACGATCGGCGTTTCCGGCTCACGGAAAACTGGCAGCTGCGGCTTCGGGGCGAGATCGGCACGAGCGCGGTCGGTGAGTTCGAAGAACTGCCGGCGCAATACCGCTTCTTCGCCGGCGGCGACCAGAGCGTCCGTGGCTACGGTTATGAGGAACTGTCGCCCGTCGACGCCGATGGCAACAGGATCGGCGGCCGTCACTTGTTCACCGCGACCGTCGAATTGCAGAGGAGCCTGCCGAGGAATCTCGTCGGGGCGGTATTCGTCGACGCCGGAAATGCATTCAACAAGTTCGGCGAACCGCTCGAATACTCCGTCGGCATCGGCCTGCGCTATCGCCTCCCGTTCCTGAGCATCGGGCTCGACGTGGCGCAGTCGATTTCCGAGCCGGATCGAAGCCCGCGCCTGCACATCAACTTCACGCCGGAATTCTGAGATGCGCTGGCCCGTCCGAAAATCCCTGCGCTGGCTCCTCGCATCGCTCGCGATCGTCCTGGCCGTACTCGTCGCCGGCGTCTCCTGGCTCGTGACCACGGAAGCGGGTCTCGCATCGACCGTCACCGCTCTCGAGTCGCTCGGCGGGATAAGGATTCGCGTCGAGGGCGCGTCAGGCCGGCTGATCGGGCCGCTCAAAGTTGCGAGTCTCGAATTCGGCCATGAGCGCGCGACAATTCTGATTGCCGGATTCGAGGCGGATTACGAGCCACTCGAGATTCTCGCGGGAAGGATCTCCGCCGAGGACGTGCGTATCGCCGAGGCGAGCCTGCGCTTGAATCCGCCCACCGGGGCATCGCGTCCACCGGCCTTCATGCCGGGCTGGCTCACGGTCGTCGTCGATGAGGCGGCCATCGGCCGCCTGCTCATCGTTTCGGCGGGCGGCGCCGAATTGCAGCTCTCTGACATCCGCGGTTCCGCGAAGCTGACGAGGACCAAGATCGAGTTCGATGGAGTGCAAGTGGATGCGCCGGGCTGGGCGATCGGGGGCGCGAGCGGCAGCCTGATCGCGAAGAAGCCGCTCGCGATGAGCGTGAATTCAGCCTGGTCGCTAACCAGCGACCGTCGCGTCGGTGGCATCGTGCATGCAGTCGGCGACCTCGATCGCCTGTTCGTCGACGCCCGCATTGCCGCTCCCGGCCTTGCACGGGTGACTGCGGACCTCAGGGACCTCACCGGGTCCATGCGATGGACCGGCAAGGCTGAGGTCGAAAAGCTCGATCTCGGGCAATGGGTCGCGAATCCGCCCGTCGGGCCCTTGCGCGCTTCGCTTTCGCTGCAAGGCGACCGTTCAAGCTACGCCGCGAACGGCGTCGTCCGGGGTGCCGGACTCCCGGAGACCGGACTTCGCGTCCAGGGAAACGCCGAATACGCCAAAGGAGTCGTCACGATTCCCGGGCTCGCGATCGCGTCGGACACAATGGCCGTGCAGGCTCACGGTACGATGAAATTCGCGGCTGCACCCGAGTACGACATGCAGGCGACGTGGACCGGCTTCCGATGGCCGCTCACGGAGCGCCCGGTGCTCAACTCCGCGCGCGGTACGGTCGAGGCCCGTGGCTGGCGTGAGTTCAGCTATCGCGTGGATGGCGAGTTCGAGCCCACCGGAGCGCCATCCTTCGCCGGCAACGCGGCGGGCCGATTCACGACGGAACAGATCATCGTCGAAGAATCGGACTTGAACGTGCTTGGCGGCCGTGTTGCCCTCAGCGGCACACTCGCCCGCGGCACCACGCAATCGTGGACGGCGAGCGGCAGCGCGCGAGACATCGATCCGTCGCGGTTTCGCGAGGACTTTCCCGGCCGGCTTGCCTTCGACTTCGCGGTTTCCGGATCCGGTTTCGAAAAGGACTCGAACGGATCGGCATCGGTCCGGAAACTGACCGGACGGCTCCGCGGACAGCCGGTCAGCGGTGGGGGCAGCGTCCGCCGCAATGACGAACGCACCGAGTTTGAGGATGTCGCGCTGACGCTCGGTCCGGCGCGGCTCGCTCTCGACGGCAGCCTCGGCCGCGGCGCGAACCTCGATGCCCGCCTGGTCGCGGACGACCTGTCGGTCTTCCTCCCCGAACTCGGCGGCCACGTAGATGCGACGCTCCTCGTGCGGGACCAGACAATTGCGATCGCATTCACCGGCCATGACCTCGCCTGGCAATCGCACCGGGCGGTCATATTTTCCGCAGACGCGAGCATCGACCGCAACGGCAAGGAGCATTCCTGGCTGCGCCTGCGTTCCAGCGGCCTGACGGTCGCGGGATTTCCGCTGACGGACACGCGGCTATCGCTCAACGGCACGCCGGCCGATCATGGATTCGAGTTTCGAGTCGGCGCGGGGGCGGATGCGGTCATGCTCCTCGGCCGTGGCGCATGGGTCGACGAGCGCTTCACGCTCACGCTCGACAGTATCGCCGCGAGCGGGCCGCGGACGGTACCCTGGCGGCTGGAATCTCCCGCCCGGCTATCCGCAAGCATGGACGATGCGGGAATGAAGCCCGCCTGTATCGTCTACGAGACCCGTCGTTTCTGCTTCGAGGCTCAGTGGCAGCGTGACGACGGCTGGTCCGCGAGCGTGACGACGACATCGTTTCCCCTTGAAACTCTTGCGGTGCAGGCGCCCGGCAAGGCGCGTTACCGCGGACTTCTGGTTGCCGACGCGCACGCATCGGGCCGTCCGGGCGAACCCTGGACGGCCAACGTGCGCGCGGAAATCCGGGATGCCGCGCTCCTGTACAAGTCCGCGAGCGGCGCCGCGCGTTCGGTCGAACTCGGCCTTACGCGGTTGACGCTGCTTTCCGACGCAGGACGTCATCGGCTCGACTTGCTAATCAGCGACGCCGCCGACATCGACCTCGCGGTCGCGCTCGAAGCGGCACGGATAGAGGGAAAGTCATTAGGTGATCTGCCGGTCAGCGGCACCGTGAAGGGTTCCACGCGGCAGATCGGCCTGCTGCCGCTCCTGGTGGAAGCGATCGATGACGCCTCCGGCGAAGTCACGCTCGACCTTTCCGTTGGCGGCCGCATCGGCGCGCCATCGCTCGAGGGCGAGGTGCGCCTGGCCCAGGGCACACTCGACTTCTACCAGGCGAACCTGCGTCTTCGCGAACTCCGTTCGACAGTGCGTTTGCGGGACAACACGCTCTCCCTGAAGGCGGAAGGGAAGGCTGGAGACGGCACTCTCGATATCGACGGCCGACTCAGCTGGACGAACCGGCGACTGAACGGCGAACTCACCCTGTCAGGTGACAAGCTGCTGATTGCGGATGTGCCCGAGGCGCGCGTCCTTGCCTCGCCAGATCTCAAGTTCGTGCTCGATGGCCGGCGCATGAACGTCAACGGAAGCGTCGAAATACCGGAGGCGCGAATCGCGCCGGCCGACACCGCGGGCGCAGTGCTCGTTTCGGCGGATGAGCAGATCGTTCGGCCGGAGTTGTCTTCCGGCACGGCCGAACCATTCGAAGTGACGACCGATGTGCGCGTGATCTTCGGCAAGCGCGTACATATCAGTGCGTACGGTCTGACCGGCACGATTGCCGGTGCCGTGCGGACTCGC
>CAYPQX010000029.1:0-4306 GCA_964412975.1 uncultured Steroidobacteraceae bacterium
CGGCTGAAATAGAGCGCCTGCCCATCCTCGCGCGTGACGACCTTGACGATATTCGGATCCAGGTATTCGGCCTCGGTCGCGATGGGCGTCGCGAGCGTCGCAATCGCCGCTCCCGGGCTATTGGCCAGGAGCGCCGCGGCCTGGCCGATGAGTGCCGGCGGCATCAGCGGTTCGTCGCCCTGGACGTTGACGACGATCGCATCCGCCGGCCAGCCGCGAAGCGCGGCCAGCTCTGCGATTCGATCCGTGCCGGATGCGTGCTCGCGAAGGGTCATCTCGACGTCGGCTCCGGCCGCCTCGCAGACGGCGCGGATCCGTTCGTCATCCGTCGCAACGACGACTTCACCGGCGCCGGAACGCAGCGCCAGGCGATGCACGTGAAGGACCATCGGAATGCCCGCCAGGAGCGCAAGAGGCTTGCCCGGCAGGCGAGTCGAGGCATGCCGCGCGGGTATGGCGACGCGAAACATCGGGAACCCTAGCGCCCGGCGAGCGCGCCGTCGTCCGGCGCAAGGCTGCGAGCCTCGTCCGGCAGCATGACCGGAATTCCGTCCCGGACGGGATAGGCCAGGCGGTCCGCGCGACACACGAACTCCTGCGTGTCGAGCCGCCATTGCAGCGGGCCCTTGCATACCGGGCAGGCGAGGATGTCGGTCAATCGTTCACTCACCGCGTCTTTCCTTTGATTCCGCCGCCAGGGAAGCGATGTGCTCGACGAGTCCCGTGGCCGCCACCGCGTCAATGCGCGCCTCCACCTCCAGGTAGCCGGCGTCACCCCAGCCGTCGCCCGTGCATTTTACGGCATCCTTCTCCGTCATCAGGAGCGGTATTCCGGGAGTGTCCCCCGCCTTTGCCGGCGAGAAATGCGCGTGATCCGGCAGGACGCGCGACTGGACGCAAAGGCCGTGCCTGCGCAGGAGCCCGAAAAACCGTTCCGGATTGCCGATGGCGGCGACGGCCGTGACCATGCGGCCGGAATAATCGGACAGCGGCCTGCGGGAACCATCGCCGAGCGAGACGACCGCGACCGGCTCGAGCTGCATACGGATCGAGGACGGCCAGTCGAACCCGTCACCGTTCACAACGACGGCATCGACCGATTCGAGCCGGCCCACGGGTTCGCGCAGCGGTCCCGCCGGCAGCAGGCGCCCGTTCCCGAAGCCGCGAGCGGCATCGATGATTGCAATCTCGACGTCGCGCGCGAGTGCATAGTGCTGCAATCCGTCGTCGCAGACGATCGCATCGCAATCGCCCTCGAGGAGGCGCACCGCGTCCGCGCGGTGCCGCGCGATCGCGACGGGGCCTGCCAGTTTGCGTGAAAGCAGAAGCGCCTCGTCGCCCACGCTTACGGCGGAGTCCGCCCGCGACACGAGCCTCGCGGGACCGCCCTGGCCGCCGTATCCACGAAGTACCACACCCACGACGATTCCCCGACGCGCCAGTTCCCGCGCGAGCCAGGCCACGAACGGCGTCTTGCCCGTGCCGCCTGCCGTCAGGTTGCCGACGACGACGACGGGACGGCGCGATCGATAACGTCGCAGCCACCCCCAGGCGTAGAGCGCCCGGCGAAGGCTGGCGACACCGCCGAACAGCCAGGCGGCAGGCAAGAGCCAACCGCCCCGTCGCGGCTCGCCGTACCAGGTGGCCAGGAACCAGTCATGCAGACGCGTCGCCAAGCGGGTGATATCCGGGCCCGGCTCAGACGTTGAACTGCATCCGGTGCAGCGCGGCATACACGCCACCGGCCGCGAGCAGTGCAGCGTGCGTGCCGGACTCGACGACGCGCCCCTCGTCGAGCACGAGGATGCGGTCGGCGCGCTCGATCGTCGAAAGGCGATGCGCGATCACGAGGGTCGTGCGGCCCTCAACGAGTCTCGAAAGCGCCGTCTGGACCAGGTGCTCCGATTCGGCATCGAGTGCCGACGTGGCCTCGTCGAGAACCAGGATCGGCGCGTTCTTGAGTATTGCGCGCGCAATTGCAACGCGCTGTCGCTGGCCACCCGACAGGAGCGCTCCGCGCTCCCCAATCGTCGTGTCGAGCCCGTCGGGCAGCCCCTCCGAAAACTCGAGCACATGCGCCGCCTGCGCCGCGCGCTCGACGTCTTCCGCGCTCGCGCCGGGCGCACTGAAGGCGATGTTGTTGCGCATCGTGTCGTCGATCAGCATGACATCCTGGCTGACGAGCGCGATCTGGTTGCGGAGGTCCTGCAGCCGGTACTTTCGAAGTTCGATGCCATCCAGGAGCACGACGCCCGAGTCGGGATCGTCAAATCGTGGCAGCAGGCTGATGAGGGTCGACTTGCCGCTTCCCGAGCGCCCGACGATCGCGATCGTTTCTCCAGGGGCGATCCGGAAGCTGATACCGTTCAGGACAAGGCCCTTGTCCGCATCGTAAGTGAAGTTGACGTCGCGGAACTCGACGTCACCGCGCGCCCGGATGATGCGCAGGTCACCGCCCGCGTCCTCGACCGGAGTATCGAGTACCTCGAAGACGCTTTCGCCCGCGGCGATGCCTTGCTGCAATGGTCCGACGACGCTGACGAGTCGGCGAAGCGGCGCCGTGACCAGCAGGAGAGCCGTCAGGAACGAAGTGAACTCCCCGATAGTCAGGCCTTCATCGAGGACGTCGCGGATCGCCATGTACATCACGGCGGCCAGGCCGAAGGCCGCGATCATCTGCACGACCGGATTCGAGACGGCCTTGACCGTAATCAGCTTCATGAAACTCGCGCGATTCCGCTCGTTGACCTGCTCGAATGCCCCGATCTGCTGGTTCTGGGCATTGAACACCTTGATCATTCGCTGGCTTTCGAGCGACTCTTTCGCCACCCGCGCGACGTCTCCCATCGACGCCTGGATGCGCGTGCTGTAACGGCGGAAGAGATTGCTCGTGATGCGGATCAGGCCGACGATCGGGGGTGCCACAACCAGTGCGAACACGGTCAGGCGCCAGTTGAGGTAAAGGAGGTAGCCGATCAGGCCGAAGATTGTCAGCGTGTCGCGGATCAGGAAGGTGATCGCTGTCGTCGCGGCTTCCGCCACGAGTTCGATGTTGTAGGTCAGGCGTGACAGGAGCGTCGCGACGCCGTTCCGGTCGAAAAAGGAAACAGGGAGCTGCAGGTAGCGGGAGAAGACGTCCTGCCGGATCGCCTTGATGACCTGGCGTCCGACCCACCCGGGCGCATACACCGAGAGGTAATCTCCGACCCCGCGCACGAAGAACAGGACAATGATTCCGACCGGCACGTAGACGAGCATGCCGCTATCGCGCTCGACGAACGCACCATCCAGGAATTTCTTGACCAGGAACGCGAAGCCGGTGTCGACGGCGGCGAACAGGACCATGCCGAGCACGCCGAGCATGAACATCGGCCAGTGCGGTCGTGCGTAGGCCAGCAGCCGGAGGTAGATGCTGAGCCCGCTCATGGTAAGCGGCGCCAGAGCGGGTTTATTCTTGCGCGCTGACGGTCGCAATGTTGACCTGCGTGAAGCCCAGCTTCGCGGCCACGTCCATTGCCGTGACTACGGACTGGTGGGTCGCCCGTGCGTCCGCACGAATGGTGACGGGCTGGCCGCTCGCATCGCCGGCAACCTGCCGCAAGGCCGCGCGTAGCGTCGTCCGCTCGTTGTTGACGAGTGCACGATCGTCCACGCGGTAGCTCCCCTGCGCCGAGACCGTGATTACGATCGGGTCGGCGGCACTTTTCGCCCTGGCGACGCCCCCTTCCGGAAGCTCGACGCGGAGCCTGCCTTCCTCCAGGAAGGTCGTCGACAGCATGAAGAAGATCACGAGCAGCAGCACGACGTCGACCAGCGAGATCAGGTTGAGCTCGACGTCTTCTCCGCGCTTGACCTGGAGCCTCATGACGCGGCTTCGCGGCGCCGCGCGCCGGGCTGTGCGCGCGTGTTCAAGCGATCGAACGCCCGCACGAGCTTCATCGCTTCCTTCTCCATGTCGACGACGAGCAGATCGACGACGCCGCGCAGGTAGCGGTAGCCGAACAGGGCCGGAATGGCGACGATCAGGCCGGCGGCGGTCGTGATGAGCGCCGCGCCGATGCCGCCTGACAGCACCCTCGGATCCCCCACGCCCTCGGCCGAAATCGCCTCGAAGGCCTGGATCATCCCTGTGACGGTACCGAGCAACCCGAGTAACGGCGTGACGGCCGCGATTGTCCCGAGCGTACCGAGAAAGCGCTCGAGTTCATGCACGACATGTCGGCCCGTGTCCTCGATCGATTCCTTCATGATGTCGCGGCCCTGGTCGCGATTCATGAGCCCGGCTGCGAGCACCCGGCCAAGCGGC
>CAYPQX010000030.1:0-5504 GCA_964412975.1 uncultured Steroidobacteraceae bacterium
GCGGCTCTCATTTGCAAGAAAGGACAGCCGCATAGCGCGCCGTCTTTTGCGCTCGACTTCCGCGTTATTTCTTGCATATGTCTCGGCCATGATGTCGCCGTAGTCCGCCGTCAGATAGCCCTGAGCGCGCGGGTTGCGCGCGATGACGCTGACGGACCGATCTCGCGCCCGTTCGAGGAGCCGCGGAAACGCCTCCAGGTCCAGCAGGCTGATGCCGATCTGAATCGATGCGAGCCCACGCCGGTCGAGACAGAGCAGCGCATTCTCAACGTTGCTGCAGGAGATCCCATAGCTGCGTATTTTTCCCTGTTCCTTGAGCTTGGCTACGGCTTCCTGCCAATTGCCCGTGACCAGCTCACTTGCCATGGGCTTATGCAGCTGGAACAGGTCCAGGTAGTCGGTATCCAGTCGTTTCAGGCGCGCGTCCACGGCATGCTGAAGGTAGGCGGGAGAAAAATCCTGCCGCTTCTGCGTGGCGCGCATTCGGTGAAAGGCCAGCTTCAGGGGGCGCAGCAGTGGACTTACGGTCCTCAGCGCTGGACGGGCTCGACCGGCCATATCGCCCAGCGACGTGTAACGCGTCCCGGCCTTTGTTGCCAGAACCACTTGGTGCCTTCGCCCCTTGAGCGCTTCGCCGAGCCATTGCTCGCTCAGTCCCTGGCTATAGTGATCCGACGTGTCAAAGAAGGTGATGCCTTCATCAAGGGCCTTGTGGACTACCGCTATCGAAGCGTTCTTGGAGCGATGGTAGAGGCCTCCACCCAACGATTGACAACCCAGTCCAATTTCCGAAACTCGTATGTCTGTTTGCCCCAGACTTCTGAATTTCATTCGGTCGGCTCAAATATCTCATGGACGACCCTGCCCTCGAGAGATGCCGGTATGGGTTGTCTGAACGCGCGAAGCATGGTTGGAGCAAGATCCAGGATGCTTGCGCCATCGATCCGTCGCCCGCGGCGAATACCCGGTCCCCTGGCAAACAGTATTCCATGAAGATTGTGTCCACCCGTGGTCGGCCAGTTCATGTATTCGCGCCATCGCTTGACGAAGATTGAAGTATCCTCACGCCGCCCTTCATGCGGGCTGTACAAACCGTCTCTCCAGAAAACGGTCACATCCGGGGCGATGCGCTGTAAGGGTCCTCGATACAGCTCATCTGACAGGCCGACTCGTTCGACAGCCGGCTTTCCGGTCGCGGGATCTACCAGCACGCACAACTTCTCCGCGATGTCCTTGCACAGCTCGTCGTAGTCTTGCTGCTCGACGATACCGTGCGGGTCACGTCCCCTCATGTTGACGTAGATGTTTCCCTCCTTGCCACGGGAGAAGGCTCGTGTTCTCTTCCAATCGATGTCTGAATTCACTATGTAAGATTGCATCAATGCCTTCGCATTCCGGAGATACCGATTGGCTAAGTAGTACAGCGACCGTGGTAATCGCTGTAAAAGGCCCTGCGCGTGCGTCCGCGCGGCAGCCACCATGGTACGCATTCTCTTGTCCGTCGCTGATCCGTTGCCGGATCGTCCTTTCGAGCGGTAGACGAGAAACCCTTCCTGTGCAAGCCAGGCATTGAGATTTACGCCCGATTGCAGCGGACCGGCTCCGCATTCGGAAATGACAAATACCTGGGCATCGGGACCGGCCGCCTTCATCAGTCGATCGATGGATGTGTCCAACGCACGGTAGGCTTTTTCGACCACTTGACGATATGGATTGTCTGCATCGCTTGATTCCATATCCGACCAGAAATAGTGCTGGCAGATCGCCGTCGCACTGTAGAACGTGAAGAATAAATCGGTCGGATGGTTGCTTATCAGGTACTCCAGAACGTCGGTCTGTTTCGTTACATCCTCTTCGACCAGCGTGAGATAATCCGATTTCTTTCTGCCCCCTGGAAAGATATCCTTCAGGCGATACCGTCCAAGCGTTGCGGTCAATTCGTCATAGAGGCCGGGCGGATTCGCAATCGACCGGTGCGCACCGGGCGCGTCTTCACCTGAAATCATGTAGCCATTGATAGCCGGGGGAGGGTAGGTGAACGGAATGTTGACGACGCCGCTGCTATAGCCGGCGGCACCCAACATCTCCCATACGGGTTTTGTCCTCAGATGAGATCCGTTTATTTCCCGGAACTTTCCGTCTTCGCCACGTTGCCAAAAATCGAGCGCGCCATGCTGGGCGGCGGAAGTGCCCGTATAAATCGTTCCCCACATCTGCGGGGTAATGAACGGAACCCTGGATCTCAAAGGTCCGTATATACCTTCCTCCATCAGGCGCTTGAAGGTCGGCAGCAATCCGGCTTCAACCCACGGGAGGATCAGATCGAGCGTGGCCTCGGCGAGGCCGATGACGAGTACGCGCGGTCTTGAAGCAGCATTGCTCATAGATGTTGGAAATGAGGTTGCCGTCGGATCGAAAGGCAAGCCGGACATACTGCCCGCTTCCCGGTCCATCCGCCAGACCCGTGACCGTGCGGGCGCTGCGGCGGACACGGCCAGCGGGACGCGCGAATGGCGTTTCAAAGCAGCCGTTGAACTCGGCATCGCCCAGCACGTCGCAGGCCTCGTTCATTTTTTTCATACGCTCGGTGGCATTCGTCTGCTTGCTGACGTGCGGGTGATGTTTGCGCGCGAGTTTGCGCCGGGCGCGTTTGATGTCCTCGGTGCCGGCGTCCTGGGTGACGCCAGGAACGTGGTAGTAGTCCTTGGAATTCCGCGGCTATCTTTCTGCTTCGTGATTTCCGGTCAACCGCCGCGATGTGGCCACCAGCGAGCGGGCAGCCTTCGTGGCTAAACCCGGACTGGGTTTCCGAACCGCTGTCCGTAAGGCGAAAGAGATAGCTCAAGTAACTAACTTATTGATTTAGTTGGTGGGCGGTACTGGATTTGAACCAGTGACCCCTGCCGTGTGAAAGCAGTGCTCTACCGCTGAGCTAACCGCCCGCTGCGGGCCGCGATTCTACGGGCGGCTGTCTGGATGGGTCAACGCGCTAGAATCGCGGCCCCATGACCGTACGCACCCGCTTCGCGCCGAGCCCGACCGGATTGCTGCACATCGGCGGCGTTCGGACGGCGCTCTTCTGCTGGCTCTACGCGCGCCGCCACGGTGGCACCTTCATCCTGCGCGTCGAAGACACGGATCGCGAGCGGTCGACGCCGGAAGCCGTGCAGGTGATTCTCGATGGCATGAAATGGCTCGGCCTCGACGCCGACGAAGGGCCCTTCTACCAGAGCCAGCGTTACCTGCGCTACCGCGAAGTCATCCAGCAATGGCTTGCCGAGGGCAAGGCCTTTCGCTGCTATTGCTCAAAGGAAGAACTCGACGCCATGCGGACCGAGCAGCTCGCGCGCAAGGAGAAGCCGCGCTACGACGGGCGCTGCCGCGAAAGGCGCGAGCCGCTCGAAGGCGTCAAGCCCGTCGTGCGCTTCCGCAACCCGACGGAGGGCGCGGTCGTTGTTGCGGACGCTGTGCACGGTGACGTCGTTTTCCAGAACATCGAACTGGACGATCTGATCATCGAGCGTTCCGACGGCAATCCGACGTACAATTTCTGCGTCGTCGTCGACGACTTCGACATGAAGGTCACGCACGTGATCCGGGGCGACGACCACCTGAACAACACGCCCCGGCAGATGAACATGCTGCGGGCGATGGGCGTCGAGCCGCCGGTGTATGCCCACCTGCCGATGATCCTCGGGCCGGACGGGACCAAGCTTTCAAAGCGTCATGGCGCGGTCTCGGTGCTTTACTATCGGGAGGAGGGCTACCTGCCCGAGGCGCTCCTCAATTACCTCGCGCGGCTCGGCTGGTCGCACGGCGACCAGGAGATCTTCTCGCTCGAGGAAATGACGGCGCTCTTCGATATCGCCGACGTCAACAAGTCGGCATCCGCCATCAATCCGGACAAGCTTGCCTGGATTAACCAGCAGCACCTGATGCGCCTGCCGCCTGAGAAAATGGCGCCGGAACTGCGTTGGCAACTGGAACGGCTGGGTATCGAGGTCGGCGAGGGCGCGCCACTGGCGGCCGTCATCGAGGCCCAACGCGAACGATCGAAGACGTTGAAGGAGATGGCGGCCGCCAGTCGCTTCTTCTTCGAGGCGCCGGCTGCCTACGAGGACAAGGCGGCCCGCAAGCACCTTACCGCCGAAACGGCGCCTGTCCTCGAGCAGACACGCGCGGCGCTCGCGAGTCTGTCAGATTGGACGGCGGCCGCTGTCCACGGGGCGATCCAGGCGCTCGCCGAGGCCGGCGGATTGGGGCTCGGAAAGGTGGCCCAGCCGGTCCGCGTTGCGGTCTCTGGAGGGAGCATCTCGCCTCCGATCGACCTGACGCTTGCGATCCTCGGACGTGAGCAAACGCTTCTGCGCCTCGATCGGGCAATTTCCTACGCCTTGCTTTGACTCTTCGCGAGTCCTTGCGGGGCATTCACCCGTCAGAACGGGGGTTCATTGCAGGCTGCGGGTGTCTCCGAGGCTTGCGGAGGGGACCCAACCCATGAGGTCGGTACCCAGTCGATCACGGAACCTGACCAGCGAAGAAGTATCCTGAGTCTTTAGCACTGAAACCTGCAGGCCACGTCTGACCTGGCCGATGACAATTCCTTTCGCATTAACCACATAGGCGCTGGTATCGACGCGCGCAAGTCTTGTGGCACTCCTGGCTGGTTCCGCGAGCCGCGCATTGGCGAGTGCGAGATTCTCCTGCGCAGCATTGAAATAGCGCGGCGAGGCGCCTATCGCGGATTCGAAATATTTACGTGCTGCGGCGTAATCGGCGCTTTCCATGGCCGTCTCGCCGAGCAGGTTGTAGGCATTGGCCATGCCGCTTTCTTTCAGGAAGCTCTCGAGCGCCGCCGCATACCGCCCCTGTTTCGCCTGGACCCTGCCCAGATTGGTCCATGTTCCCGCGTGCGCACCCATCTGGATGGCCTGCATGAAATCGGCTTCGGCGCCCGTAAGGTCCCCGGACAGGTACCGGGAATAGCCTCGATTGTTCACGACTGACCCGACTCTTGGCTCCAACACGAGCGCCGCGTCGTAATGGGCGATGGCCGTCTTGAAATCCCCACGACGGTCCGCGGCGATGCCGAGACCGTTGTGAGACTGCCAACGAGCCGGGTCGCGCGAGATCGCGCGCTCGAACAGCGCTCGCGCTTCTTCGTTGCGCTGCGATTCGAGGTACAGGAGGCCGAGTCGTTCGCAGGCGGCGGCATTGTCGGTGTCGCGCTCGAGCGCAAGTTCGAAGGCCTTCGCCGCCAGTACCCGGTTGCCGAGCTTCTCATGGATTGCGCCAATCTTCAGGAATGGACCGGCCTCGGCCGCGTCGTAGGCCAGCGACTGAACGTACAGGTACACCGCGAGATCGAGATTGCCCTCGCGCCAGGCTGCATCGCCGCGTTGAATTCCTTCGGCAGCCGAGGTGACCGGGTATTGCGTGGCATGCACAACGGCCGGCTGGCCCGCGTAGAGCTGGCTGGCGGCTTCCTTGTTGCCGCGCAAGGC
>CAYPQX010000031.1:0-14357 GCA_964412975.1 uncultured Steroidobacteraceae bacterium
ACCGCGCCAGGCGTCGATCGCAAGCGGCGAACTCGAAGTGGTCGACGGCGAGTACCGTGCCTACGGCAAAGAGCTCGAAGTCGAGCGGGGCAAACTCCTGTTCACCGGCGGCCCGATCACGGATCCCGGCGTCGACCTTCGCGCCACGAGGGAGCTGCCGGGATACAAGGTCGGCGTGATCGCGCGGGGGCCGCTCCGCCGGCCGCAGCTCACGCTATTTTCTGAGCCCAGCCTGCCACAGCATCAGATCGCATCGATGCTGCTCGTCGGGCGCTCCAGCATCCAGGAAGACCCCGGAAGCGTCGACGAATTCGCGGGCATGACCGAGCAAGGCGGCGCCCTGCTCGCAGGCCAGCTTGGGAAGTATGTCGGGCTCGACGACGTCGGGCTCACTACAGACGCCGACACAGGCGCCGAGCTCGTCATCGGCAAGTACCTTTCACCGCGCCTCTACGTCAGCTACGGCATCTCGCTCGTCGAGGAGATCAATACGCTCAAGCTTCGTTATACGATCGGGGATCGCTGGACAATCTCGGCCGAATCCGGCACCGAAAACGCCGCAGACATCGAGTACCGCATCGAGGACTGACGATACAATGCCTCGCAAACCCGCCATGATGAAATCGATCATCGTCGACAAGATCTCGTCGGTCACGCAGGCCTGCGGTCTGTCGCACGAGCTTCGCATCTCGACCGACATTCCCTGCGAGGAAGGCGTGGTCCTGGCGGTCGAGATCCTGACCGACAAGTCGCAGTACAACACGCTCGAGCTGACGAGCGGGCGCATGGCGAAGGTTGCGCGCGGCAACGTCGTCGTGGGCGCACTCGGCCACCGCAAGGCGCTCTTCGGATACTCCGGCCACCTGCCCTCGAAGCTCGCCGCAGGCGACGTGATCCAGATGCTGAACATCGGCGGCGTACTCGGCGTCTGCGATTCCGTGAATCCGGAGAAGGGCCGGCCGTTTGACTGCCGTGTCCTCGGCAGCGTGCTGCATTTCCCGTACCTCGGCGAGCGCATCGGCGTGCCCGCGCGGGTCGGCATGCGCAAGCTCGACTATGACGCCGTGCTCGCAACCGGCGACGTTCCGGTAGTCGCGCTCGCAGGCACCTGCATGGAAGCGGGAAAGACGGCGGCGGCCTGCGCGATGATCTCCCGCATGCGTCACCGCGGGCTCACGGTCGACGGTTTCAAGGCGACCGGCGTATCGCTCCGCCGCGACATACTCGCAATGGAAGACTCAGGTGCCAGGCGCTCGATGATCTTCACGGATTTCGGAATCGTCACGACGACACCGAAGACAGGCCCGGCACTCACGCGCACGATGCTGACCGAAATGGCGGCCGGAAAGCCCGATGTCATCGTGTTCGAGCTCGGCGACGGCATCCTGGGTGCCTATGGCGTCGAGGCCATACTCGATGCTCCGGACATCCGCGAGTCGCTTACGGCGGTCGTGCTGTCCGCCAATGACCCGGTCGCGGCCTGGGGCGGCGTCAAACTTCTGCGCGAGCGCTTCGGAATCGAGCCGGCGGCGGTCACGGGTCCGTCGACTGACAATTCGGTCGGAGTGGACATTATCCGCGAGCGGCTCGGCGTGGCCGCGTTCAATGCCATGACAAACGGTGCGGCCCTCGGCGACTGCGTGATCGCGGCAACGGGCCTCGAAGCGGTCGCACACGCCCGCGAGCTCGTGGAATGACCGGCCGCGTGCCGGCGATCATCCTGGGCGGCACCGGCTACGTCGCTGGCGAACTCCTGCGGCTTGCGCTCGGTCATCCGCGGCTCGAGCTCGCCGCCATCGCCTCCGACAGTCAGCCCGGCGAACCCGTTGCAAAGGCTTTTCCGCACCTTGCCGCGGCCTGCGGCGACCTCCGTTACGTCTCCATCGAGCAGGCCATCGAAACGGTCGCCCGCCATCCGCGTAGCGCAGTGCTCGCCGCCGCGCCGCACGGCGTATCGCACAAGCTGATCGACGCGCTCCTGAATCGCGCCGCCGCCGCGGGCGCGAAACCCTCGGTCGTCGACATCTCGGCGGACTACCGCTACGCGGATCTTGCGGAATACGAGCGTGTCTACAAGCACCCACACGGTGCGCCTGCGCGCGCACGGGAATTCACCTGCGCGGTGCCTGAGCACCTCGAACGCTCTCCGACGCCGCATGTCGCGCACCCCGGTTGTTTCTGCACGGCGACCCTCCTTGCCTCAGTCCCGCTGCTCGCGCTCGATATTGCCGAACCGCCGATCTTCGTCTCAGCAGTTACCGGAAGCACCGGCGCCGGGCGCAGCCCGATCGCTGGTACGCATCACCCTCAGCGTCACAGCGACCTCTACGCCTACAACGCGCTCACGCACCGCCACGCTGCGGAAATCTCGGCGCTCGCTCGCGCGGCCTCCGGCAAGGACGGCCGGTTCGCCTTCGTGCCGCATTCCGGCCCTTTCGCACGCGGGATTCACGCAACGGTGCAGGCCGTCCTCAAGAAACCGCTCGACACGCCGGCTGCGATCGAGGCGTTTCGCGGCTTTTATTCCGGCCGGCCGTTCGTGCGGGTTCTTTCCGAGCCGCCACGCGTGAAAGACGTGGTTGCAAGCAACTATGCTCACATCTCGGCAGCGGCGGATGGCCGGACGATCGTCGTGATGTCGGTTGTCGACAACCTGGTGAAGGGCGCCGCGGGCGGCGCGATGCAATGGATGAACCGCCTGCTCGGCTTCGCCGAGACGGACGGCCTGCTCGCGCCGGCTCCGGGCTGGACCTGAACGCAGAAGGAGCTTCGGCAGATGGTGACGCATCGTAACGACCAGACCGCCGTCATCGCGGCACTCCGCGGCGCAGCGCCGTACATCCGCCTCTACAAGGGAAAGATCTTCGTCATCAAGGCGGGCGGCACCGTATTCGGGGATCTCGCCGGAACGCGCGCGCTGATCGAGCAGATCGCCATCATTCACCACCTGGGCATCCGTGTCGTGCTCGTGCATGGGGGCGGGCCGCAGCTCGATGAAATGCAGCGATCGCTCGGCATCGAGCCGCGCATGGTTCGCGGCCGCCGTGTTACCGACGATCGCTCCATCGATGCGACGACGATGGTCCTGAACGGCCTGATCAACACGCGGATCCTCGCGACCTGCCGCGCGGTCGGTATCGACGCCGTCGGGCTCTCGGGCGTTGACGCGGGACTCGTCCGGGCCAATCGCCGTCCGCCGGTGCACCTCGACGGCGAGTCCGTGGACTACGGCTATGTCGGCGACATCGTGTCGATCGACGCGACCGTGATCCGCAAGCAGCTCGACGCCGGCCTCATGCCGGTCATCAGTCCGATCTCTTCCGACGACACGGGTGTCGTCCTCAATATCAATGCGGACACAGTCGCCGCAGCCATCGGTGCCGCGCTCGGGGCCGAGAAGCTCATCCTCTGCACCGGCGCGCCGGGAATACTCGAACGCCGCGACGACCCGCGCTCGCTCGTCTCCTATACGGATCTCGCCGGCCTGAAGCGCCTGGAGAAGTCGGGCAGGCTGGAAGACGGAATGCTGCCGAAGTCATCGGCGATCGAGGCCGCGATCCGCGGCGGCGTGCGCCGCGTCCACGTCATATCGTACAACGCACGCGACAGCGTCCTTGCCGAGGTGTTCACGAACGAAGGCACGGGCACGATGATCGTCGCCGACGTCAAGGCCTTGACGCCTGCGGAGCAGCAGCCGGAAGGAGAATCCAAGCCATGAAGAAATGGATCGTTCCCGCCATCGCCGGGCTCGAGCTCTCGGTGAAGGACAAGGAAACCGTGGACGTTCCGAAGTGGCTTGCAGGCGGGGCGATCGCGTTCGGTGCGCTGCTCCTGCTGTTCGGGCGCAGGAAATCCTGATGTTGTAGAGCGGTTCGCCTGGCCGATCTTGAGTACTTTTGGCATGTGGCCCACAGGGACGTATCCTTGGGCGGCCACGCGGGAACCCTGGGAGCCAGATTCATGAACGAAAGCACCGGTAAGCTGATACTTCGAATCACGCTAGGATTTCTCATACTGCTGCATGGAATCGCCAAGCTGATGCACGGCATCGACTGGCTCGACGGCGCGCTGACCGCCGCCGAACTACCGACATTCTTCAAGTACGGCGTGTACATCGGCGAGGTCGTCGCGCCCCTGCTCGTCATTGCGGGCTACTACTCGCGCATAGGTGCCTGGCTGATCGCGGTCAACATGCTCTTTGCCTTCGGCCTGGCCCACGGCGCTGAGCTCTTCGTCATCGATCCGCAATCCGGCGGGCTCGCGCTCGAAAAGCAGTACATGTACATGTTCGCGGCGATTGCCCTCGCCCTCATCGGGCCGGGACGCTACGCGATCAACCAGAAGTGAGATGCGCCACTGGGAACGACATGGCTCGGGTCGCATCAACTGGCTTCGGGCGGCGGTTCTCGGCGCTAACGACGGAATCGTTTCCACCGCAAGCCTCGTAATCGGCGTCGCGGCCGCGGGCGCGGACCGCGGCGCCGTCTTGATCGCAGGACTTGCCGGCCTCGTGGCAGGCGCGATGTCCATGGCGGCTGGCGAATACGTCTCGGTCAGTTCGCAGGCCGACTCGGAGCATTCGGATCTCGCGCGTGAGCGAAAAGAGCTCGAGACCGACGTCGACGCCGAACACCGGGAACTCGCCGCGATCTACGTCGAGCGCGGGCTCGATCCGAGGCTCGCCGCCGAAGTTTCGAAGCAGCTGATGGCGAAGGATGCGCTCGGCGCGCATGCCCGCGATGAACTGGGCATTTCAGAGATCCTGCGCGCGCGCCCCATCCAGGCGGCACTCGCATCCGCGGCCGCATTTGCGGTCGGCGCCGCATTGCCGCTCGTGACCGCGATCGCCTCCCCCGCAGAACGGCTCGTGCCGGCCGTGGCGGTTCTTTCGCTCGCTTTCCTCGCCGTGCTCGGCGCCGTCGCGGCGCGGGTCGGGCGTGCCGCGATCCTGAAAGGCACGCTCCGCGTAACGTTCTGGGGCGCGATCGCGATGGCGCTGACGGCCGCAATCGGCCGCGCTATCGGCGTCGCAATCTGAATCGGGCTCAGATGGCGGCGCACATGCTCGACAACCCGGTCTGGCATTCGCTGACGACGCAGCACGCCGGCCTCGCGCTGACCGCCGAGGGCGCGGCCCGGTATCCGGCCACCATCGTTCCGTTCGCCGCGATTGCGGAGCCCTCGGCGCGCGCCTCACACCAGTTGACGAGCCTCATCGACGATGCGGAGTCCGTCTTTATGGTCGGCGTGGCGCCGGAACCGCCGCCCGGATGGCAGCTCGAGCCGAAGAAGCCGGTGCTCCAGATGATCTGCAATACGCGCGCCCCGGATTTACCAGGACCGCCGGTGACCACGATGACGGCCGCCCAGGCACCCGACATGCTCGCGCTGACCGACCTCGTTTTCCCCGGTTTTTTCCGGCCGCGAACGCTCGAGATGGGGAGCTACTTCGGCATCTACGACGGCCCGCGGCTCGCCGCGATGGCGGGTGAACGCATTCGCCTCGACGGCTACCAGGAGCTGAGCGCCGTATGCACGCACCCGGACTACACCGGTCGCGGTTACGCCCAGCGACTGCTCGCGATCCTCTGCAATTCGGCATTCGATCGCGGATTCACGCCATTCCTCCATGTATATGCTGACAACACGCGCGCGATCGGCGTCTACCGGAAGCTCGCCTTCGTGGAACGCACGATGCTCCCGTTCTGGGCCCTGCACCAGTGATTGAGATCGAGACCGCGCGGCTTACGCTTTTCAAGATGGATGAGAACGACGCAGCTTTCATCCTGCGGCTCGTCAACGAACCATCGTTCCTCCGGTACATCGGCGATCGCGGAGTCCGCACGCTCGAGGACGCCCGAAGGTACATTGCCGACGGCCCGATGGCGGGCTACTCAAGCTACGGTTACGGCCTGCTTCGCGTGGTTCGGAAGGCCGACGGCGCGAACGTCGGCATGTGCGGCGTGCTGAAGCGCGACACGCTGCCGGAGCCGGATATTGGCTTCGCCTTCTTTCCCGAGCACTGGTCGCAGGGCTATGCCTTCGAGTCGGCGAGCGCGGTCATGAAGCATGCGCGCGAAGTGCAGAGGCTGGGCCGGATCCTTGCGATCACGTCGATCGACAACGAGTCGTCCATCCGGCTTCTCGGCAAGCTCGGCTTCCGTTTCGACCGCCAGATCGCGGTCGATGACGACTCGACGCAACTCCACCTTTTCGTATCGGATCCGTGAAACGCTGTGCCTGGCCGCGTACCCCGCTCGCGATCGCGTATCACGACCGCGAATGGGGCGTTCCGGTGCACGACGATCGTGTGCTGTTCGAGTTCATCACGCTTGAAGGCGCACAGGCGGGGCTCAGCTGGGAAACGATCCTCAACAAGCGCGAAGCCTACCGCAAGGCATTCGCGAATTTCGATCCCGCCAGGGTGGCGCGCTTCTCCGCCGCCCGGCGCGTGAGGCTGATGAGTGACTCCGGAATCGTGCGCAATCGCCTGAAGATCGAAAGCACCGTGACGAACGCGGCGGCATTCCTGAAGGTCCAGGGCGAATTCGGGAGCTTCGACCGTTTTCTCTGGGAATTCGTCGGCGGCGCCCCGCGAGTCAACCGCTTCCGGTCGTTTCGGCAGATCCCGGCCCGCGACGGGTTATCGGACTCGCTCAGCAAGGAACTCAAGCGACGCGGTTTCCGGTTCGTCGGCACGACGATTTGCTACGCTTTCATGCAGGCGGTCGGAATCGTGAACGACCATACGACCGATTGTTTCCGGTATCGGGTCTGTTTCAATGCTTGACTCTCAGGTCTTCGCCTTCGCGGTCGTGGCAGGACTCATGACCATGCTGCCCGGCGCAGACACGTTTCTCGTCGTCCGGAACTCGTTGCGCGGCGGCCGCCGCGACGGCTTCCTGACGGTCACCGGCATATGCAGCGGCCTCTTCGCGCACGCCCTGCTCTCCGCGCTCGGGCTGTCGGTCATCCTGGCGCACTCGGCTACGGCATTTACGGCGATGAAGTACGCGGGCGCCTGCTATCTCACGTGGCTCGGCATTCAGTCGATTCGCTCGGGCCTGCGTGGATCACGGGGTGGAATGCCGGACCAGGCGGCCGCCGCCGAAGTACCGCCAGCCCGCAGCTTCAACGAGGGATTTCTCACCAACCTGCTCAACCCAAAGGTCGTCGTCTTCTACCTTGCGCTCCTGCCGCAGTTCATCGATACCGATGACGCAGTTCTGGCCAAATCCCTCTTGCTCGCAGCCATCCATTTCATCGAGGGAATCCTCTGGCTAGGCTTCGTCGCCTGGGCGGTCGATCGCTCGCGGCAGTTCTTCCTGCGACCGGCCTTGCGTCGGTGGATGGACTCGATCTGCGGCGCGATCCTCATCACGCTCGGACTGCGCCTCGCTCTGCAGCAGCGATGACACGCCAGATCGCGCAGGTCGCATTGCTCGTCCACGACTACGACGAAGCGATCCGCTTCTTCACGCAGGCCCTCGACTTCGAGCTGCTCGAGGACGCGCCGCGACCGGAAGGAAGGCGCTGGGTCCGGGTGGGGCCGGGCGGCGGGAATGGCACGGCACTTCTCCTCGCCCGCGCCGCGACGCCCGAACAGCGGGGCGCGGTCGGCAACCAGACCGGCGGCCGCGTCTTCATGTTCCTGGCCACCGATGACTTCGACCGCGACTACGCGCGGATGAAGGCGCACGGCGTACGATTCACGGAGGAACCGCGGCACGAGGAGTACGGCATGGTCGTCGTGTTTCTCGATCTCTACGGCAACAAGTGGGACCTCATCGGGCCGCAACCGCGGGCATGAACATGAGGATGCCCGTCCTCTTCGTCGGCCATGGCAATCCGATGAATGCGATCGAGCGAAACGAGTTCCACGCCGCCTGGTCGGCGCTCGGCCGGCGGCTTCCAAAGCCTCGTGGCATCCTTTGCGTCTCCGCTCACTGGGAAACCCGCAGCGCCTATGTCACCGCGACCGGCACGCCGGAGACCATCCACGATTTCTACGGTTTCCCGAAAGCGCTGTTCGATGTGCGCTACCCGGCGCCCGGCGATCCGGCGCTCGCGCGTCGCGTGACGACCCTCGTGACGTCCGAACGGGTGCGGCTCGACCCAAGTCGCGGACTCGATCACGGTGCCTGGAGCGTGCTCGTCGCCATGTACCCCGCGGCGGAAATCCCGATCGTGCAGCTCAGCATGGATACGGCCCTCCCGGGCCGGCATCACTTCGAGCTCGGGCGGCAGCTTGCGCCCCTGCGTGACGAGGAAGTGCTGGTCCTCGCGAGCGGCAACATCGTGCATAACCTGCCGCTGTTCAGTTTCCATGACGCGAAGCCGCAAGCCTGGGCACAGGAATGCGACGATGAACTGCGCGGCTACATCGCGGAGCGCCGGCACGATGCGCTGATCGACTATCCGGGCCGGGACGATGCGGCACGCCTCGCCGTGCCGACACCGGAACATTACCTGCCTCTCCTGTACGCTCTCGCACTGCAGCAATCCGGCGAATCGGCCGAGATGTTCAATGCGCGGGTCGTCAGTTCGATCTCGATGACCTCGGTGCTGATCGGCGGACCGGCGCAGTTGTAATATTGGCCCCCGGGGGAGCACGGACTGTCATGGCAACAGATGCGGCTTTGGCCCGCGCAAGCGGCCGCTGCCTTTGCGGCTCAGTGAAGTTTTCGATCCGCGGGCCGCTGCGTCGGACCGCGGTCGCCTGCCATTGCACCGCCTGTCGCCGCTTCACGGGCGGCCTCTGGGTCGGCACCTCCGCCGATCGTAAACATGTCGACATCGAGCGGGGCGAAACCCTGACCTGGTATCAATCGTCGCCCGAGGGCAGGCGTGGCTTTTGCGGCCGCTGCGGGTCGAGCCTGTTCTGGGAAGGCGAGGGCGAGCCCCTGTGGTCGATCGCGGCGGGTTCGCTCGACGAGCCGACTGGCCTCAAACTTGCCGTCCACTCCTGGACGGCCGAAAGTGCGGATTACTGGAGTTTCGACCCGGGCATTCCGAGAAAGCTCGGGCCGTCGGGGCTGCGAGAGCCCTGACGCCATGCCGACAACAAGGGGATATTCATGAACAAGAAATTCTTGATCGCCTGGCTCGTGCTGTTCGTGGTGTACATGGCAGGCGGAATCGTCGTGCACGGGATGCTGCTGGCAGATGATTACGCCGCGACGGGCATGATGCGGCCGGAAGCGGAAGCGCAATCGATGATGGGCTTCATGCTCCTGGCCCACGTGCTCATGGCGGGAGCGTTCACCTGGATTTATGCGCGCGGCGTCGAAAACAAGCCATGGCTCGGCCAGGGCCTGCGCTTCGGTCTCGCCGTTGCCCTGCTCTGCGTCGTGCCGATCTACATGATCTATTACGTCGTGCAGCCGACACCGGGCGAACTTGCCGCGAAGCAGATCGTGTTCGACACGATCCTGACCCTGATCCTCGGCGCAGTCGTCGCCTTCCTCTATCGCGGCCAGGGGCGGTGAGCGACGAGAAGTGGGTCGACGTCGGCGCAAGCGCCGCGCTTGCGGCGAAGCCCGTGCAGGAAGTGCGTGTCGGCGCGAAGCGCATTGCGCTGACGTTCAGGGACGGTCAATTCGGCGCGATCTCCAGTGTCTGCAATCACGTCGGCGGCCCCCTCGCGAAGGGACACCTCGACGGCGACTTCGTTGTCTGCCCCTGGCATTACTACAAGTTCCACTGGCAGACGGGCGAAGGTGAACCGGGCTACGAAGCCGACCGGGTTCCTTCTCATGCGGTCAAGGTCGAGAACGGCCGCGTGCTCGTATCGGAGTCGCAGCGCACCAAGCGCGGCCGCCTTCCGCATGATCCGCATCCGCTTGCGCGCGAGCCCAGGCGCGAGCCGGGCCCGATCCGGATCCTCGGACTTTCGACCACGACGATGACGAAGGGCCAGCCGCGCTACAGCACGTCGGAAGACCTGTTGCAGCATGCGCTCGCGAACGCGCATGAGAGCGGCGATGGTACCTGCGACACGCGCATCATCCGGGTCCGCGAACTCGCATTCCGCGCCTGCGAGGGCTTCTATTCGAAATCCGCACGCGCCTGCACCTGGCCCTGCTCTATCACGCAGATGGATTCGAAGGACCAGATGGACCGGGTTTATGAAGGCGTCGTTCACTGGGCCGATGTCATCGTTGTCGCGACTCCGATCCGCTGGGGCGGCGCGAGCAGCCTCTACTACAAGATGATCGAGCGCATGAACTGCATCCAGAACCAGGAAACGACCGCAAACCGCCACTTGCTTCGCAACAAGGTTGTCGCGCTGATCGTGACGGGTGGACAGGACAACGTGCAGGCCGTCGTCGGCCAGGTGCTCACGTTCTTTGCCGAGCTCGGCTGCCAGTTTCCCCAGTTCCCCTTCGTCGCGCACTCGCGCGGCTGGAGTGCGGAAGACATGGAGAACAACGAGCAGTACGTTCGCGACTCCAAATTCCTGCACGACGGCGCCGTCGCGCTCGTGCGCCGCTCGGCCGACATGGCCCGCATCATGATCGAGGGTACGCTCGGTCAGGCCGCGCTGGTGCGCGGCGGCCGCAAGGGACATCAACTGGATACCCAAACAACGAGGGGAGTCTGAATGAACCAATACCTGGCGGAATTCCTCGGCACCTTCTGGCTGGTGCTGGGCGGATGCGGCAGCGCGGTCCTGGCCGCTGCATTTCCTGACTTAGGCATCGGATTGCTGGGCGTATCGCTGGCCTTCGGCCTGACTATCATCACGATGGCTTATGCAATCGGACATCTATCAGGATGTCATCTCAATCCGGCCGTTTCCCGGCCGGTCAGCCGCTGCCGTACATCGTTTCGCAAGTGCTCGGTAACATCGTGGCCGGCCGTGTTCTGTACCTGATCGCGAGCGGAAAGGCGGGGCTCGACGTCGCATCCGGTTTTGCGGCAAACGGCTTTGATGCGCATTCGCCGGGTGGTTACCCATTGTTGTCCGTGCTGATCTGCGAGATCGTGATGACGGCCATGTTCCTGCTGATCATCGGCGCTTCGATCGGCGCCGCGCTGTACCGGTTCCTCGGGAGAGCTCCATGACCACTATCGTTGTTCTCTGGCTGCCCATCCTGCTTTCCGCCGTGATCGTCTTCATCGCAAGCTCGATCATCCACATGGCGCCGCTCTGGCACCGCAACGAGTGCCCGCCGGTCCCGGACCAGGACCGGGTCATGGACGCTCTTCGGCCGTTCGGCCTGAAGCCCGGCGAGTACATGCTGCCGCGCACGCGCGACATGAAGGAGATGAAGTCGCCGGAGTTCGTCGAGAAGCTGAAGCGCGGGCCGGTCATGATCATGACGGTGCTGCCGAACGCGCCGATCTCCATGGGCAAGGCGCTCGGGCAATGGGCCGCGTACTGCATCGTAGTCGGCATCCTCGCCGCATACATCGCAAGCCGCACGCTCGCCCCGGGGGCGGAATACCTGGTCGTATTCCGTATCGCGGGCACCACGGCTTTCATCGCTTACGCAGTCGCGCTCTGGCAGCAATCGATCTGGTATAACCGCCCCTGGCCCACGACGCTCAAGTTCACTCTCGACGGCATGATCTACGCCCTGCTCACGGGCGGAACCTTTGGCTGGCTGTGGCCTGCGGGGTGACGATCCAGGTCGAGGCACGGATTCTGGCCGATCACCCGCGGCTCGAGTGCAGCGGCACGTACTCGCAGGATGCGGTGCTTCGCCACTATGAACAGGCCGTTCGCGTCGCCGAACTCCGGGCCGCAGAGTCACCCCGCATACGCCTGGCAGTGATCGGCCATGAGCCGATGATCCACCGGGAACGATTCGGCGAGATCGTCGCGACCAACCGCGGAGCCCTGGCGCGTGCGTTCACGGACGAAAACGCGGCGCTCGAATGGCTGCTGGCGCCTCCAAAGTCGCGGTAATCGACGCAGGCTTCCCAATACCGGGGGGTTGTGCGAGACTCGAAAATCGCGGGGGGAAATCGATGAAATGCCTGTATTACGTCGCGCCCGAGCTCGAGAGCACCTCGCGGGTCGCCGAGGATCTGCGCGACGTGGACATCGACGATTTCTTCGTCCACGTGATTGCGAAGGACGAGTCCGGCCTCAAGAAGCGGCACATCCACGCCGGCAATTACCTCGAGACGCTCGACTTCGTCCGTGAAGGTTTTCTGGGCGCCGCCATCGGCCTTTTCGCCGGAATCGTCGGCTGCGTCCTGCTCGACCAGTTCGGTCCGTTCGCAAACATCCCATGGTTCGTCTTCGTCGCGCTGTGCGGAGTCGCGACGCTTTTCGGTGCATGGGAGGGCGGGCTGATCGGGGTCGAGAAGGAAAACAAGAAGCTCGAGCGCTTCCACGACGATATCGAGGCCGGCAAGTACCTAATACTGATTTACGCCCGCAAGGACCAGGAGTCGGTGGTCCGGCACATGATGAGCCGGCGGCATCCCGAAGCCGAGTTCGCAGGCGTCGACAGCCACTTCGTCAATCCGTTCACCTCCGTCAGGCGGCGGCGGAATTCAGGCGATCGGGTGCGCGCCTAACAAGGGGGCTGGACAATGGCGATTGCAGTTGTTCTGGTCCTCCTCGTCATCGGCTCCGTCATTTTCCATTTCCTGAGTCCCTGGTGGTTCACGCCGATCGCGTCGAACTGGACCACCATGGACGACACCGTGATCCTCACTTTCTGGGTCACGGGCATCGTCTTCGTCGTCGTCAACCTGTTCCTGGCCTGGGTTGTGCTGCGCTACCGGCATCGCAAGGATCAGAAAGCGACCTACGATCCGGAGAACAAGAAGCTCGAATGGTGGCTCACGATCGTGACTTCGATCGGCGTCGCCGCAATGCTTGCCCCAGGACTCTTCGTCTGGGGCAAGTTCGTTATCGTCCCCGACGATGCGGCGATCGTCGAGGCCGTCGGACAGCAATGGCACTGGAGCTTCCGCTTCCCCGGCGAAGACGGTGAGCTCGGCCACAGCGACGCTTCGCTGATTACGCCCGACAATCCGTTCGGCCTCGATCCCGAGGACCCGAAGGGACGCGATGACGTCCTGGTCGCGAGCCCTGAACTGCACCTGCCGGTCGATCAGCCAGTCAAGGTCCTGCTCCGCTCGAAGGACGTGCTGCACAACTTCACCGTGACCCAGTTCAGGGTCAAGATGGACCTCGTCCCGGGCATGGTCACCTACCTCTGGCTCACCCCGACCGTACCTGGCGAGTACGAGATTCTCTGCGAAGAGCTTTGCGGCGTCGGGCATTTCGCGATGCGCGGGCGCGTCGTCGTGAAGCCACGCGAGGAATTCGACACCTGGCTCGCCGCGATGCCGACCTTCGGCGAGACACAGGCCCTTGCAAAGGCGGATCCACTCGCTGGCGCCGCCCAGTACGCCGTGTGCATGGCCTGTCACGGGCCGTCCGGGGAAGGCAGCCCGGCGCTGAATGCCCCACGGCTTGCGGGGCAGGAAGCCTGGTACCTGCGGCGCCAGTTGCATGCATTCCGCAACGGGCTGCGTGGTGCGCATGAGCGCGACACGTTCGGAGCGCAGATGCGCGCATTCGCGTCGATGCTCCCGGACGACGACGCCATCCGCAATCTCTCCGCTTACATCGAAACGCTTCCCGGGCATTCGACGCCGGCGACGGTGACCGGCGATGCCGCGCGCGGACGTTCGCTGTACACGACCTGCGCCGCCTGCCATGGGACCGGGGGCGAGGGAATCTGGGCGCTCAATGCGCCGAAGCTCGCGGAAATGTCGGACTGGTACATGGCGCGCCAGCTCCAGAACTTCCAGCAGCGCGTACGCGGTGCGCACAGGCAGGATTACTACGGTTGGCAGATGGCCACGATGGCGGATTCGCTCAAGAACGAACGCTCCATCAATGACGTGGTCGCCTATATCAACACGCTCGATCCGAGGACGAACTGATGGCCTACGTCGCAATTGCGGATCGCGATGCCCCGATTCACGATCCCCATACCTTCTTCCGGATGTACATCTGGAGCCAGGACCACAAGGTCATCGCGATCCAGTACTCCATCGTCGCGATCTTCGTCGGGCTCGTTGCGCTCGTGCTGTCCGGGTTGATGCGGCTCCAGCTCGGCTTCCCCGAACAGTTCCACTTCGTCGATCCGAACCAGTATTACCAGTTCATCACGATGCACGGGATGATCATGGTGATCTACCTGCTCACGGCGCTGTTCCTCGGCGGGTTCGGCAATTACCTCATTCCGCTCATGTGCGGCGCGCGGGACATGGTGTTCCCGTACATGAACATGCTGAGCTTCTGGGTCTACCTGCTCGCCGTGCTCGTGCTGCTCGCGAGCTTCTTCGTGCCCGGCGGCCCGACGGGTGCAGGCTGGACGCTC
>CAYPQX010000032.1:0-22715 GCA_964412975.1 uncultured Steroidobacteraceae bacterium
TGCCGGTGTTCACGCTCGAAGCGCAGGAAGGGCGGATGTTCCAGCCGCTTGCATTCACCAAGACGTTCGCGATGGCCGGAGCGGCGATCCTCTCGATCACGCTCGTACCGGTCCTGATGCTGCTCTTCATTCGCGGGGAGATTCCTTCGGAAATGAAGAACCCGGTGGTGCGCGCCCTGATCTGGATCTACGACCCGGTCATCGCGTGGGTGATGCGCTGGAAGAAGCTGACCCTCGCGCTCGCCGCCATCGTGCTGGCGGCGAGCGCCTACCCTGCGATGCGTCTTGGCAGCGAGTTCATGCCGGTGCTGAACGAAGGGACGCTGCTGTACATGCCTTCGACACTGCCTGCCATCTCTGTGACCAAGGCGGCCGAGCTGCTGCAGATCCAGGATCGGATCCTGAAGACCTGTCCGGAGGTGGAGTCGGTCTTCGGCAAGGCAGGACGCGCCAACAGCGCAACGGATCCGGCTCCGCTCGAAATGGCGGAGACCGTGATCAATCTCAAGCCGGAGGAAGACTGGCGGAAAGGTATGACGATGGACAGCCTGATCGCGGAAATGGACCGCGCGATGCAGTTTCCGGGTGTCAGCAACGCCTGGACCATGCCCATCAAGGCCCGCACCGACATGCTTTCGACCGGGATCCGTACGCCCATCGGCATCAAGGTCTTCGGCATTGATCTTGTTGAAATGGAACGCGTGGCCAGGGACGTCGAGCAGGTGGTCAAGTCGGTTCCCGGCACGACCAGCGTCTATGCGGAACGAATTACGGGTGGCTATTACCTCGATATCGAGACCGACGCACTCGCGCTGGCTCGCTACGGAATCACGGTGGGCGACGTACAGGATGTCGTGGCGACTGCGCTCGGCGGTGAGATGGTCACCACGACCGTCGAGGGGCGGGAGCGGTTTGGCGTCGGAGTCCGTTATCCGCGCGAACTGCGATCCGACCCGCAAACGATCGCCCGCAGCGTGCTGGTGCCCGTGGCGGATGGCGGCATGGTACCGCTCGGCCAGCTCGCGAAGCTGGTCGTGCGCAAAGGTCCGCCGGCCATTCGCACCGAGAACGCGCTCCTGTCGCTCTACGTGTTCGTGGACATCCGCGGACGCGACATCGGTGGCTACGTCGCTGATGCGCAGCGCGCCGTACGCGACCAGGTCAGGCTGGAGCCGGGCTACTTCCTGACCTGGAGCGGGCAGTTCGAATACATGCAGCGCGCCATCCAGAAGCTGAAAGTCGTCATTCCCGTGACGCTGCTGATTGTTTTCCTGCTCCTGTACCTGAACTTCAACCGCATCGGGGAGACACTGATCGTGCTGCTTTCGGTGCCGTTCTCACTCGTGGGCGGCGTTTGGTTGCTGTTCGCGCTCGACTACAACCTTAGCGTCGCAGTGGCGGTGGGCTTCATTGCATTGGTCGGTGTCGCTGCGGAGACGGGGGTCGTGATGATCATCTATCTGAACAAGGCGCTGGAAGAGCGTCGCGCCCGACGGTTGCAGGAAGGAATGGCACTGACGGCTGACGACCTGCGCGATGCGGTGATGGAGGGTGCCGTGCTGCGGGTGCGTCCGAAGATCATGACCGTGGTCGCAATCATGGCTGGCCTCCTGCCGATCATGTGGGGCACGGGCACGGGATCCGAGGTCATGCGCCGCATCGCGGCGCCGATGGTGGGCGGCATGGTGTCGGCGACCGTGCTGACGCTGATCGTGATCCCGGCGATCTATGCATTGCTGGCGGAGGCCCGGCTCGAACGGGCGTCCAGGGGTGCGTGAGCGAAGAGTACTTGGAAGGGACACCGCGGGAACTACGCATGCCCTATTGCCCAGATTGAAGGCATTAGTGAGCGCGCTCCTCCGGTGCCGGCGGCGGCTGTACCCGCCGAGCAGTCGACGATCACGTTCGAGCATTTTCATGACTCGGCGATCGGCGACCTTTTCGTGCTCGTCGACGCGACCAAGTTCCACAGCGGCCCTGCCAGTGCGGATGACGACACCTGGTACGGTGAGATCACCCCTCGGCACAGCCTCGGAAAGATTCTCGACAAGGATCTTTCGTTTGCGCTTTTCAACAAAAGCCTTTTCCAGGTGAAAGGCGTGCTGATTCCGGCGCAGTACGAGGGCGGCGAGGATGCGG
The DNA here is from genome assembly GCA_964412975.1 of uncultured Steroidobacteraceae bacterium. Taxonomy (GTDB): domain Bacteria; phylum Pseudomonadota; class Gammaproteobacteria; order Steroidobacterales; family Steroidobacteraceae; genus SCUD01. The sequence goes on from CAYPQX010000032.1 coordinate 2,140, forward strand.
ATGTCGCTGAGGCAGCACTCCTGGGCGTGATGTTCGAGTACCACTTATGAACGAAGAGGAATTGCGATGACGAAGGCGAGAAAGGCAGATGCCCACGCCTTGCGTGGCCCGGCCCTCACATACACAGGCGATCCATTCCAGGCTGGTATCGAATCGGTCATGCGCTACGAATCCGATGCAATCGTCGCCATGGCGGACGGCAAGGTCACGCACATGGGACCCGCCAGCGAGGTGCGATCGAAGCTTCCGCCGGACACCACCGTCAGGGAGAACGGCAAGGACACGCTGATGATCGCCGGATTCATCGATAGCCACGTCCATTTCCCGCAGACGCCGATGATCGCCGCCTACAGTGAGCAATTGCTGGACTGGCTGAACAACTACACTTTTCCGACGGAGCTGAAGTACGCCGAAAAAGAGTTTGCGCGAGAAGTGGCGCAGGTGTTTTTGCAGGAGAACGTCCGCAATGGCATCACGAGCGGTTGTGTCTATTGCACCGTGTTTCCGCAATCGGTCGACGCGCTGTTCGAGGAGGCCGAGAAGCTCGGCATGCGCCTGGCGGCCGGCAAGGTCCTGATGAACCGGAATGCGCCCGAGAAACTCCTCGATACGACGAAATCCGGATACGACGACTCCAAGGCGCTGATCAGGAAGTGGCACCGTCGCGGGCGCCTGATGTACGCGATCACACCGCGATTTGCGCCGACGAGTACGGGCGACCAGCTCGAAGCGGCGGGCGCGCTCTGGAAGGAACATCCGGACTGCTACATGCAGACTCATGTGTCCGAGAACAAAGGCGAGGTCAAATGGGTGCAGGAACTGTTCCCCGAGCGCAAGGGCTATCTGGACGTCTATGACCACTACTCGCTGTGCGGTCCCCGCGCAGTCTTCGGCCACGGCATCCACCTGACTGACGAGGAAATGCAGCGCATGCACGTGACGGGATCGGCTATCGCCCATTGCCCGACGTCGAACTTCTTCCTCGGAAGCGGTTATCTCGACGTCTTCCGTGCGATGAAGAAGGGCCGACCGGTGCGCGTGGGACTCGGCACCGACCTGGGGGCCGGCACCTCGTTTTCGATTCTCGCGACGTTGAATGAGGCCTACAAGGCGGCGAAGCTCCATGGCAAGGCGCTTTCAGCCGGCCACGCCTTTTACCTGGCAACGCGCGGGACTGCGCGCGCGATGTACATTGAAGACAAGGTCGGCAGTATCGCTCCTGGAATGGAAGCCGATATCGTCGTACTCGATCTCAAGTCGACACCGGTCATCGATTACCGCATGCGTTTCTGCAAGGACTTCGAGGAAGCGCTGTTCATCCAGATGACGATGGGTGACGATCGCACGGTCCTCGCCACCTATATCGCGGGTCGGCTGGCTTACAGCCGGGCGTAACTCGTCCGTGCTCGAAGCGCTCATTCGGGGGTCGCACCCGAAGGCAGCTGCTGCGCGGTAGCCTGCTATTCTATTGGAGGTGTTTGCGAGGAGGCCGGACATGCGCAAACGGGCCCTGACCGCCCTGATTTTCGGCGCGCTTTTCATGCAGTCCTGCGGCGAACCCGCACCCGATGGCGCGGCCGTCATCCGCGCCGCCCGTCTTTACACTGCCCCCGACCGGCCGCCGCTCGACGATGCCGTGGTGATCATCGTCGACGGGCGGATTGCGGCCGCCGGGCCGGCCGCCTCGGTCCCGACGCGGGGCGCCACCGCGCTGGGACAATGCGACGGCGGAATCATTGTCGCCGGCTTCCAGAACAGTCACGTGCATTTCATCGAACCGAAATTCGCCAATGCCGCATCGCAGCCAGCGGAGGAATTGACTGCGTCGCTCGACGACATGCTGAACCGCTTCGGATTCACGACGGTTGTGGACACGGCGTCAAACCTCGCCGACACCGTGTCGCTGCGCAGCCGCGTCGATGCCGGCGAAACCCCGGGCCCGCGCATCCTGACCGCGGGCAGTGCGCTCTATCCGAAAAACGGCATCCCGATCTATCTGAAAGACCTGCCGCCGGAATTCCTGGCCACGCTCGCGCAGCCTGGTAGCGTGGGGGAAGCGCTCGCGATCGTGCAGGCGAATCTCGATGGCGGCGCCGATGCGACGAAGCTCTTCCTGATGACGCCGCAGGGCGGCGGCCGCTACGCCTTCATGCAGCCGGACATCGCGCTCGCGGCGGCCGACGAAACGCACCGCCGCGGCTTGCCGGTCCTCGCGCACCCGACCGACATCGAGGGAATCAATCTCGCGATCGAGGCGGGAGTGGACGTGCTCGTTCACACAACGATCGGTGAAGGCAAGACAATCTGGGAGCCCGCCCTGATCGAGCAGATGATCTCGAAGGACATGGCGGTCGTTCCGACGCTGCAGCTCTGCCCCTATGAATTGAATCGTGCGGGGCTCGAACCGCGGAGCGTCGAGCTTGCGACGGCCGATGCCGTCGAGCAGGTTCGCGCCTTCGCGAAGGCGGGTGGCGACGTGCTCTTCGGCACCGACGTCGGCTACATGAGCGAGTACGACCCCACGGAGGAATACCGCCTGATGGCGCGCGTGCTTTCGCCGATGGAGATTCTCGCGTCGCTGACGACCGCGCCGGCTGCGCGCTGGAAGGAGGAGGCGCGACGCGGGCGCATTGACGCCGGCCTGGATGCAGACCTGGTGGTGCTCGAGGCGGACCCGGCTGAGGATCCGGCGAACTTCGCAAAAGTCCGCTGCACGATTCGCGGCGGCCGGGTCATCTACCCCGTTGTTGCGGCCGGCGGCTGAAACTTGCGGGGCAAGGGCAGGGGGCGCACTCTATTGCCGTGCACCGCCGTGGAAGTTCAATGTTCGGCCGCATGATGCGCGCGCTGCTCGTGACGGCGCTCGTGCTCAACTCTGCTGCGCCCTGGGTACCGATTGCGGGCGCGGCCCCGATCGACACCGCCCAGTCGCAGCATCATGGCCACGACATGCCGGACATGGCGATGGATGACGCGCCTGGCGGACAGCCGGCGACCGACTGCTGCGATGACGGATCGATGGACTGTCGGTGCGGATGCATCGTTTCGCAGCCGGGAGCGCCGCACTTCATCACGCTGATCCTGACAGGCGGCGGCGCGCCAGAACCGGCCGTCGTCGTGTCATCTCGCCACATTCCCAAGCGCATTACAACTCCTTTCCGACCTCCGGCCTGAGGGCCACCCACGTAGTGTCTGAGTTCCGGCGCGGGCAGCACCCGCGCCTCAATCGCGTGGCTGCGGGCTCGGCATGAGCCTCCTTCGAGGGACGGAATATGAGTTCATTGATTCGAATGACCGCATTGGCGGTTGTGATCGGCACTGGCGCCGGTTGTGCGGTCGTGCCGCTCGACGATGCGGCAGATGCTGCCGCCGGGCGCATCGGTGAGCGTGTGTCCGTCAAGCCTGAGTGGCCACCGGACGCGGGCGAACTGGAATCCGCGCCGGAAATTCGGGAACCGTTGACGTTGCCTGCCGCATTGGCAATCGCCTTTGCGCGCAATCGGGAAATCCGCCGGCAGTATGCAAGCCTCGGCATCGCGCATGCGGATCTCATGGATGCAGCGCGCATATCGAATCCAACGCTGTCGTTCGAATGGTTGAGCCCGAATAACGTCGGGCAGGACCAGACGTCACAGGGGATCTCGGCCAGCTTCACCGATCTGCTGCTGCTGCCGGCACGCCGGCGCCTGTCGGAGGCGGAGTTCCGGAGAATGGAATTCGCCGTCGGTTCGAAACTCGTCGCGCTCGCACACGAGGTCGAGACGGCCTGGTTCATGCACGTTGGAGACCAGCAAGTCGCAGCGATGCGGGATGCCGTCGCTGAGGCGGCGCAGAACGAAGCGACGCTGGCCCAGCGCTATCACGAGGCTGGCAACATCAGTCGCCTGCAGCTCGACTTGCAGCAGTCGGCGGCCGCGCAGGCAGGCATCGCGTCACTGCGTGCGCGATCGGATGCAGCGGCGAGCCGCGCACGTCTCGCGAACCTGCTGGGCCTTTCGGCGAAGGCGGAATGGCGTACGGTCGACCGACTCTCGACGCCGCCCGATACACCGCTCTCACGGGACGAGTTGACGGAACAAGCGCTGTCGCGGCGCCTGGACCTGGCGGCACTTCGCGAGGAAGTCCTGGTGCTCGAGGACGCGCTGGGCGTCACCGGAGGATGGCGCCTGCTCGGTTCCGTGGACGTCGGATACCGGCAGGAACGCGAAGTCGATGGCTCGAGGCTTCGCGGCCCGACGCTGAACCTCGAGTTGCCGTTATTCAACCAGGGCCAGGGCGCGGTCGCGCGCGCAGAGGCAGAGCTCCTGGATGCGCGCGCGCGCGCGGAGTCGCTCGCGCTCACCGTGGAAAATGAGGTGACGACCGCCGTCGAACAGCTCGCTCTGGCCCGCGACGTCAGCGCGCGCTTTCACGATGAACTGCTGCCAAGCACCGCGTCGGCCGTCGCGCGCCAGCAGGAACGGGTCAATTTCATGCTGGTCGGTGTATTCGACCTGATCCGGACGAAGCGCGAGCAATACGACGCCTGGCAGGGCTACTTCGAATCGGTGCGCGACTACTGGATCGCGCGGACCGGGCTCCGCGCCGCCACCGGCGGCCTTCTGCCGGGTGACGAAGAATCGCTGCCGTTGACCGTCGGCGCGGACGAAATCGCAGGAGAGAAACTATGAAGATCACACGACGCCATTGGTTTCGCTGGATGGGCGCCGGCAGCCTGCTGCCGCTCGCGATGTTGTCGGATCGCTCTGCGGCCCAGGGACACGAGGGCCACGAGATGCCCGCGGCGCCGCCACGCCCAGCGAAATCGCCGGCAGGCAATTCCGGCTACACGCCGGTGCGGTCCCTGAACGGCTGGACGCTTCCCTATCGAATGGTCGGCGGCGTCAAGGAGTTCCACCTGGTGGCCGAGGAGGTCGAGCATGAATTCGCGCCCGGCTCCCGCGCGAAATGCTGGGGTTACAATGGCACGACGCCGGGTCCGACCATCGAGGCGGTCGAGGGCGACCGCGTGCGGATTCTCCTGACCAACCGGCTGCCGGAGCACACGACGATCCACTGGCACGGAATCCTGCTGCCCTCCGGCATGGACGGAGTCGGCGGGCTGTCGCAACCGCACATCCGGCCCGGCGAGACCTACGCCTACGAATTCACGCTGCGCCAGCACGGAACGCACATGTACCACCCGCATGGGGACGAGATGGTGCAGCTTGCAGTCGGGATGATGGGACTGTTCATCATCCATCCGCGCGCGGGCGAGGCCGTTCGCATCGACCGCGATTACGGCTTCCTGCTGCACAACTGGGCGCTCCACCCGGGCACCTACCGGCCGGACCCGGCGATCATGCAGGAGTTCAACCTGTGGACCTTCAACAGCAAGGTTTTCCCCGCAATCGATCCGCTCGTCGCGCAGAGCGGAGAGCGCGTGCGCATCCGCATCGGAAACCTGTCGATGTGGAATCACCCGATCCACATGCACGGCGTGCAGTTTCATGTCACGGGCGGGGACGGCGGGCGCTGGACGCGGGCACAGTGGCGGCCGGAGGTCACGGAAGTCGTCGGTGTCGGCCAGACTCGCGACCTCGAGTTTGTTGCGGTTCCGGGCGACTGGGCGCTGCATTGCCACATGTCGCACCACACGATGAATTCGATGGGCCATAACCTGCCGAATCCGCTCGGCGTGAAGCAGGACGATGTCGAATCGGCAATCCGGCGGATGCTGCCGGATTACATGGCGATGGGCGAGGCTGGAATGGCGGAGCATCAGGATCACGTGAACATGGGGCACATGCAAGGCCCGGAGAACACGTTGCCGATGATGATGGGGCGCGGCCCCTTCGGGAATCTCGAGATGGGCGGCATGTTCACGGTCATCAAAGTCCGTGACCGGCTCCGGCGCGGAGATTTCGGCGACCCCGGGTGGTATTCGAATCCGCCCGGAACGCTTGCGCGCCGCGTCAGCGCTGACGTGAACTTCGGTTCACCGGCGCGAGCCGATCATTCCGGGATGAAACATGGAACCTGAGGTGCGCGTGATGAAAACGATTCGTTGGCGCCTGGGATTGTTCGCGCTGGCTCGCGCCGGGCTGAATTCGGGCCGGCAGCGATGACTCGCTATACCTGCCCAATGCACCCGGAGATCGTCCGCGATGCACCGGGGCAATGCCCGATCTGCGGCATGGCGCTCGAGCCGCTGATGCCGTCAGCAGATGATGAAGAAATTCCGGAACTTCGGGATTTCTCGCGGCGCTTCTGGTGGACCCTGCCGCTCACGGTTGCCGTGCTTGGTCTCGCCATGTTGGGCCATCGAACGGCGTTCCTGACAGCCGAACAGCGGAGCTGGCTCGAGCTCCTGCTTTCCGTCCCGGTCATCCTCTGGGCAGCGTGGCCCTTCTTCCTGCGCTGGGCGCAATCCATCGTCACGCGTAATCCGAACATGTGGACGTTGATCGGCACCGGAGTCGGCGCCTCGTTCCTATACAGCGTCGCCGCGACGCTTGTGCCGGACTGGTTTCCGGAATCCTTCCGAGAACACGGTCGCGTCGGCGTCTACTTCGAGGCAGCTGCTGTCATCGTCTCGCTGACTCTGCTTGGGCAGATTCTCGAGCTGCGTGCGCGCTCTTCGACCTCCGCTGCGATCAAGGCGCTTCTGCGGCTTGCGCCGCCAACCGCCAGGCGCGTGCGTGGTGACGGTAGCGATGATGAAGTGCCGCTCGACGCGGTACAGGTCGGCGACCGATTGCGCGTGCGACCCGGCGACAAGGTGCCTGTCGACGGCGAGGTGCTCGAAGGGTACTCCAGTGTGGACGAGTCGCTCTTGACCGGCGAATCGCTTCCCGTCGGGAAGGCACCTGGCGACAGGCTGATCGGTGGGACACAGAACGCGAATGGCAGTTTGATCATGCGCGCGGACCGCATCGGCGCCGAAACCGTGCTTGCGCAGATCGTCGGGCTTGTGGCGCAGGCGCAGCGCTCGCGTGCGCCAATGCAGCGGATCGCGGATGGCGTTTCGTACTGGTTCGTGCTGGCGGTACTCGCGATTGCGGTGCTGACGTTCTTCGTCTGGGGGTGGTTCGGGCCGGAACCGACCTGGACGTATGCCGTTCTGAACTCCGTCGCCGTGCTGATCATCGCCTGCCCCTGCGCGCTCGGCCTCGCGACGCCGATGTCGGTGATGGTCGCAACCGGCCGGGCAGCGCTGTCCGGCATCCTGTTTCGCGACGCGGTGGCGATCGAGAAGCTGTGCGAAATGGATACGCTGATCGTGGACAAGACCGGCACCCTCACGGAGGGCAGGCCGGCGTTCAGGATCGCTCTGCCGGCCACTGGCTTTGACGAAGGCCGGTTGCTGACGCTGGCCGCGAGTCTCGATCGGGGCAGCGAGCACCCGCTCGCGCAGGCGATCGTGGCCGAGTCGCGCCGACGCGGGCTCGCGCTCAGCAATGCGGAATCCTTTGAATCCGGCACTGGCCTCGGAGTGCGCGGGCGGGTAGGTGGTCGCGAACTCGCGCTTGGCAGTGCGGCGCTTATGCGCGACCTGGGCGTCGATCTGGATCCGCTCGCGGCCCAAGCGGAGCGGCTGCGGGGTGATGGCGCAAGTGTGATGTTCCTGGCCGTGGATGGTGAACTCGCCGGGCTGATCGCAGTCGCGGATCCCGTGAAATCGACTACGCCGGATGCGCTCGAGATGCTGCGCAATTCGGGTCTGCGAATCATCATGGCGACAGGCGACTCAGCGGCAACAGCCCAGGCCGTCGCCACTGCGACAGGCATTACCGAAGTGCATGGCGAAACGCGCCCGGCCGACAAGGCGGCACTGATCGCGCGGCTGCGCTCGGAAGGCCGGCGTGTCGCGATGGCGGGGGATGGCATAAATGATGCGCCTGCGCTCGCGGCGGCCGACGTCGGCATAGCGATGGGTACTGGAACGGATGTCGCGATATCGAGCGCGCAGGTAACCCTGGTCAAGGGCGACCTGCGCGGAATCGCGCGAGCGCGCGAGATTTCCGCGGCGACCGTGCGCAACATGCACCAGAACCTCGGCTTCGCGCTGATCTACAACGCGCTTGGGGTGCCGATCGCGGCTGGCCTACTCTATCCGTGGACCGGACTGTTGTTGTCACCGATGATCGCGGCTCTTGCCATGAGCCTGTCGTCCGTCTCGGTCGTTGGCAACGCGCTGAGGCTGCGCGGCGACTAAGCGGCGTTAGAAAAGATGCCGGCCCAGCCATCAGGCCGCAGCGGCCATCAGGCCCGAAGCCGGAATCGTCAGGATCCAGGCGACACCACCCCAGTGGATCATTGTATGCATGGCGGGCGCCGGCTACGGTATTGTTCGTCAATGAATCACATGACGCGCGCGGCGGCGGTTTTCTCCGCCGGGATCGGGCTGTTCGGGGCTTCTTTCATAGCGGCGGGTGACAATCCGGCCGATACCGACACGACCCGCCTGATTGCCGAGCTTGGCCTGCAGGAATCCGCGACGGCGCTCGCCGACCGTCCCGGCTGGAAAAAGCCGGGGAAGGTTGTCGTGATCGGCGCGGACGCGGAACGGATCGCCTGGATGCAGCCGGCTGCACCCGGCGTGAAGCTCGTTGGCGCGGCCGACCGGGCCGAGGCCGTCCGCCTGGTTACGGATGCCGACGCGGTGATCGGGCCGTGCGCGGCCGACGTCGTGCAGGCCGGCACGCGGCTGCGCTGGGTCCAGCACCTTTATGCGGGCGTCGAGCGCTGCATCGGCATTCCGGGTTTCGCCGATCGCGGCATCGTGCTCACCAATATGCAGAAGATCGCGGGCCCCGTGATGTCCGAGCACGTGCTCGCATTCATGTTCGGCCTCGCGCGAGGTTTCGCGACCTACATGCCGGCCCAGGCGCGCGGCGAATGGGCGGACGAAGCCGTGCCGGAGAGCCGGATGTGGTCGCTCGAAGGCAAGACGCTTCTGGTCGCCGGACTCGGAGGCATCGGCAACGAGGTCGCGCGCCGCGCGCACGCGCTCGGCATGAACGTGATCGCGACCCGGAACACGCCGCGGGAGAAGCCGCCCTACGTGAGCGAACAAGGACGGGGCGCCGACCTTCCGGCCTTCGCCTCACGGGCCGACGTCATCGTCAATGCCCTGCCGCTGACGCCGGAGACGAAGGGGATCTTTGACCGGAAGATCTTCGACGCCACGAAGCGCGGCGCGCTCTTCATCAACGTGGGACGCGGCGGGACGGTCGTTACCGCGGACCTGGTCGCCGCACTCGAGGACGGCCGGATCGGCGGAGCCGGACTCGACGTCACGGACCCGGAACCGCTTCCGCCCGATCATCCGCTGTGGAAAACGCCGAACGTACTGATCACGCCGCATGTCGCTGCGGCGACCGACCTCGGCGAGGAGCCGCGCTGGCTGATCGCCCGCGAGAACCTGCGCCGCTATGCGGCGGGCGGCAAGCTCTTGTCCGAAGTGGATGTGAAGCGCGGTTACTGAGGGCGCCCGTGTCCAATCGCACGCTGTCGCTCGACGACCGACTCTACGAATACCTGCTTGTGCATTCGCTGCGTGAACCCCCCGCGCTTGCGAAGCTTCGCGCCGAGACCGCCTCACACCCGAAGGTCAACATGCAGATCGCGCCGGAGCAGGGGCAGTTCATGCAGATGCTCGTGCGCCTCCTCGGCGGGCGTCGCGCGATCGAGGTCGGCGTGTTCACGGGCTACTCGAGCCTCGCCGTAATGCTCGCGATGCCGCCGGACGGACGGCTTCTCGCCTGTGACATCAGCGAGGAGTTCACGGCGATTGCGCGCCGGCACTGGCAGGCTGCGGGCGTTGCCGACCGGATCGAACTCGTGCTCGCGCCGGCGAAGGTGACGCTCGACGCGCGCCTCGCTGCGGGCGAGGCCGGGCTCTACGACTTCGCGTTCATCGACGCGGACAAGGGCGGATACCTCGCTTACTACGAACGGCTGATGCAGCTCGTGCGGCCGGGCGGCCTGATCGTCGTGGACAACACGCTCTGGAGCGGCGAAGTTGCGAACCCGGCGAACCGCGACGCGGATACGGTCGCGCTTCGCGAGTTCAACGACGTGCTCCTCGCAGACACGCGCATCGACCTGTCGCTCCTGCCGCTCGGCGATGGCCTGACGCTCGCGCGTCGGCGCGAAGGGGCTTGATCCGACGCGGTCCATGGCGAGTATGATCGGGCAGGCCCCACAGAGGAGGAGACGCCATGAGCATGAATCATCGGGCTCCGTGGGTCGTCCTGTTCGCACTCGCGTGGCTTGCGGGTTGCGGGAAGGCAGCGGAGCCGTTTCCGCAGGCCACCGCCGACGGCTGGCTCAGCGCGTTCAACAGCGGCGACCTGGCTGGACTCGGGATCATCTACAGCGAGGACGCGGAGATCCTGCCGCCGGACCAGCCGATCGTTGCCGGCCAGGAGGCCGTTGAGGCGTTCTGGCAGACCTTCAATCCAGGCCAGGTCCGGATCGAGGTCTCCGAGGTCACGACCGAGCGGCTCGGCGAGTACTGGTTCCGCGAAGGCACGTACGCGGCAATGTATGCCGAAGAAGGTGAGCCGCGCATCGGCAAGTTCATCGAGTTGTGGAAGAAGGCCGGCGGAAGCTGGCTGCTATATCGCCACATGTGGAGCCCGAACGCGCCGCGCCCGGCCGAGATGCCGGCTACCGCAACGGAAGCGGCACCCGATGAGCCTGCGTGACCACGTCGAAGCGATACTGCCCGAATGGGAGCGCTGGTATCCCAGCCTGTTCGATGCCGCGGCGGATCTGGGCGTAATCCGGGCGCGGGTCTGCCCACCCTCGCAGCTTCTGCTGTCGCGTCGGCATTCCACAATCCGGGACGAGGCGATCCGCGCGTTTCGAGAGCGCTGGAACGCGGCCGAGTCCGAGCCCGACTAGGATTCCGCCTGCGGCCCTGCGCGGATCACGCGCCAGTCACCGCCGCCCTCGCGTGCCAGGCGGATGTCGAGCCGGCGGACTTCGGCCGCGAGGTCCCAGTCCGATTCTGCATTCGCTTCGCGGCCAATCACGCCGACTGTGACCTGGACTCGCGCGAGCTCAGTTCCCTCGAGTTCGATGGAGTCGATGCGTGTGATGAGTGAAAGCGACGGATGCGCGACGAGCCAGGCGTGCAGGAGATTCCGGACCTCGGCGGCATCGCGGCCGCTTGTGTCACCGTAATCGTCGGCGATGAGCGCGCGAAGTGCGGAGGCGTCCCGCTCTTCGGCCGCAGTCTCTGCCGTATCCACAAGCGCACGAACCTCGTCCTCGGGCGTACCCGGCGAGCCGCAGCCGGCGCAGGCGAGCGCCACGACGAGCGCGAGGCCAACCGGTTGCCGCGACTGGCTACGCAGGGAGAGCCTCCCATTGCGGCAGGCTGTCGGTGATCTCGAACCACGCTGCCTTGCTGCCCGTGAAGATATGGCCGCGCGGCCCCTTCTCGAGCGGGCTGTCGAGGCTCCCGCAGGGTGTGACGACGTAGCCCGTCGAGGCGACCACACGCGGGACGGGGCTGCCGCAGCGACGGCAGAAATCCTGCCCGAACCGCTTCGCGCCCGGCAGCGCATAGCTCGCGATCTTGTCCTCGCCCCGGGTCCAGGTGAGCTGCTCACGCCTGAAGAAGGCGTTGGTCGCGTGCGCGGCGCTGCGCGCGCGCCGGCAGCGCGAGCAATGGCAGTTCTGCACGCGTTCCGGATTCCCCGTGAATTCCCAGGCGATGTCGCCGCAGAGACAGCGGCCCTGCGTCACTCCCGCTTTCGACGCCGCGGGCGGATTCTCGACGGATTCGCCGCCGTCGAACCCGGGCGGAAAACCCGCGTGCTGCGGAAGCGGATCGGTGATCGGGAACCAGCTCGCGCGGGAACTGGCGAACATGTGGAGCGTGGGGCGCATTCCGGGATCGCCCTCGAGGTTGCCGGCCGGCACGAAGGCGATGCCCATGTGCGGCAGCACGGTCGGGACCACTGAGCCGCAAATCCGGCAGAACGGCCGCAGACCGCGCCCGGAAGACGGGTACGTGACAACCTGTTCCTCGCCCGAGAGCCAGTGAAATCCATCGTGGGCTGCGGTCAGGAACGTCGCGAACATCGCGCCGTGGTGCCTGCGGCACATCGAGCAGTGGCAGTGCACCATCGAATCGAAGGGGCCGGCCTCGAACTGCACGGCTCCGCAGAGGCAGCTTCCGCGGTTCATAATGGCGACAAAGATAAGGAGGTTCCGGATTCATGTACACCCTCTACTGGTCGCCGGGCACGGCAAGCCTTTGCGTTCACTGGATGCTCATCGAACTCGGCGAGCCGTATGAGCTCGTGAAGGTCGACATCGAGGCTGGCGAACATCGCAAGCCCGAGTACCTCAAATTGAACCCGGGCGGCGTGGTTCCGACGCTCGTCGTGGACGGAGCGCCGCTCGGCGAGTCGGTCGCGCTCTGCATGATCCTCGCGGAGCGGCACCCTCAGGCGGGTTTCTCGCCCGCAGTGGGGCAAGCGAACCGCGACGCTTACATCAGCTGGATGTTCTTCCTCTCGAATACGCTGCAGACCGCGTATCACCACTGGTTCTATCCGGACCAGCCCGCGGGCCAGGGCGCCGTGGAGTCAGTCAAGGTTTCGGCGCGCCGGCGCATCGAGGCGAGCCTCGAAAGGGTCGACCGCCAGATCGCGAACTCGGGCGCCTACCTGCTCGGGGACCGTGTCACCGCCGCCGACTTCGTGACGACGATGCTGATGCGCTGGTCGCGGAACATGCCGAAGCCCGCGACGGAGTGGCCCGCGATCGCGGGCTACGTCAAGCGCATGAAGGTGCGGCCGTCGTTCAAGGACCTTTACGAGCGCGAGGGACTGACCGAGTGGGCTTGAGGCTCAGAAGAACGTATAGGTGAATGACAGCGAAACCGTTCCGAGTTCCTCGTCCTCGATGATGCCGAAGTTCTCGTACTCGAGGCGCGCGCCCAGGCTGCCGAAACGCGCCTGAATGCCGACGCCCCAGGCGAAATCGATGTCGTTCTCGTCGTTGTCGAAATCCGGAAACGCCGGCGTCGAGCGGCCGTCGAACTGCCAGGCGGTTGCGCCGACCTTCGCGAACAGGTCGATCACCGGGAAATCGATGTAGCCGACCGCGAAACCGGAGAGGGTTTCGGCGCTCACCTGCGCAGTGTCGGGACAGGGCACGTTGAAGAGCGCGATGCAGGCGACTCCGGCCGGAATCGTGGCGTCGCCGTGGTCGATGTAGCTCATCTCGACGCCGAAGTTGTCGAGTGGCCGCCAGCCGGCGATCAGCTTGTATCCGCCGTCCGAATCGTCGAAGGGCTCCGCATCGAGCGGATTATCTAGTCCGTACTCGCTCTGCGCATAGCCAGCGCCGAGATAGATGCCGTGTGGGATGACGCCGGATAAGGCCCTCCGCCAAAGGGGACGTTCACCTTTAAAGGGGACGCTCACCTTTAAAGGTGAGCGTCCCCTTTAATCGGGCTGGATGATTGGCGTGACGTTCTTGATGTCGCAGGCAAAATTGAGAAGCGTTTCACCAATTGTGCCGGGCTGGATCTTCTCCCAGGTGCGGAGCAGGTTCGTCGAGTGCTCCGGAGAATCCTTGTTGTCCTGGAGATTGTTCCATTTGTAGAAGAATACGCCCGCGGTCGAGCGCTGCCGCTTCTTGCAATCCCAGTCGTCTTTGCTGAGCGCGCTCTTGTGTTCGAGCGGATGCTGCGCATGCTTGTACTCGACGCGGGTCCACATCGTGACGATGTCGCCCGAGCGCGTCGAATCGTGGCGACTGGCGAAGTAAACCTGCTCGGGATAGGTCTCGATCCACTCCCAGTCCATGCGGCCGCGGAGATCGAGCTCCTTCACCCATTCGTTACCGACGCCCTTCATCGGCACGGTCGTGATCTGGGCGAGCGCCGCGGGCACCGCGGCGAGCAGCAGGATCGGGGCGAGGCATAAACGACGGCGTTTCATGACGGCTTGGACGGTAAAAGTGCGGCCAGGGTTCCGGATTATCAGCCGAGAATGGCCTCGCGTCGATAAAGCCGCCCGGCCAGCCAAGTCAGCGCCAGGCCGAGCAGCAAGGTGCTCGCGACGGAGAGGAGCGTCCAGGCAAGCGGCAGAGGCTCGGCGCGGATCAGGCCCTGGATCAGGAGATGCTGCGACAGTGAAGGCAGGAGCATCAGGCTTGCCTGCGGCTGCAGCGAAAGAATGCCCGCGACCGCGATCGGCAGTGTCGGCACGAGCAGCACGAGGCCGAGCCAAGACTGCGCCTCCTTGTAGGTCCGCGTGAACGAGGCGATCACCGTCAGGAGCGCCGCGCTCACCAGCGCGAAGGGCGCGACGGTCAGGAATATCCGCGCTGCGACCTCGGGACCGAAATTCGCCGACATGCCGAAGGTCTCGAGCGGCACAGCATGGAGCGCCAAGGCGATTGAGGCGATCACGAGCGCAAGCGCCAGAAGCATCATGATGGCGGCCGCCGCGATCTTGCCGTAGATGAGATGCTCGCGGACAACGGGCACGGTGAGGAGCGCCTCCAGCGACCCACGCTCGCGTTCACCCGCCGTCGCATCGATCGCGAGATAAAGGCCGCCGAGCATGGTCGCGAGGATGATGACGTAGCTCAGCATGCCGAGCAGGAGTGTCGCCCGCGCGGAGGGCGTCGAGACGTCGACACTGTCTATTACGATCGCCTGCACGACGGTGGGCGAGACTCCACGGGCCTGCAGCCGCAGGCCGCCGATCAGGGCCGAATAACCCGCGACTGCGGCGCGCACGCGCGCGGCGTGCTGCTCGGCCTTCGAGTCGGAGCCGTCCGAATAAATCAGTACCGCCGCCGGCTTGCCCCCGCTGAAGCGTTCGCCGAAGTTGTCCCGGATCCGGAGCACGACGAGCGCGTCGATCTCGGCGATCCACCCGCGGATTTCCGCATCGGTGCCGTCGCGGAGCGTCACCGTCATGCCGCTCGCCCGCAGCTGCTGCACCAGGTTCGGCGCGGCCGCCGCATTCGCAACCGTGACCGGCGTCATTTCGTCCTGGGACGCGACCGAGCGCGAGAGCGCGAGCTTCAGGATCAGGATGAATAGGAGCGGCGCGAAGATCGGGCCGATCAGGAGGCTGTTAAGGAGCGTGCGGCGGTCGCGGAAGCTTTCACGCAGCTCCTTCTGCATGACCGTGCGGATTGCAGCGATCATTCGAGTCCCCTCGCGTCGCCGATCGCGGCGACAAATGCGTCCTCGAGCGTCGCGGCGGAGAATTGTGCCCGCAGCGATTCGGGTGTGCCGGCGGCCACGACGCGGCCGTGATCGATGATGACTATGTCGTCGCAGAGCGCAGCGACCTCCTGCATGACGTGGCTCGAGAACAGTACGCAGTGGCCGGCGGCGCGGAGCGCGAGTACCTGCGCGCGCAGCGCCCGCGTCGCCATCACGTCAAGGCCGTTCGTCGGCTCGTCGAGGAGCAGGTTTCTCGGCGAATGCACGAGCGCCCGTGCGAGCGCCACCTTGATGCGCTCGCCCTGAGAAAATCCCTTTGCGCGGCGGTCTGCATAGCCCGCGATGTCGAGCCCGGCGATCAGCTCGTCGACCCGGCGCGCGAGCGCGTCGCCTGCAAGACCATGGAGTTTGCCGAAGTAGACGATGTTCTCGCGCGCAGTGAGTTGCGGATAGATCCCGGCCGAATGCGGCAGCACGCCGATCGCGCGCCGCGTCGCGAGCGGATCGCGCAGCACATCGATTCCGTCGACCGTCGCCGAGCCCTGATGCGGCCGCAGGACCGTGTACAGGATGCGGAGCGTGGTCGACTTGCCGGCGCCGTTTGGGCCGAGCAGGCCCGTGATGCGGCCGTCCTTCGCTTCGAATGCGGCGCCGTCGACGGCGCGGACGGCACCGAAGCTGCGGGTCAATCCCTCGACGCGGATCATGGCGCGCCTCCGCTGAAGGAAAGGAAGAAGGGCGCCGGCCGGATCGTGTCGATGCAGGTCGTATCGAGGCCCTCGCTCGTCGCCTGTTCGACGAAGAGGCGCATCAGCTTCTGCACGCAGGGTAGGCGCGTCTGGCCATGCCCCTGGCCCGGCACGACGAGGTGCAGGCCGTTCCGGAATCCCTTCAACGCGGCCGCGCCGTAGGCAGCGGGCGTCGCCGGATCGAATTCGCCCGAGAGCAGGAGCGCCGGCACGGTGGAATCGAGCGGCTTCGCGAAATTCGCGTCGACCGGACCGCGCGGCCAGACCTCGCAGATCGCCTTCATGCCGTCGAGCATCAGTGGGCCGATGTAAGTCGCCTCGAGCGCCGGGCGATCCACGGCACCATCGAAGCGCGGGGCGTCCTCGGCGCAGACAACGGAATGGTGCATGCCCATCGCGATCATGCGTTCGAGATCCTCGCCGGCCATCTCGGCCTGCGCAGCGAGCGGCGCATAGTTGCCGTTCGTGGCCGCCTCATGGACCAGGAGCGGCATGAGAGATGCGGTCCAGGGGGAGTAGGTCAGCATCCGTGCCATCGTCACGAGATGCGCACGGGTGATTTGGATGCGGCGATTCGCACCGCTCACCGGATCGGCGATCGTGACGGCAGCCGGAGCGCGGCGGAGCGCCGCATCGATGCGCGCGAACTGCCCGGGCAGCGCCGGAAAGCGCCGGTTGCATTCCGGATCCTCGGCACAACGCTTGAAGACGCCGTCGAGCGCCCGCTGCGACTCGATCGCGATCTGCGGCACGAGCACGATATCCGGGGGCACTATGCCGTCGAGCATGATCGTCCGCGTGCGCTCCGGGTAGCGCCGCGCGTAATGCTGCGCAACGCGCGTGCCGTAGGAGCCACCGAACACATTGATCTTGGCGTAGCCGAGCGCGGCGCGCACGGCCTCGAGATCGCGGACCGCGATGCTCGTCGTATAGAACTGCGGATCGCCATGGACCTTTGCGAGGCAGTCGCGCGCCATCTCCCGCATCTCGGCTGGAGAAATATCACCAGACGCGAGCGCCTCCTCCGGCATCGGGCAGTCGAGCCGGTTGGATGCGCCGGTGCCGCGCTGGTCGACGAGCACGAGATCGCGCTCGCGGCGGATGCCGGCGAAGGCGCCGAGTATCGGCGTAAATCCCTGGATGGCGCCCTGGCCGGGCCCACCCGCGAGCAGGAAGAGCGGGTCCGGCTTCGCCTGAGTTGCGACGGCGGGGACGATGGCGACTGCGAGTTCGATGCGCGCGCTCTCCGGAGAATCCGGGTCCTCCGGCACCGAGAACCTGCCGCAACGCGCCTCGACGGAAACGAGGCCGTCGATGTCACTGATGCGACAGGGTTCGAGCGCGATCTGCGGCTTGGCCTGCAGCGTGTCCAGGCAGAGCAGGGCGGCGATCAGCAAAGCCACGAGCAGTCCGGCGCGCGAGCGGAATCCCATTCGTCGAGGATACCGACCTTCAAAGGGGACGTTCACCTTTAAAGGGGACGCTCGCCCTTAAAGGTGAACGTCCCCTTTGTTGCTGCTGCGGGTATCATGTCGCCCCCGAAATGAGTGCATACGACATCATCGTTATCGGCGGCGGACACGCCGGCACCGAGGCTGCCCTCGCAGCGGCCCGGTTGGGTGCGCGCACGCTACTCGTGACCCAGAGCCTCGCGACCGTCGGGCAGATGAGCTGCAATCCGGCGATCGGCGGCATCGGCAAGGGCCACCTCGTTCGCGAGATCGATGCCATGGGCGGCGCGATGGCGCGCGCCGCGGATCGTGCCGGCATCCAGTTCCGCACGCTGAACGCGAGCAAGGGTCCAGCCGTGCGCGCAACCCGGGCGCAAGCGGATCGCACTCTTTATAAAAAGGCCATCCGCTCGATGCTCGAGGCGCAGACGGGACTCGCGCTTCTCGAGGCCGAGGTCGCGGATTTCGTCGTCACTGGCGGCCGCGTCGGCGGCATCGTGACGACGGCCGGCGAAACCAGGCATGCGCGCGCCGTCGTGCTGACGGTCGGCACTTTCCTCGGCGGTCGCATCCACGTCGGCCTCGAAAGCCAGGAAGGCGGGCGCATCGGCGACCCGCCGTCGAAGCGCCTCGCGGCGCGGCTCCGGGAACTGCCGTTCCGTGTCGGGCGACTGAAGACCGGCACGCCGCCCCGCCTCGACGGACGCACGCTGGATTATTCCGTCATGCGGCCGCAGCCGGGCGACGTGCCGCGACCCGTGTTCTCTTTCCTCGGGCGGCGCGAGGAGCATCCGCCGCAGGTTCACTGCCACATCACGGCGACGAACGAGCGCACGCACGAGATCATCCGCGACGCAACCGATCGCTCGCCGATGTTTACGGGCGTCATCGAAGGAGTGGGGCCGCGTTACTGCCCGTCGGTCGAGGACAAAGTCGTCCGCTTCGCCGACAAGACTTCGCACCAGATCTTCGTCGAGCCGGAAGGCCTCGACACCCACATCGTCTATCCGAACGGTATCTCGACGAGCCTGCCGGCCGAGGTGCAGTTCGAGTTTGTACGCAGCATCCCGGGTTTCGAGCGCGCGGAGATGACCCGACCCGGTTACGCAATCGAGTACGACTACTTCGATCCGCGCGGACTCTGGGACAGCCTGGAGACGAAGCCGCTCGCGGGACTTTTCTTCGCCGGGCAGATCAACGGGACGACGGGATATGAGGAGGCCGCGGCCCAGGGCCTGCTGGCGGGCATCAACGCCGCGCTTGCCGTTTCAGGGCGGCCGTCCTGGTCGCCGCGCCGCGACGAGGCCTATCTCGGCGTGCTCGTGGACGACCTCATCACGCGCGGCGCGATCGAGCCTTATCGCATGTTCACGAGCCGCGCGGAGCACCGCCTGCTGCTTCGCGAAGACAACGCCGACGATCGCCTGACGCCCGTCGCGCGCGAGCTCGGCCTCGTCGACGACGAGCGCTGGGCGTTCTACACACGCAAGCGTGATGCGATGACGGCGGGCGGGATCGCGGCTACCGACGATCCGCGGCTCGTGGAACAAGTCTCGCTCGGCATCGAAGTGCGGGCGAAGTATGCGGGTTACATCGAGCGGCAGCAGGCGGAAATCGAGCGCCAGCGCCGCCACGAAGAGACTCGCCTGCCCGCCGGGATCGATTACGCGATGGTGGCGGGCCTCTCGAACGAAGCGCGCCAACGCCTGACGGAATCGCGGCCGGGGACGCTCGGCCAGGCTTCGCGGCTGCCCGGCATCACGGCGGCGACGGTTTCCCTGCTGCTCGTGCACCTCAAAAAGCGCGCGCGCGCCGCATGAAGCCGGCGACATTCGCGCTGGCCGCGATTCTTGCGGCAGGCGCATTGCTGGGCGCCTGCAGCCCGGCGACCGAAGAACCCCGGACGAGCGAACTGCGCCGCGGCAACGGCAGCGAGCCGGATTCGATCGACCCGCAGCTCGCGCGCATGGAAGCGGCGATGACGATCCTCCGCGACTGTTACGAGGGCCTCATCGGCATGGCGCCGGATGGCAGCCCGGTCCCGGGCGTCGCCGAAAGCTGGACCGTCTCCGCGGACGGGCGTCGCTATACATTTGCATTGCGTGCCGCCGCGCGCTGGTCGAACGGGGATCGCGTGGACGCGGAAGACTTCGTCCACGCCTTCCGCCGCCTGGTGAATCCAGCGACGGCTTCCCAGTACGCCCTGATGCTCGAGCCCGTCGTGAACGCGAGCGAGATCGTCGCGGGCCGGAAGCCGCCCGAGTCGCTCGGCGTCACGGCGCCGGATGGGGCGACACTTGTCGTTACGCTGGCGGAGCCGAGCTCCTACTTCGTTGCGATGCTCTCGCACCCGAGCACGTTTCCGGTGCATCGGCCGACGCTCGCAGCCAGGCCGCAGGAGTTCGCGCGACCGGGCGTCGCCGTGACGAATGGCGCCTTCACGCCCGCCGCCTGGGAAATTGGCTCGCACATCGTCGCCCTGCGGAACCGGCACTACTGGAACGACGCCCTGAACCGCCTCGACGCCGTGCGCTACGTGCACGTCGCGGATCCGGTGACCGAGCTCACGCGCTTCCGCGCCGGCGATCTCGACGTGACTTACACAGTGCCGCCCGGGGAAGTCGCGCGGCTCGAGAAGGAACTGCCCGGCCAACTGCGGATCGCGCCGCATGTCGGCGTCTATTACTATGGTTTCGCGCTCGATCTGCCGCCGTTTCGCGACTCGCCGGCGCTGCGCCGGGCGCTCGCGATGGCGGTCGATCGCGAGGTGTTGACGCAGCAGGTACTGGGCGACGGCGAGCGGCCCGCCTACGGTTGGGTGCCGCCCGGCATTGCCGGATACCAGCCGCAGGAATTCACATGGGCGGCGCTCGATTCCGCCGCGCGCATCGCCGAGGCGCAACGGCTCTACGCGAAGGCCGGTTACTCGGCGCAGAAGCCGCTCCGAGTCGAGCTTCGCACGAGCAAGAGCCCGATCCACGATCGCATCGCGCTCGCCGTGACCGCGATGTGGAAGGACCATCTCGGCGCCGAGGTCAGCCTGCGCTCGGAGGACTTCCGCGTGCTGAAGGCGGCGATCGACGCGCGCGAGGCGCCGCTCTTCCGCGCGAGCTGGATCAGCGACTACAACGACGCCTACTCCTTCCTCCAGCTCCTGAAAGGCGGCTTCGGCATCAACCT
>CAYPQX010000033.1:0-6263 GCA_964412975.1 uncultured Steroidobacteraceae bacterium
AACCCGACATGGAGATCCAACATGGCGACCAAGAAGAAGGCAAAGAAAAAGGCTTCGAAGAAGAAGTAAGCTCTTTGCCTGGTTGATCGGTGGTTGGCTGATCGAGAGATGACCAACCGCCGGTTCACCAAGAGACGAGACTGTGCCCGCGTAAGCGGGCACAGTTTTTTGTGGAGCCACACCATGGACGTCGACTCGAAGAAGAAAGCTGCCGCACTCGCCGCACTCGAATACGTCGAGGACGGCATGACCGTCGGTGTAGGCACCGGATCCACGGTCAATCATCTCATCGCGGCGCTCAAGGACCGGCGCAACCGCATTGCGGGAGCCGTTTCCTCGTCCGAAGCGAGCACACGCCTGCTGACGGAGGCCGGCATCGAGGTGGTCTCGTTGAATGACGCGGGCGACCTGTCGCTCTATGTCGACGGGGCCGATGAGGCGACCCGCCACCTTGCCCTCATCAAGGGCGGCGGCGGCGCGCTGACCCGGGAAAAAATCGTAGCCGCGGCCAGCCGCCGCTTCGTCTGCATCGTCGACGACTCCAAGCTCGCCGACGTGCTCGGGCGTTTTCCGCTGCCTGTCGAGGTCATCCCGATGGCCCGCTCACTCGTCGCGCGCAAGCTCGCGGGCCTCGGCGGCCAACCGGTCCTGCGCCAGGGATTCAGGACCGACAACGGCAACGAGATCCTCGACGTGCACAATCTGAAGATCAGCGACCCCGCTGCGCTCGAGGCGCAGATCGGGCTCCTGGTCGGGGTCGTCGAGGTGGGCCTTTTCGCGCGGCGGGGGGCGGACGTGCTGCTGGTTGCGAGTGACAGCGGCGTCATGACACTGACGCGCTAAAATCAAAAGGCCGGCCCTTTGGACCGGCTCTCTTGCTTTGTTGGCTGGGGGACTAGGATTCGAACCTAGGTTGGCGGAGTCAGAGTCCGCAGTCCTACCGCTAGACGATCCCCCAAGTGTGGTTCGTCCCCAGGAAGAGTATCAGCGCTTGCTGAACTGCGTCCCACGGCGTGCCTTGCGCCGGCCGACCTTCTTGCGCTCAACTTCACGCGCGTCGCGCGTGACGAAGCCGGCAGCGCGGAGCGGCTTGCGCAGCTCTTCGTCGTATTGGATCAATGCGCGCGTGATGCCGTGGCGAATCGCACCGGCCTGGCCCGTGATGCCGCCGCCCTCGACCAGGACATTGATGTCGAAGCGTTCGGTCATCTTCACCAGTTCGAGCGGCTGGCGGACGATCATCACGCCCGTCTTGCGGCCGAAGAATTCGTCCAGCGGACGGCCATTGACCGTGATCGCGCCCTTGCCGGGCTTCATGAACACGCGGGCCGAAGAAGACTTGCGACGGCCGGTGGCGAGGTTTGCGCTGGATGCCATGATTCGGGGTCCTTAGAGCTCGATCTGCTTCGGCTGCTGTGCGGCGTGCGGATGCGCGGTGCCGGCGAATACATGCAGCTTCCGGTACATCTGGCGACCGAGAATCGTCTTCGGCAGCATCCCCTTGACCGCGTACTCGATCGCCCGCTCCGGGTGTTCGGCCAGGAGCTTCCCGAGCGCAATCGTCTTCAGGTTGCCGAGCTGGCCGGGGTGCTGCTGATACACCTTGTCGCGCTTCTTGTTGCCCGTCACGGCCACCTTCTCGGCATTGATGACGATGATGTAATCGCCACAGTCGACATGGGGCGTGAACTCCGGCTTGTGCTTGCCGCGCAGCCGCATGGCAATCTGAGTGGCGAGCCTGCCGAGCGTCTTGCCGGACGCATCCACCAGGTACCAGTCGCGTCGCACGCGCTCTGGCTTCGCGAAAACCGTCTTCATCTTGGGCCCCTGAATAGGGTCGGGTTCGAGAAAGGCCGGCAAGTTTACACAGAAGGCGGAGCCTTGCAAAGCCGCGCGGCGCCGCTCGCAAGTCATTGTCGCAACAAGGGAACCCACAGGGGCATGTCTATATAATATGCGTCGCATGGAGCCGCGCACCCTTTCGCCCTTCGATCGCCTGCTGGAACTGGCCGAAGTTGGCCTCCGCAGCAGCTTCGCCCGGCCCGCCACTACGCGCCCGACCCCGGGAAATCCGGCGCCTGCGCCCGCGGATTCCGGCCATCGCCGGCACGTCGCAGGACTCATGCGGGTCAATCACGCCGGGGAGATTGCCGCCCAGGGGCTCTACCAGGGCCAGGCCATCACGGCCCGATCGGCTGCGACGCGCGAAGCGCTTCGCCATGCGGCCGCGGAAGAAGGCGATCACCTCGCCTGGTGCCGGGACCGGCTGGACGAGCTGGGTTCGCGCCCTTCCCTGTTGAATCCGATCTGGTACGCGGGATCCGTCGCGATCGGGGCGCTCGCCGGGCTCTGCGGCGATCGCACGAGCCTTGGATTCATGGCCGAAACGGAAAGGCAGGTCGAGGGACATCTCGCGGATCATCTCGCGCGGCTGCCAGCGGACGATGCGCGTAGCCGTGCGATCATTGAACAGATGCAGGCCGACGAGGTGGGGCACGGGCGCGCGGCGATCGCCGCTGGCGGTGAAACTTTGCCCGCCCCGGTGCCGCGACTGATGCGCCTCACGGCCCGGTTCATGACCGGCACGGCCTACTGGATTTGAGAGTTGTCCGATTATGTCTTGCGGTGCGCGCGGGGCTGTAATACAACGGCGGGCGGGACTGCCACGGCCGCCGATACACGCGCAGACCGCCCCAGGGGAGCACAATGGAAGAACCCGTCAAGCAACTGACCGACATCCCGGCGATCAATCGCTTCCTCAGTTATTGCCGTGTACGCACGGTTCCATCGAAGACCGCGTTGATTCACGCAGGCGACCTGCCGGATGTCCTTTACTACATCATCCGCGGCTCGGTCGAAGTGATGATCGAGGACGAAGATGGCAATGAGATGGTCCTCGCCTACCTGAACAAGGGCCAGTTCTTTGGCGAGATGGGCCTCTTCTCCGACAGCCAGCAGCGCAGCGCCTGGGTGAGAACGCGCACGCAATGCGAACTCGCCGAGATGACCTATCCGCGCTTCCGCCAGGTCGCATCGGAAAGCCCGGGACTCGTGTTCGAGCTCGCCACCCAACTCGCGACGCGCCTCGATCGCACGAACCGCAAGCGCGGCGACCTGGCGTTCGTCGACGTCACGGGCCGCATCGCCCACGCGATCATGGACCTTTGCGGCGAGCCTGACGCCATGACCCATCCGCAGGGCATGCAGATCAAGGTCAGCCGGCAGGAGCTCTCGCGCCTCGTCGGCTGCTCGCGCGAGATGGCCGGCCGCGTTCTGAAGGTGCTCGAGGAACAGGGCCTGCTGACGGCGCGCGGCAAGACGATCGTGGTCTTCGGCGCACGCCCCAAGGTCAAGGCGCGCGCGACATCCGAGTTTGCCAAGGCCGCCGTCTCCGCGGCCAAGTAAGCCGGCTCAGCGGCCCGCAATGCCCGCACGCAGCGCGCGGATGGCGGCTGCGTAGTCCTTCGCCCCGAAGATCGCGCTCCCCGCGACAAACGTGTCCGCGCCGCTCGCGGCAATCGCGCCGATGTTGTCCAGCTTCACCCCGCCGTCGATCTCGAGGCGGATCTCGCGCCCGCTGGCATCGATGCGTCGCCTGGCCTCGGCGAGCTTGCCGAGCACCGGCTGGATGAACTGCTGACCCGCGAAACCCGGATTGACCGACATGAGCAGCACGAGGTCGACCGACCCGAGGATGTGATCGAGCCAACCGAGCGGCGTCGCCGGGTTCAGCACGATGCCGGGCCGGCAGCCCGAATCGCGGATGAGCTGTATGGTACGGTCGACGTGCCGGCTCGCCTCCGGGTGAAAACTGATCCAGGTCGCGCCGGCTTCCGCAAACTCGGGCACCAGCCGGTCGACGGGATCGACCATCAGGTGCACGTCGATCGGCGCCTTGACGCCGTGCTTGCGAAGCGCCTTGCAGACGAGCGGCCCGATCGTCAGGTTCGGCACGTAGTGGTTGTCCATCACGTCGAAATGGACCCAGTCCGCCCCGGCCGCGAGCACGGCGTCCA
This sequence comes from uncultured Steroidobacteraceae bacterium, assembly GCA_964412975.1. Taxonomy (GTDB): domain Bacteria; phylum Pseudomonadota; class Gammaproteobacteria; order Steroidobacterales; family Steroidobacteraceae; genus SCUD01. The sequence continues at coordinate 4,017 of CAYPQX010000033.1, forward strand.
CCTCGGCACCGAGCTTCGCGAAATCCGCGGACAGGATCGAAGGTGCGATGACGGCTGGAAGCATGAGCGTACTCTAGCGCATGCCGCGTGTTTCGCGGACGCGCTCCCAGGCAGCCTGGATCGCCTGCGTCTTCTGCTTCGCGATTTCGAGCATCGATTCGGGAAGCCCCCGGGCGACGAGCTTGTCCGGGTGATTTTCGCTCATGAGCTTGCGATAAGCGCGCTTGACCTCGGCGTCGGTCGCCGTCCTCTGCACGCCCAGGATCTCGTAAGCTTCCGCGAGCGGGTCCGCGCCGCCCGCCGACGTGCCGGGCCGGGCACCGCCCGCAGGTCCATAAGCGCCCGCGCCCGCATAGGCCTGGAGCCGGAGCAGCGTTTCCAGGTGCGCAAACTCGAGTGCACCGATGCCGAGAGCCGTCGCGACACGCACGAGCGTCGAACGCGTGATCCCCGTGAGGCCGTCGCCCAGGAGCGCCGCGCGCATCTGGATCTCCAGGAACATGCGCAACACTGCTTCGCGGCCGCGGCAGACGTCGGCAAGTTCCTTGAGCGTCGCGTCCAGGTCGAAATCCGGCGCCTTGCCATTGCTGTAGAACTGCATCGCCGCGCGGGTATCCGCGTCGGTCAGGTTGAACTGGCGGAAGATCCGCCTTGCCGCGGAAATGTCCTGCTCCGAGACGCGGCCGTCGGACTTCGCGACATGGCCCATGACGCCGAAGGCGGCGCGAAAGAAAGTCGCGCGCACCGTCGCGGGATCGGCTCGCGGCGCGCCGCCTGCGCCGCCTCTCGCGACGAACTGGTCGTAGAGGTGGCCGATGATCAATCCGAGCAGCACGCCCATGGGGCGGCGGGTCAGGATGAAGCCCAGGATTGCGCCGATCAGCTTGCCGGTCCAGTTCATCATTCTTTCCATTACCATCGACGCTGGCCATGTTAGCAAGAGCCCGTTGCATGGACTCCGCTGCACTTTTCGAATCAAATCTGAGCTCGCTGCCGCTGTTCCATCGAGGCAAGGTGCGTGACAACTATGCGATCGGCGACAACCGCCTGCTGATCGTCGCGAGCGATCGCCTGTCCGCCTTCGACGTCGTGCTGCCGGATCCGATCCCCGGTAAAGGACGCGTCCTCACGGCGATTTCCAACTTCTGGTTCGCGCGCACGCGTCATCTGGTCGCGAATCACCTGACCGGCGAGCCCGTGTCGCGGTATGTCCGCGATCCCGAGGAGTGCGCGCCGCTCCAGGGTCGCGCGGTCGTTGTACGGCGCCTGAAGCCCCTTCCAGTCGAGGCTGTCGTGCGCGGCTACCTGTTCGGCTCCGGATGGAAGGATTACCAGAAGAGCGGCCGCGTCTGCGGCATTGCCCTGCCGCCGGGACTCGCGCTGGCTGCGCGCCTGCCCGCGCCGGTCTTCACGCCGGCCACCAAGGCGTCCGCCGGGCAGCACGACGAAAACGTATCTTTCGAGCAGGTCGCGGACGTCATCGGGACGGCCACGGCGGCGCGCGTGCAGGAACTCGCGCTCGCCCTTTATACGCATGCGGCCGAGTACGCCCGCGGCCGGGGAATCCTCATCGCCGACACGAAGTTCGAGTTCGGGCTCGACGACGCCGGGCAGGTCGTCCTCATGGACGAAGCGCTGACGCCCGACTCCTCGCGCTTCTGGCCGCTCGATACGTATCGTCCCGGTATCAGTCCGCCGAGTTTCGACAAACAATTCGTGCGCGACTATCTCGAGAAGCTGGCGTGGGACAAGCAGCCGCCGGGGCCGGAGCTGCCCGCGAACATCGTGGCCGCCACGCGCGAGAAATATCGCGAGGCCTATCGCCTTCTCACCGGCAGCGAACTGGTGTAGGGGCGGCTTTACGCCGCCCGCGTGCTCCGGTACGAAACAGAACGGGCGGGGTAAACCCGCCCCTACATGGCGCGCGCAAAGCTTTACGCCGCCCGCGTGGCGCGGGCGCAAGCGGAACGGGCGGGGTAAACCCGCCCCTACATGCCGCGTGCAAGATTCGGGGCCGTTGCCCCAAGGGGATGCCAACGTGAAAGATCAACTCGAAACTCTCGTCGTCCAGATGGTGGAGCGCGGGATTCTGCTGGACGAAGCGGTGAACGAATTCGAGAAGAAGTTCATCAAGCGCGCTCTCGAGCGCACCAACGGCAATCAGTCGCGCGCCGCGCGCGTGCTGGGCATCCACCGCAACACCCTGAGCCGCAAAGTGGAGGGCTATAAGCTCACCGGCTCTCCCAT
>CAYPQX010000034.1:0-16965 GCA_964412975.1 uncultured Steroidobacteraceae bacterium
CACCGGGCGCCTGAACCCCGCGGGTAAGATCGGCCGAATTGCGGTAATTGCCGGGCTGCGCGGACGGGGTATCGGCGCACTGATTCTACGCCGCCTGCTCGAAGCGGCGCATGACCGCGGCAACCGTGAACCATACCTGCACGCGCAACTGCAGGCCGTGCCCTTCTACGAGAAGCTCGGGTTCTCGATCGAGGGCGATGTGTTCGACGAGGCGGGCATTCTTCACGTGAGGATGACGCACGTCCTGGAGTGACAGCGGTGCAGACCCAGCGGCAGAGCGTGACCGGTACGCGCTCTATCATCGGGACCCTCGACGAGGCGCGTGCCGCCACGCAGCAGGTCGCGTTCGCCGCGCGCCGGCTGCTCACGATGTACACGCAAGACCTCGAACCGGCGGTTTACGACCAGCCGCAGTTTCTCGAGACCGTCAAGAAACTCGTGCTTGCGAAGAGCTACGCCAAGGTCCGGGTCCTCCTGGCCGATCCTTCACGCGTCGTCTACGAGGGCAGCAAGTTCGTGCATCTAGCGCGCCGCATCACGAGTCATATCGAGATCCGCCGCGTCAAGTCCGAGAGCCGCGACAACCAGTCCGCCTTCCTGATTGCCGACGACCGCGCCCTCGTCTACCGGCTCCAGGCCTCGCGCTGGGAGGGCATCGTCGAAATGAATGATCCCCTCGTCGCACGGCGCTACCTGAACTATTTCGACGAGATCTGGATCGCGAGCGAGCCCGAAGCGGAGTCGCGCCAGCAGCACTTGTAAAGGGGACGCTCACCTTTAAAGGGGACGTTCCCCTTTAAAGGTGAGCGTCCCCTTTAGCGTGTTCTAAAGTGGGACCAGCGGCGGCGCCGGTATAATCGGCCCATGTCCCTGAAACTTGATCTCACCGTTGCGGCAATCGCCGAACGCACGGGGCGCTTCCTGTTCGTTCAGGAGCGTGTCGCGCGCCGGGTCGTGCTGAATCAGCCGGCGGGTCACCTCGAGAGCGGGGAATCGCTCATCGATGCGGTCGTCCGCGAAACCCGCGAGGAAACCGGGCGCGATTTCGTACCGGAAGCGGTCACCGGCCTCTACCTGTGGCAGGGGCCCGGCGGCCGCACCGTGCTCCGTGTCGCGTTTGCCGGCAGCGTCGGGGAACGAGAGGACGGGTCCGTTCTCGACCGCTCGATCATCCGCACCGTGTGGCTCGGCCGCGAGGAACTTCAGGCTCGCGCCGGGGAACTTCGAAGCCCGCTCGTCATCCTCTGCATCGAGGACTACCTCCGGGGGGCGCGCTATCCGCTCGACATGTTGAATCACGTGATGCTCGACCGGCTCGCGTGCCGGGCGGCGACCGGCTGACGGCGATGGCACGCGTCATCGTTGCGCTTTCCGGCGGCGTCGATTCGGCGGTCGCGGCGTCCCTGCTGCAGGACGCCGGTCACGACGTCGAGGCCCTGTTCATGTCGAACTGGGAGGAGGACGAGGACGGCTATTGCACGTCCGCGGCGGATTTCCAGGATGCGCGACGCATTGCCGAGGAACTCGGAATTCCACTGCACAAAGCGAGCTTCGCGCGTGAGTATCGCGAACGCGTGTTCGCGCATTTCCTGACGGAGCTCGAAGCCGGCCGCACGCCGAATCCGGACGTGCTCTGCAACCGCGAGGTCAAGTTCGGCGTCGGGCTCGACTATGCGAAGCGCCTCGGCGCAGCACGCTTCGCCACCGGCCATTACGCGCGGATCGGGTCCTCCGGACGGCTGCTCCGCGGCATCGACAATGCGAAGGACCAGAGCTACTTCCTGCATGCGCTCGACGCGCATCAGCTCGACTTCAGCGAGTTCCCGGTCGGCGGTCTGCGCAAGTCCGAAGTCCGTGCCCTCGCCCGGGAGCGCGGTATTCCGGTGGCGGACAAGCGCGACTCAACGGGCATCTGCTTCATCGGCGAGCGGCCCTTCGGCGCTTTCATCGGAGCCTGGTTGCCGGGACGGCCGGGGCCGATCGAGACGGCCGACGGCGCAGTCATCGGCCGGCATCTCGGCCTCGAACGCTACACCCTCGGCCAGCGGAACGGCCTCGGAGTCGGCGGCCTGCGGGGCCGCGGCGACGAGCCGTGGTTCGTCGCCGCGAAGGATCTCGAACGCAATGCGCTCATCGTCGTACAGGGAAGCGGTCATCCGGCGTTGTTTTGTGCGGGACTGCGGGCCTCCATTCCGCACTGGATTTCGGGCAAGTCGCCCGGCTCGTCGTTCGCGTGTACCGCGAAGGTCCGCTATCGGCAGCCGGACGTCGCCTGCCGGGTCCGGAGCGGACCGGACGGAGTCGACGTCCGGTTCGAGGAGCCGCTGCGCGGTGCGGCGCCGGGACAGTACATCGTGTTCTACGACGGCGAGGAGTGCCTCGGCGGCGCCGCTATAATGGCGTTGCAGCCACTGGAGGATTCATGCAGGACAGCTTCAAAGCCCGCCGCAAGCTTGCCGTCGGCGGCAAGAGCTACGACTACTACGCACTCGATGCGCTCGCCGGGCACCCGGTCGGACGCCTCCCCTACTCGCTGAAGATCCTCCTCGAGAACCTGCTGCGGCACGAAGACGGCCGCACGGTGACACGCGACGACATCGTGGCACTCGCGGACGCGGATCCACGAAAGCTTCCGCAGCGCGAGATCGCCTTCACGCCGGCACGGGTCATCATGCAGGACTTCACCGGGGTTCCGGCGGTCGTCGACCTCGCCGCGATGCGCGACGCCATGGCGAAGCTCGGAGGCGATCCGGGCAAGATCAACCCGCTCATTCCCGCCGAGCTCGTGATCGACCACTCCGTGATGGTCGACCACTACGGCACGACGGATGCGCTCAACCTGAACGCGTTGCTCGAGTTTCAGCGAAACCGGGAGCGATATACGTTCCTGCGCTGGGGCCAGTCGGCTTTCGATGATTTTGCCGTCGTCCCGCCCGATACGGGCATCGTGCACCAGGTTAACCTGGAGTACCTGGCACGCGTCGTATTTGCGAACAGCAAGGGCCTCGCCTATCCCGATACGGTCGTCGGAACCGATTCGCACACGACAATGATCAACGGCGTCGGCGTCCTTGGCTGGGGCGTCGGCGGGATCGAGGCCGAAGCCGCCATGCTCGGCCAGCCATCAACGATGCTGATCCCGGAAGTCATCGGCGTGAAGCTTTCAGGGCGGCTCAAGGAAGGCGCGACGGCCACGGACCTCGTGCTGACGGTGACGGAGATGCTGCGCAAGCGCGGTGTCGTCGAGAAGTTCGTCGAGTTCTTCGGCGACGGGCTCGCGCAACTGCCCCTTGCAGACCGCGCCACGATTGCGAACATGGCGCCGGAGTACGGTGCCACCTGCGGAATATTCCCGATCGATGAAGTCACGCTCGACTACCTGCGCCTCACCGGACGCGGCGAGGAACAGATCGCGCTCGTGCGCGCTTACGCACAGGCCCAGGGAATGTGGCGGCACGACGGTGCAGCGGACGCCGTCTATACCGACGTGCTCCACCTCGACCTGTCGACGGTGCAGCCCTCGCTTGCCGGCCCGAAGCGCCCGCAGGACCGTGTGTCCCTCGGCGACATGCAGACGGCGTATCGCGAGGCATTCGCGCGGGACCAGGACAAGTGGAAATCGAGCGGCCCGTCGCGCGTGAAGGACGGCCCGGTGGAGTTCGAACTGAAGGACGGTGCGGTCGTCATCGCGGCGATCACGTCCTGTACCAACACATCCAATCCCGCCGTCATGGTCGGTGCGGGTCTCCTGGCGCGAAATGCGCGTGAGCGCGGGCTCTCTGTCCAGCCCTGGGTCAAGACCTCGCTCGCACCGGGCTCGAAGGTCGTCACGGACTACCTCAAGCGCTCCGGACTGACCGATGACCTGGAAGCGCTTGGTTTTCACACGGTTGGCTACGGCTGCACGACCTGCATCGGCAATTCGGGTCCGCTCAATCCGCCGATCTCGACAGCGATCAACGACCAGAAACTGTCGGTCGCCTCCGTGCTTTCGGGCAACCGCAATTTCGAAGGACGCGTGCACCAGGAAGTCCGCATGAACTTCCTGGCGTCTCCGCCGCTCGTCGTCGCCTACGCGCTCGTAGGAACCGTGGACATCGATCTCACCCGCGATTCTATCGGGAGCGACCCGACCGGGAAGCCGGTGTATCTGCGCGACATCTGGCCGGGTGCACAGGAGATCCATCAGGTCGTCGGGCGCTCCGTCTCGGCGGACATGTTCTCGAAAACCTATGCCGACGTCTTTCACGGTGACGAGCGCTGGCGCGGCATCCAGGTGCCCGCGTCCAAGACCTATGACTGGGACGATCGAAGCACCTACATCCGGAACCCGCCCTACTTCGACGGCATGAGCCGCAAGCCGCCCGGACTGCCGACCGTGCGCGGCGCGCGCTGCCTCGCCTTGTTTGGAGATTCCATCACGACCGATCACATCTCCCCGGCGGGAGCGATCCGAAAGGAATCGCCGGCGGGCCAATACCTCCAGCAGAACGGCGTCGTGCCGGCGGACTTCAACAGCTACGGCTCGCGCCGCGGCAATCACGAGATCATGATGCGCGGCACCTTTGCGAATTCGCGCATCAAGAACCTGATGGTCCCCGGAGTCGAGGGCGGCGTGACCATCTACCAGCCGCACGACGAAAGAATGCCGATCTTTGACGCCGCGATGAAGTACATCGCGGCCGGCGTGCCGCTCGTGGTCATCGCCGGAAAGGAGTACGGGGCTGGCTCGTCACGCGACTGGGCGGCGAAGGGGACGAACCTGCTCGGGATCAAGGCCGTGATCGCCGAAAGCTTCGAGCGGATCCATCGCGCGAACCTGGTCGGCATGGGCGTGTTCCCGCTGACCTTCTGTGACGGCCAGACCGCCAGCTCGCTCGGCCTCGACGGCACGGAGATCTTCGATTTCGAGGGCCTGACCACGGGCAGCCGCGAAGCGACCGTGCAGGCAACCAGCCGCATCGGCAAGACGACGCGTTTCACGGTCAATGTGCGCGTCGACACTCCGAAGGAGTGGGAGTACATGGAGAACGGCGGGATCCTGCACTTCGTGCTCCGGCAGCTGGCAGCTTGAGCGTCATTGCCTTGTGGGTTGCGATCTTTGATCTCGACGGCACGATCACCCAGCGCGACACCTTCATTCCCTACCTGCGCGGCTGGTTGCGACGCCACCCCCGACCCGGGTCCGCCGGAGCCGTCCTGGCGGCCGGCATTCGCTACCTGATCCGCGGATTCAATCGCGGCCAGCTGAAATCGGATCTCCTTCGTGCCTGCATGTCGGGCGCCACGGCAGACGTCGTGCGTGCCTGGACCGTAGAATTCGTTGCCACGCTCGGCGACGGCGAATTCTGCCCGGGAGCCCTGGCCGCCATCGCGCGTCACCGGGATGCCGGAGACCGCCTCGTTCTCCTGTCGGCGAGCGTCGATCTCTACGTGCCCGAGATCGGGCAGCGCCTCGGTTTTGCCGAAACGATCTGTACGGGCGTCACCTGGCGCGACGGCCGCCTCGATGGCGCGCTCACGACCCCCAACCGCCGCGGAGAGGAGAAGCTCCGTTGCATCGAATCCTTGCGGGGGCGGTTTCCCGGCACTCGCTTCGCAGCCTATGGCAATTCCGGCGCGGACCTCGTGCACCTCCGGGCGGTCGACGAACCCTTGCTCGTAAACGCCGGGGCCCGACTTCGCCGCTCGGCACGCAAATCCGGGATCCGGGCCGAGGAGTGGCGTAACAAACCGGCTGGTCGGGCGGTCCAATCGGCATGAGCGACCATTCCCGCATCCGGCCCTCGGAAATCACGCCGGAGTCCGTCTATCGCTCGCGGCGCGAGTTCCTCGCGGGCCTCGCCGGTGCGGGCGCCCTGGCCGTGGCGCCGCCTGCATCCACGCAGGAGCTCATGAACGTCACGCTGGTCGAGCGCCTCCAGTACAAGCCCAACGCGCACTTTTCGACTTCGGAGAAGGCGAACTCCTTCGCCGAGGTCTCGGGGTACAACAACTTCTACGAATTTGGCACCGGCAAGGAAGATCCGGCTGCCAATGCACACAGGCTGCGGCCGCGGCCCTGGTCGGTCGTGGTCGACGGAGAATGCGGGAAGCCTGGCCGGGTCGCGCTCGAGGACCTGACGCGGCCCCATGCGCTCGAGGAGCGCATCTATCGTCTGCGTTGCGTCGAAGCCTGGTCCATGGTCATTCCCTGGATCGGGTTTCCGCTTGGTGACCTGGTCAAGCGATTCGAGCCGACCTCGCGCGCAAGGTACGTCGAATTCACGACGCTCCAGGACCCGAAGCAGATGCCGGGCCAGCGTTACGGCGTGCTCGACTGGCCCTACGTCGAGGGGCTGCGAATGGACGAGGCGATGCATCCGCTCGCGATTCTGGCGGTCGGGCTGTATGGCAAGCCTTTGCCCAACCAGAACGGTGCGCCGCTTCGTCTCGTCGTCCCGTGGAAGTACGGATTCAAGAGCATCAAGTCGATCGTCCGCATCCGCTTCACCGAGCGCATGCCGGCGACCTCCTGGGCGCTCTCCGCGCCGCGCGAATACGGCTTCTTTGCGAACGTGAATCCGGACGTGGATCATCCGCGCTGGAGCCAGAAGAGCGAAAGGCGGATCGGCTCGTCCAATTTCCTGACGCGCCAGCCGACGATGAAGTTCAACGGGTACGCGGCCGAGGTTGCCAGCCTTTATCGCGGCATGGACCTCGCGCGGAACTTCTAGCGGGCCATGAACGCGGATTTCCTGGTGCGGCGAATCGCAAAGCCGCTGGTGTTCCTGCTGTGCCTGCTGCCGGCTGCCTGGCTGGTCGCGGCCATCATCGCCTTGCAGACCGGAGGCATCGCGGGCTGGCAGCCGACCTCGCTCGGCGCAAATCCCGTCGAGAAGATCCAGGACACGCTCGGCATCTGGGGATTGCGCCTGCTGCTCGTCACGCTCGCCGTCACGCCGCTCCGGGTGATCGGCGGCTGGCCGAGGTTGCTCGCGTTTCGCCGCATGCTCGGGCTTTTCGCGTTCTTCTACATCGTCCTGCATTTCCTCTGGTACCTGTTCGTGGACCAGGCCTTCGACTGGTCGCAACTGCTCGCCGATGTGGCGAAGCGCCCATTCATCACGGCCGGGTTCACCGCACTCGTGCTGCTCGTTCCGCTTGCCGCGACGTCGACGCAGGCCGCGATGCGCCGGCTCGGGCGCCGCTGGCAGAAACTGCACCGGCTGATCTACCTCGCCGCCATTCTCGGCTGCGTGCACTTCTGGTGGCAGGTCAAGGCGGACATCCGCGAGCCGGTCATGTACGCGGCGATTGCCGCCATCCTGCTTGGCTGGCGGCTCTGGCGCCGTCGGCGCCGGCGCGTGGCGGCCGCTGGACAGGCGTCGTCAGTCGCTGGGACGCGCGGCCCGGGAGCCGAGCGCAATACCGCCCAAAATCAGCAGGCCGCCGGCGCCCGTCCGCCAGTCCACTCCTTCGCCGAGCAGCCACCAGCCGAGCACTGAAGCGAGGACCGGTTCGCCCACCGAGACGACGGATACGAACAGCGGATTGAGGTGCCGCAACGACCAGTTGTAGCCGCTGTGACCGACGAGCTGCGAGATGACCGCCATGCCGCCGAGCGCCCACCAGGTCGTCGAATCGAAGCCGGTTGCCGGCGTCTGCAGGAGAAGAACGGCGAGCCAGAGAATCGCCGCTGCAGCGCCGTAAGCGATTCCGAGATAGCTGCGAAACGGCAGTGTCGCCTGCGCCTCTCGCGACAACATCAGGTAGCCCGCCATCGCGATCCCACCCGCGACCGCGAGCAGGTCGCCGCTGAAAGCGGATTGGCCGCCTGCCCCGCCGCCGCTCACGATTGCCGCGCCGGCAATCGCGAGGGCGAGTGCGATCACCGTCGGGCGTGAAGGCGGGCCGCGCCCCGCCACGAACTGGAACAGGGCAACCCAGATCGGCGAGGTGCTGACGAGCAAGACGCTCCGCGCAATCGTCGTGTGCTCGAGCGATGCGATCCAGGTCGCGAAATGCAGGGCCAGCAGCGCACCGGCGCCGACGGCCAATGCGATTGAAGCTGCGCTCGCAGTGCCTGGCCGTGGCGCGAACAGGGCGAGCGGAAGCACCACCAGGGTTGCGAGTCCCACGCGCCAGGCCGCGATGGCAAGCGGCGCCGCGTCGGCAAGCCGCGCAAAGATCGCGCCGTTTGAAACGGCGAACAGTGCGATCCCGAGCACCAGGAAGGCCGCGGCGCGGCCGGGCACGCCAGGCCTTCCCGTCATCGGATCGCTCAATCGAACGCCCAGGTCGGCACGGTGCGCCATCCACCGGTCAGCGCAGCGTCGAGTTCGCGCCAGCCGGGCTCGAGGCGCTCAACCAGTTTCCAGAAACGCCGCGAGTGGTTCATGTGCCGCGTGTGTGCGAGTTCGTGGATCAACAGGTAGTTCACGACCTGCGGAGGCTGAAACATCAGGCATGAATTCAGGCTGATGGTGCCGCTCCGGGAACAGCTGCCCCAGCGCGTGCGCTGGCGGCGGATCTGCAGCCGCTCGTATTGCAGGCCGGTCATTGCAGCAAGCTCCGCGAGCCACGGCGCAAGGGTCGCATGCGCTTCGCGCATCGTGAAACGCTGCAGTACATGGCGGAGCAACAGCGGCCGCGCCAGTGACCCATGAAGGAGGAGACTCGAACCGTCGACAACGATCCGCGGCGCGCCGGCCGAATCGATCATCTCCAGTTCAAAGCGCCGGCCGCTCGCCGCGAAATGAATTTCGTCCGGCAAACCGCCCGCGGGTGCGGTTTCCAGCGGCCGATACAAGGCCAGCTTGCGCTCGATCCAGGTCCGGTGGCGACTCACGAATTGCTCGATCGTCCATGGACGGGTGCCGCGCGGAACGACGATTTCGACGAACCCGCCCGGCAACACGCGAACCGCAAGGCGCCGCGCACGCAGGCTCGCACGCACGCGCCAGGCATCGGCACGCGTTTTCTCCTCGTCCAGGAGCGCAAGTTGCCTGGCTCCTTGGCCGTCGTCGTTCACAGCTTGGCCGCCAGCCTTGATCCGTCGTCGATCGCCCGTCGGGCATCGAGTTCGGTGGCAAGCTTCGAACCGCCGATGAGGTGCGGCCGATAGCCCGCCGCCTCGATGCCGGCGACGAGCTCGCGGCGCGGCTCCTGACCGGCGCAAATGACGACATGGTCGACTGCGAGCAGCTGCGATTCGCCTCCCAGCTTGATCGCGAGGCCACGGTCGTCGATGCACTCGTAGGCGACTCCCGCAAGCATGCGAACGCCCCGGCGTTTCAGGGCAAGCCGATGCACCCAGCCCGTGGTCTTCCCGAGATCGCGTCCCGGTGGCGTCGGCTTGCGCTGCAGCAGCCAGATCTGCCGCGGCATTTCACGCGCGAGATCCGGCTGGGGCACGAGGCCGCCGCGCGAGGCAAGTTTCATGTCGATGCCCCATTCCTTCATGAAGGCAGGGATGTCGAGGCTCGGCGGCACATGCGAAGGATCGTGGCTCAGGAACTCGGCGACGTCGAATCCGATTCCCCCGGCGCCCACGATCGCAACCGTCTTGCCGACGGGACGCGCGTGCAACAGTACGTCGATATAGCTCAGCACCTTCGGATGGTCGAGGCCGTCGATTTCTGGAACCCTCGGCAGGACGCCCGATGCCAGGACGATTTCGTCGAACTCGCCATTCGTGAGTCTCGCGGCGTCGGCCTGGCGGCCGAGGTGGACCTGAACATTGCGCAGCTCCAGTTCACGCCGGTAATAGCGGAGGGTCTCATGGAACTCCTCCTTGCCTGGTATGACCTTGGCCATGTTGAACTGCCCGCCGATCTGGTCCGCAGACTCGAACAGGGTCACGCGATGGCCGCGCCCCGCCGCAACCGTCGCGCAGGCGAGCCCGGCGGGCCCAGCGCCGACGACGGCGATGCGTTTCGGCCGAGCCGCGGGCCGGTACACGAGCTCCGTCTCGCGTCCCGCGCGGGGATTGACGAGGCAGGTTGCCACCTCGTTTTCGAAGACGAGGTCGAGGCAGGCCTGGTTGCAGGCGATACAAGTATTGATCTCGTCAGCGCGGCCGCTCGCGGCTTTGAGGACAAACTCGGGATCCGCCAGGAGTGGCCGCGCCATCGATACGAGGTCCGCGTCGCCGGACGCGAGAACCCTTTCCGCCACCGCGGGATCGTTGATCCGGTTGCTCGTCACGAGCGGAATCGACACGGCGCCGCGCAGTCGTCGCGTGACCCAGGTGAACGCAGCGCGAGGCACCATCGTGGCAATCGTCGGAATACGCGCCTCGTGCCATCCGATTCCCGTATTGATGATCGTGGCACCCGCGCCCTCGACGGCCTGTGCGAGATCGACCACTTCGTCCCAGCTGTTGCCACCCTCAACGAGATCGAGCATCGACAGGCGATAGATGACGATGAACTCGCGCCCGACGACGGCGCGCGTGCGGGCCAGGATCTCGAGCGGCAGCCGCATGCGGTTCGGCCAGCTACCGCCCCAGCGATCGGCGCGGCGGTTCGTGCGCGCCACCAGGAACTGGTTGATGAAATAGCCTTCCGAGCCCATGACCTCGACACCGTCGTAGCCGGCTTGCTGGGCAAGTTCAGCCGCGCGCACGAAGGCTGCGACCTGGCGCTCAACGCCCCGGTCCGTGAGTTCGCGCGGCGTGAAACTCGAGATCGGCGCCTTCAAACGCGATGGGGCGACCGCCAGCGGATGGTAGGCATAGCGGCCCGTGTGCAGGATCTGCATGCAGATCCGTCCGCCAGCCTCGTGCACCGCCCGCGTGACGAGCTGGTGGCGGGCGAGATGGCGGCGCCCGCTCAGCGTGCCCGCGAAGGGCTTGGTCCATCCGGCTGCGTTCGGTGCAATGCCGCCGGTGACTATGAGACCCACCCCACCCCTCGCGCGTTCGGCGAAGTACGCGGCGAGCTTCGGATAGTCCTCGGCGCGGTCCTCGAGGCCAGTATGCATCGAACCCATCAGCACGCGGTTCGGCAGCGTCGTGAATCCCAGATCGAGCGGCGCCAGCAGGTGCGGAAACGGATTCGGTATCACGCGCGCAATCATATACTTCCGTCATGAAGCCGGTGCTCGAGGTCCGCGAACTCGTCAAGCAGTATCCCGGTGTGCGCGCCGTGGATGGCGTGTCCTTCTCGATCGCGCCCGGTGTCTGCTTCGGGCTCCTGGGACCGAATGGCGCCGGCAAGACGACGACCGTGGAGATGATGGAAGGCGTTACCGTGCCGACTTCCGGCGAAGTGCTGTACTGCGGCGAACCGCTCGGTGAGCGTTTTCGCGCCGAGGCCGGTATCCAGTTCCAGAAGACCGCGCTCCAGGACTTCCTGACCGTGCGCGAGACACTGCAGCTCTTCAGGCGTCTTTATTCGCGCGGCCGGGAGGTGGACGAACTGATCCTGCTCTGCGCGCTGGAGCAGATTGCCGATCGCGATAATCGCAAGCTCTCCGGCGGGCAGTTGCAGCGCCTTCTGCTCGCGATCGCGCTGGTCAACGATCCGCAGGTGCTTTTCCTCGACGAGCCGACGACCGGCCTGGATCCTCAGGCACGCCGTAATTTCTGGGACCTGATCCGCGCGATCAAGCGCGAAGGCCGCACGGTCCTCCTGACGACGCATTACATGGAAGAGGCCTACTTCCTGTGCGACGTCATCGCGATCATGGACCGGGGGCGAATCATTGCCGAGGGCTCGCCATCGCGCCTGCTGAAAGAGCATTTCGAGGACGTCGTTCTCGAGCTGCCGCGCGAGGATTTCCGGGACGATCCGTCGGATTTTCCGCTTCCGGTGCTAATCGCAAACGACCGGGTCGAGATCTCGACGGCCGACGTCGAGCGGGCGTTGCAGGCCCTGCTCGATCGCGGGGTTCCACTCAAACACCTGAAGATCCGCCCACGCGACCTGGAAGATCTGTTCCTAGAGCTGACTGGCCGGGAACTGCGCACATGAACCTGCGGCGCCTGCTCGCGATCTGGCATGCCCGGAATCTCGAGTTCCTGCGGGACCGCTCGACGCTCGTGTTCAACTTCCTGTTTCCGCTCGCCCTCGTGATCGCGTTCGCCGTCATCTTTGGCAGCGGCTCCCAGGACCTCTTCAAGATCGGCGTTGTCACCCCGCCCGGATCGACCCTCGATGCCGGCCTGCATCCTTTTCTCGACACGCGGCACGTGGATTTCTACCGTGTCGAGGCCGCCGATATCGATTCTGCGGTACGCAAGGTCGAGCGCCACCAGGCGGACCTGTTGCTCGATCTCCGGGGCGACCCGCATTACTGGATCAACGAGGATTCCCCGAAGGGCTACCTGGCGGAGAAGCTGCTGCTCGAATCGGCGGATGACAAGGCCGAGCGGCAGCCCGTGACAGGAGCGGCGGTTCGCTACGTTGACTGGCTCCTGCCGGGCGTGCTCGGCATGAACATGATGTTCAGCTGCCTGTTCGGCGTCGGCTATGTCGTCGTGCGCTACCGCAAGAGTGGCTTCCTGCGCCGCCTGTCGGCGACACCCGTTACCGCAGCCGAATTCGGTGCTGCCCAGATCCTCTCGCGGCTCGTGCTGACCATCAGCGTGACGTCGCTCATCTATGGAGTGCTCGCGTTGCTCGTGCCTTTCCGGAATGAGGGGCACGTTCTCGAGCTCCTCGTCATCGCCGTGATCGGCGCGATGTCGATGATCGCCTTCGGCTTCATGATGGCAGCGCGCATCGCAAGCGAGGAACTCGCGAATGGCGTCATCAATCTCGCGTCCTGGCCAATGATGCTCCTCTCAGGCGTCTGGTTCTCGCTCGAAGGGGCACCGTCATGGCTCCAGCAGGCCGCCCGGGTGCTGCCCCTCACCCAGATGCTCGAAGCCGCGCGCGCGGTGATGCTCGATGGCGCGGGCCTCGCGCAGGTCTGGCCGCAGCTTGGCTGGCTTGCCGTGATGACGATTCTGTTCCTGGCGATCGCCGCAACGGGTTTTCGCTGGCGCCCCGACTGATCCTTGTCAAGGCGGCGGCAGACCCCGGGTCTATGGCAGACTCTGCCCCCCGGGGCCCCGACCGAAAAGAACGCTTGGACAGATCCGAACTGCTCAAACAATTGCGCATCGATCGCGATGCGCCGGACGAGGAATCGTCGCCGCGATGGCGGCTCTGGATCGGCCTCGCGGTCGCGCTCGTCGTGATGGTGGCGGCGCTTGCCTGGTTCTTCAACCGTGACCCGGCGATCGAGGTCACGGTCGCGCCTGCGCGCGCGATGCCATCGACGGGCACCGGAACCTCGGTGCTCGATGCGACCGGGTATGTGACGGCGCGGCGCCAGGCCACGGTGTCCGCCAAGATCACGGGCAAAGTGCGCGAAGTGCGCATCGAGGAAGGCCAGCGCGTCGCGGCCGGCGAAATCCTCGCGACCCTCGACGATTCCGAGGCGCTCGTCGAGGTGGAACTTCGCAGGGCGCACGTCGCCTCGGCGCGCGCACAGCAGACGCAGGCGGAGGCGGAAAGCGCGAATGCGGAACGCGAATACGTCCGGCAGCAGGAACTGGCGGCCCTCAAGTTGACGAGTGGGTCCGCGCTCGACGCTGCCCGCACCCAGACCGAGGCGTTACGCGCGCGGGCATCGAGCCAGAAGAGCGCGGTCCGGGTTGCCAACGAGGCCCTGAATGCGGCGCAGGTCCAGCTCGACAACACGATCGTACGTTCGCCCTTCGACGGCGTCGTGACCGTGAAGGCGGCACAGCCGGGCGAGATGATTTCGCCGATATCCGCGGGAGGCGGCTCGATCCGGACGGGAATCGGCACTGTCGTCGACATGGACTCTCTCGAAATCCAGGTGGACGTGAGCGAGGCCTACATCAATCGCGTTCAGCCCGGCCAGAAAGTCGAGGCCGTACTGAATGCCTATCCGGAGTGGCGGATTCCTGCGGAGGTGATCGCGATCGTGCCGACGGCGGATCGTTCGAAGGCGACCGTCAAGGTCCGCATTGCGCTCGGAACCAAAGACCCGCGCATCGTGCCTGAGATGGGCGTGCGTGTGGCATTCCTCGAATCGCAGCCCGCGCAAGGCGGCGCGCCTCGCCCGCCGCGCGGCGTCCTGGTGCCTGCGAAGGCCGTCCGTGAGGATGCGGGCAAGGATGTGGTATTCGTGATGCGCGAAGGTCTCGCCGAGCGGCGCGCGGTGACGCTCGGCGGCACGCTCGGCGACAGCCGCCAGGCGCTGGCCGGCGTTTCGATCGGCGACAGTGTGATCGTGGAGGCGCCGGCGGATCTCGTCGAGGGCATGGCGGTCGTGGTACGGGAGGAGCGATGAGCGAAGCGATGGTGCAGGTCCGGGACGTTCATAAGGCCTATGTCCGCGGCAAGCAGACGGTGGACGTTCTGCACGGCCTGACGCTCGATATCCCGAAGGGCGACTTCGTCGCGTTGATGGGTCCGTCCGGGTCCGGAAAGACGACGCTCCTCAACCTCATCGGAGGCCTCGACAGCCCGACCTCGGGCGAGATCCTCGTGGACGGCGAGCGGATCGATCGATTGTCCGGCGGTCAGCTCGCGAAATGGCGCGCCCGCAATGTCGGATTCGTGTTCCAGTTCTACAACCTGATGCCAGTGCTCACGGCCGAGCGCAATGTCGAGCTGCCGCTGCTGCTGACCCCGCTCTCGGCCGCTCAACGGCGGAAGTCGGTTGCCGTGGCGCTCGAGGTCGTCGGCCTGTCGGATCGCGCGCGGCACAAGCCGAAGGAGCTCTCCGGCGGCCAGGAGCAGCGCGTCGCGATCGCGCGGGCGCTCGTCTCGGACCCGGCGCTGCTGATCTGCGACGAGCCGACCGGCGACCTCGACCGCAAGACGGCAGACGAGATTCTCGGGTTGCTGCAGGTCCTCAATCGTGACCATGGCAAGTCGGTCGTCATGGTGACCCACGACCCGAAGGCAGCGGAGTTCGCGAGCCGCACGCTGCACCTCGAGAAAGGCCAGCTCCTCGAGCAGGCGACGGCAGCCGCGTAGGCGAGTCATGACACGCACCGGATTCGTGCTGGCGAACCTCATGCGCAGGAAGACGCGCACCGCATTGACCCTCCTGTCGGTCATGACGGCGTTCCTGCTGTTCGGGTTGCTGCAGGCAGTCAACGTCCTGTTTTCCGCGGGCGCCGACTTTGTCGGTGCGACGCGGCTCGTGACGCAGGCACGCGTCTCGTTCACGCAATCGCTGCCGATGCGCCTGCTGCCTCAGATCGAATCGGTGCCGGGCGTCGAGGACGTCATGTGGCAGCAATGGTTCGGGGCCGTCTGGCAGGAAAACACGCAGCTCATCTTCCTCGCGGTCGACCCCGTGCGCCTGCGCGCCGTGTACCCCGAATACGTCATGCCCGATGCCCAGTGGAAGGCATTCGCGGAGACGCGCACCAGCATGATCGTCGGCAGGAACCTCGCCGACCAGTACGGCTGGCAGACCGGGGAAAAAGTCCCGATTTCATCGAACATCTTTCCGCAGAAGGACGGCAGCAAGAACTGGATTTTCGACCTGGTCGGCATCTACGACGGCAAGGATGCGCAGTGGCAGCGCAACACCAATGTCGGCTGGATCAACTACGACTATTTCGACGAGGCCAACCTGTTTGCCCGCGGTGCGGCCGGCACGTATACGATCAGGCTCGCCGATCCGGACCAGGCACGGCAAGTTGCAGAGACGATCGATGCGATGTTCGAGAACTCGCCGGATGAGACAAAGACCCAGACCGAGAAGGACTTCAATATCGGCTTTTTCAAGCAAATCGGCGACATCGGCCTGATCGTGCGCTGGATCCTTTTTGCAGTGTTCTTCACGCTGCTCCTCGTCGTCGGAAATACGATTGCGCAGAGCGTGCGCGAGCGGATACCCGAGTTCGCAATCCTGAAGACGCTCGGGTTCAGCGACGCCAGCGTGCTCGGCTTCGTGCTGGCCGAAGCGACTGCCTTGTGCGTCATCGGCGGGCTGCTGGGCCTGGGCCTCGCGACGCCCCTCGGAATCGCCATTGCCGACGCGACCGGCGGAAATCTTCCGATTGCAGTCGATCACCGCGTCTGGCTCATGGGCCTCGCCGCCATCGTGCTCCTGAGTCTCGCGGTCGGACTGCTGCCGGCGCTGCGCGCCGGGCGGCTCACGATCGTCGCTGCCCTGGCCGGGCGCTAGGGGGCCGCAGGGATGCTGAAACAGACACTCTTGATCACGCAGCTCGGCCTGCGCAGCATCCCGGAGCGGCTCGGACCCTCCTTCGTGATCATCGTCGGACTTGCCGGCGTGGTCGCGGTCTTCACGGCGCTACTCGCGATGGCAGCGGGCTTCCAGTCGACGCTCAAGGCCACGGGCCGCGCTGACGTCGCGCTGGTATTGCGGGGCGGTTCGCAGGCGGAACTCAATTCCGGCCTGTCACGTGAACAGGCCGCGATCATCAAGGAGGCCCCGGGCGTGCGCGGTGGCGAAGACGGCCGCCCGCTCGCCTCGGCCGAGATGGTCGTCATCGCGGAATTGATCAAGACCGGCGAGAAGAGCGGTTCGAATATCACCGTGCGCGGCGTCGAGCCCACCGCCTTCGCGATTCGGCCGCAGTTGCAGGTCGTCGAAGGACGCCAGTTCCAGTCGGGCCTCCGCGAACTGATCGTCGGTCGCGGCGTAGCGCAACAGTTCGACGGCGTCAGGATCGGCGAGACGCTCCGCATGCGGGGCTCCGACTGGATCGTGGTCGGCGTGTTCGAATCCGGCGACGCCAACGAGAGCGAACTCTGGGCGGACGTCGAAGTCGCGCAGTCGACATTCAACCGGCAGGGCTTCAGTGCGGTGCGCCTCCAGTTGGACGACCCGATCGCCCTCCCTGCGCTCAAGGACCACCTGGTCGCCGACCCGCGGGTAAACGTGGACGTGGAATCCGAGGAGCAGTACTACAGCGGTCAGACCGAGCAGTTCCGGAAAACGATCGGTGCACTCGCAGGCGTCGTCACCGCGATAATG
>CAYPQX010000035.1:0-7202 GCA_964412975.1 uncultured Steroidobacteraceae bacterium
GGTGCGACCGACGCGAAGCACCTCGCCAACTGGTTCCGCGACACCGGCTTTCCGCGCTTCTTTCAGGCCAACGTGCCGGATTCGAAGGTGCTCCGCGACGAGGCGGGCCAGATCAAGGGCCAGCCGGCCTGGATTGCGGTCGCCCACGTGCCGAATGCATCGCCGCTCGGCCTCTCCGTGAAGGGCAGCTACGACATCAAGCGCAACGATTCCTGGCGCGGAATGGCCGTCGTTGCGCGCGGAAAGCATTACTATCTGCTCCAGACCGAGCTCCGCATCGAAAAGCTGGTGAGCCCGGACTGGAAATACGACCAGAACGCCTCGAACTGGAATGTATTCGTGCCGGAACTCGAGGCGCTGTACGATCGCATCGAGTTCCTGAAGCCGTAATCAGGGAGTGATCAACGGAGATGACCAAATGACTTCGAAAATGACCTATTCATTGTTGCCGATCGCGCTCGCTGCGCTGGCGCTTGCCGCCTGCGGGAAGAAGCCGGCGGAAGAAACAGCGGTAACGACCGATCCTGCCGTGCAGGCCGAGATCGATGCAGATGCCGAGATGAAGGCACGGGAAGAAGAACTGGCGCGTCGCGAGGCCGAGCTCGCGCTGAAGGAAAAGGAAAAGGAGCTGGCGGATCGCGAAGCGACTCTGGCGAAGGCGAGCGCGCCGAAGCCGGCCCCGAGGCCGGCGGCGTCCCCGTCGTCGCCGGCACCGAAGCCTGCGCCGACGCCGGTTGCGGCGGGCCCGAAGAACTACACGGTTCCGGCGGGGACCTCGGTCTCGGTGCAGCTTCCCGGTGAGATTTCGACCAAGACCGCCAAGGTGGGCCAGCGCTTCACCGCGAACCTGACTTCGGACCTGGTCATCGATGGCAAAGTGCTCGCGCGTGCCGGCGCTCCGGTGCAGGGCTCGATTACCGAAGTCATCTCCGGCAGCAAGACGATTGGTGGCAAGCCGACGCTCGGGCTCGCGTTCGACAATATGACGTTTGAGGGTGGCGACAAGCCGATCAGCGGCCGCCTGACGCAGGTTGCGGACAAGAGCGACAAGGCGGGCGACACCGCGAAGATAGCGGGCGGCGCAGTCGCCGGTGGCGTGATCGGGCATCAGGTTGACAGCGACCAGGGCAAGATTATCGGCGCGATCATTGGTGCCGCGGCCGGCACTGCAGCCGCGAAGAAGACCGGCAAGGAAGTCGTCCTGCCCGCGGGCACGGTCGTCGGCTTCACGCTCAACTCGCCGGTGACCGTCACGCAGTAAGACCTAAAGGGGACGCTCACCTTTAAAGGGGACGCTCACCTTTAAAGGTGAGCGTCCCCTTTTGTTCACGCTGCCGGCCCTGAGGCCGGAATTGAAGTTTCCTGCCGGCAGACTCCTCAAGTTCCGCAACGAAATCTTGTGAGCCGCAGGGCAAGTTCTGGCCCGCGTGATGACGCAAGGTTGTGAAGGCGTCCTCGGCGATTTTCTCGCCAAGCCATTGTGACCAGTCGCCGATACCGGCCAGAAGCCTAGACTGCGTCTTCGGATCAATCAGGAGATCATTGCGAAGGCCACAATGTGCGGCGGCGCTCGACCAAGCGAATTCCTCGGCCGTGGCAACCATTCGCGCCCTCACGGGATTCAGTTCGACGTAGCGGACCGCATTGAGAAAGTAGTCGGAGTCTAACGGCGATGAAAAGTAACGACCCTGCCAAATATGGCCGTTCTGGCTCCTCATACGGTTCACGCGTTGCGCATACTGGCCATGCACGGCCTTGAGCATGTGATGTAACCCTTCCTGATTCGATGGAATCACGACCAGATGCACATGATTCGGCATCAGGCAGTACGCAGCGACATGGACGTCAGATCGCTCGGCGTGTTTGCGAAACAACGCGAGATAGGCCGCATAGTCGCCGCGACCGAAAAATACGCGCTCGCGGCGACTGCCCCGTTGTGTGACGTGATGGGGAACGCCCGGAAAGATAATGCGTGCGTGTCTCGGCACGCACCGACGCTACTCCTGGAGCAGACAAACTGACCGATGACTTGGCGGCGCGAACCGCGAGAAAGTTGCAAAGGTGAGCGTCCCCTTTAAAGGTGAGCGTCCCCTTTAGAGGACGCGGAGCAAGCTGGCGAATTCAGCGGCATTGATGTCGCCGACGAGCGCTTCGCGCCGCGATGCGAGATCGGCACGGGCCGGACCCTCCGCGCGATCGGCAAGCCATTCGGCCCGGCGGATAATCAGATCGCTCCAGGGCAGGGATTCCTCGCGCGTGTAGTCGCGCAGTGCCGCTGCGTGGCGCCGCGTTTCCCGATAGTCCTCGTGCCGCAGGTTGAACTCGATCGCGAGGCGGTGGAATTCCAGGTAATTGTGGCTGACACAGCCGACCGCGAGCAGCGCCTCACCCTGCGCGAGCAACTCGCGCGCGCGTTCGACACTCGGGGTATGCAGCGCCTGGATGCCGAGGCACCACGGACCGCAATAAGTCCTTGCGACCTCGAGTGCGAGCGTCGTGGCCTGGCGCAGCAGCACCTGCGCGTCGGCGCCGATGCCGAGTTCGGCAAGCGCATGCCCCATCAGCGCCATCAATTCCGCCTCGAAGCGCCGCGCGCCGAGCTGGCGCGCGAGTGCGAGCCCCTGATCGGAGGCGCGGCGGACGCGCTCGTGGTCACCGCGGAACAGCGAAATCATCGATTCAGTGTCGCGCGCGATCATCTCCGAGCGCGGGTCTCCGTATCTTGCCGCGTCAGCGATGACCCGATCGCAATCCGCCAGCGCATTGTGGACCTCACCGCACATTGCGCGCGTGAGCGCGAGCATCGGCGCATTCGAAAGCGCGAGGCCGACGGCCCCGTGCTCGCGCGCCTCGGCCACGCACTTTTCGAAGTAATCGCGCGCGGTGCGCATGCGTCCGCGCTGATACAAAGCGTCGCCGACGCCGCCGAGCGCGCGCGCCTCGTCCACCGGCGAATTCGCCTTCTGCGCCCACTCGAGAGCGTGCTCATGCGCCGCGAGGCAGGCATCGAGCTCGCCGAGCGGAAAATGGATGTTGCCGCGCAACGTCCATATCCGGGTGAGTAGTTCCGGGCGGTCGTGACCCGAGAGCAGCAATTCGGCGCGATCGAGGGCGGCGAGCGCCTCGTCGTAGCGGTCGAGGATGCGAAGCGCATTCGCGAGTGCAAGACGCGCCCGCACTTCGGTGAGCGGATCGGGCCGCAGGTCGCTCACTTCGCGTAGCGTCGCGATTGCATCGTGCGTATGCCCGGTGCGCGTCTGCAGCTCGCCGAGCAGGCAGCGTGCGACGCAAAGGTCGGCGGGCTCGCGCGCGAGCGCGCAGGCCCGGCGCGCGAACTCGAGCGCACGATCGAGCCGCAGCGATTCCGCCTCGGCGGTCGCCGCTTCGATGCAGGCGCGCGCGGAGCCTGGATCGCCCGCCTCGGCGAGATGGCCGGCGCGGAGACCCGGATCCCGTCCCGCGTACCATCCGGCTGCGAGTGCATGCAATTCGCGCCGGCGGGATTTCAGCAGGGAACCATAAACGGCCTCACGCATCAGTGCGTGCACGAAAGCGATCTCGTTGCCTTCGACGGCCAGGAGACCCGCATCAAGCAACCGGACGAGCGCGGCGTCGCAGTCCTCCACCATCGCCGCGAGCGCTGCGCGCGGGAATCGCAGCCCGAGAACGGAAGCGGCGAGGAGAGCCTGGCGGTCCGCGCGATCGAGTTTTTCGACGCGCGACAGGACGAGCGCCTGCACGGACCCCGGCATCGCGGTCTCGCCGGCGCCCGCGGCGCGCAGCAGCTGGTCCAGGAAGAATGGATGACCCTGGGCGCGCTGGATGCAGCCGTTCACGGTCTTTTCCGGCAGCTGCGGATAGTTCGCCGCGAGCTCTCGCGATTCGTCGTCGGTCAGCGGCGCGAGATCGAGTGTCGTAAGCGGGCAACCGCGCGCCCGCGCGCGCCAGGCGGCGTCGATCGGGTCTTCATCGGGGCGCGTGGAAAGCACGAGCAGCGCCGGCTGCGAGGCGACGGTGGCAGCCAACTCGCCAAGCCGGGCTGCCTCCTCGCTGCCGGCGTAATGAAGGTCTTCGATCACGAGCAGGAGCGGCGCGGTCGCGCAGGCCAGTTCGATCAGCCGGCGCACGACCTCGATGCGGCCGTGCTCGAGTGACTGCGCGTCGACATTGCGCTCGATCGACGCCTGGTCCGCGGAGAGCGGCGCACCGATCAGGCCGATCGCATGCAGGACGCCAGCCGCGGGCAGCCGGCCGGCCGCGATCGCATCCGAGACCGCGCGCCCGCGCTCCAGCGGATCGGCATCTGCACTGACACCGAGCAGGCTCGCGAACAGGGCCGCGAGCGGACGCCGCGCCCTGACCTGCCCGAAATCCAGCACCTGCACGCGGTGGCATACCGTGCCGTTCGCGCGTGCCGCATCGGCGAGCGCCTCGAGCAAGCGTGTCTTGCCGATGCCGGCCTCGCCGCGGGTCACGATCGTGCGGCCGCGACGGGAAGCGATCGCCCGCTCGAGCAACGAGGTCATGAGCGAGAGTTCCGCATGACGGCCCGCAAGCGGGATGTTGCGCGCACCGACCGTGCGGCGCAGGTCGTCTGACAGCAGGATCTCGTGCGGCTGGGCGCGCGCGGCGAGCGCTTCCGCATCCGTCATCGGACTGCCGGAAAGCGGAAAAGGCCCGTTGATTCGTGTGGGAAGGACCGCGCCCTGCGCGATGCCGATTGCGGGTGAACCGACGGCGAGATCGCGGGCGCCGTAGGCTTGTTGCAGAGCCTGCGCGGCACGAAGCGCGCGCTGCGGCTCGTAGCCGCTCAGGTTCTCGAGTCCGAACACGGCGTTCAACCGGTCACCGGAGAGGCGGTCCGCGCCGCCACCGTAGTAAGCGATCGTCTCGTCGAACAGCTGCTGGAGACGATGGGTCAGCTCGCGCAGTTCTTCCGGGTCGAGTGCACGACGCCGCTCGGCGAATCCGGGCAGTCGCAGCGCGAGCACGACGCCTGTTTGCAGCACGCGGTCGTCCATGGGTGTCGGCGCCTCGGTCGCGAGCGCTGTGGTGACCGCATCCTCGGGTTCCGCGTCAGGCAGCATATAGAGTGGCCCGCTCACGCCAGCGCGCCGCTTTTTCATGAGGTCGCGATAGAGCGTTTCGGTCGCCGGATCCGGCGCGAGATCGAGCTCGCGGCGGAGCACCGTGCGGCAGAGCTGGTACTGCCGGAGCGCCTCGGTGTAACGCCCCGTGCGCGCGAAGCAGGCCATCAGCTCGCGGTGCGCGCCCTCCTGCAGCGGCTCGAGCGCGAGCAGCCAGTTGAGCGCGTCGATCTCGCCGTCGGCATCCAGGGCCTCACGGCACAGGACGGCGAGCTTTCCGGCGGCTCCCGCGAGATTGCGGCGAAGGCTGTGGCGTTCGGCGGCGATCCACTCGTCGAAGGCGCCGGAACGCGCGTCGAAGCCCTCGAGCAGCGACTCGGCGACGATCGCGCGCGCCGCTTTCAGTGAAACTCCGGACGATTCCGCGAGCAGGCCGCGCAGGCGCAGCACGTCCACCTGGATGTGCGCGGGCTTGAGTGCGACCTGCTGCGCGTCGGCTACGAGCACGGCGCGCTCCTTCTCCGGCAGCGCGCGGCGGAGCGCCGTCAGCGCCTGGCGCAGGCTAGAGCGCGCGAGCTCCGCGTCCGCGTCCTCCCAGAGCAGGGCCGCGAGCCGCTCGCGACTCTGCGGGGCGCCGTTCTGTAGCGCCAGGAATGTGAGCAGGGCGCGGGTCTTGCGGGCGGGAACCTTGAGCGGCCGGTCTCCCGGGCCTCTCAGTTCGAAGCTTCCGAGCAATCGCAGGCGCAGCATGGGTGCCGAGACTACCCTATAGCCGGCAATGCAGACCACCTAGCGTCCTATAACTTATTAATTATCAGTAAGTTATAGTTTTTATAGTTTCACGTATTTTTCACGCTCCCGAGAACAGGCGATTCACGGCAGCCCCCTATAAAGGCGACCGTGGCGATGGGGATTAGCCGAGGACATGAGATGAAACTGACCGATTCGCGCGGCCTGGCGGTCTCGACCCAGAACGCGGCCGCACTTGAACGTTACGATCTGGCCGCGCGGCAAACGCACGGCTATTTCGGCAATCCGCTCGCGACAATCGACGAGGCGCTCGCCGAGGATCCGGACTTCGGGATGGCGCACGCGCTCCGTGCCGATCTTGCGGTGATGTCGAGCGAACAGGGCGCGCTGCCCCTGATCCAGTCGAGCGTCGATGCGCTCGCGCGCCTCGGCAACCGCGCGACGCCGCGCGAGCAGGGGCACGTCGCTGCCGCACAGGCCTGGATGGAAGGCCGCTTCGATCGTGCGTCGGAGCTCTATGGCGCGATCGCGATTGAGTATCCGCGTGACCTGGTCGCCTTCCAGACGGCGCATATCATCGATTTCTATCTCGGCGACTCGATCATGCTGCGCGACCGGCCGGCGCAGGCCCTGCCGCACTGGAACACCGACGTGCCCGGCTACGGCTACCTGCTCGGCATGTACGCCTTCGGCCTCGAGGAAACCGCGAACTATTCGCGAGCCGAGGACGTCGGCCGCCGTGCGCTCAGCCTGGATCCCCGCGACCCCTGGGCCGTGCACGCCGTGCAGCATGTGTTCGAAATGCAGGGCCGCGTGCACGACGGCACGCAGTGGCTGCAGGCGACCTCGCCGACCTGGGCGGACAGTGCACTCGCGTTTCACAACTGGTGGCACCTGGCGCTGCACCACCTCGAGCTCGGCGACTTCGCGTCGGCGCTCGACTTATACGACCGGCTGGTGCACCCGAAGCCGACGGCGGTTGCGCTCGAACTCGTCGACGCGTCGCAGCTGCTGTGGCGGATTGCGCTCCGCGGCGGCGACGCCGGCGCCCGCTGGCAGGCGCTTGCCGATTGCTGGGCCGCGCAGGACGAGGGCGGTTTCTACGCATTCAACGACGTGCACGCGCTGATCGCGTATACTGGCGCCAGCCGCGACGAGCATCAGCGCCGGATGCTCGTGAAACTCGAAAAAAGCGCGGACGGCGTTCACACAACCGCAACGGTCACGCGCGAGCTGGGACTTCCGCTCGCGCGCGCCATCGTCGCGATTTTCGCCGGGCGTGACACGGAAGCGGTCGAACTGCTTCTGCCCGTGCGCAGCCGGATGAACCGGATCGGCGGCAGTCACGCACAACGTGACCTGGTC
>CAYPQX010000036.1:0-10357 GCA_964412975.1 uncultured Steroidobacteraceae bacterium
GTGACGGGCGGGTCGACCTCGACCGCACGATTTTCTATCCCCTCGGCGGCGGGCAGCCGGGCGACACGGGCATCCTCGTCCGCGAGAACGGCGAACGCATTGCCATCGTGGACACGCGCAAGGGCGAGACACCCGGTTCCGTTGCCCACCTGATGGCGGCAGGCGGCCCGCTGCCGGAAACCGGTGAAAATGTTTCGCTCGAGATCGACTGGCCGCGCCGCTATGCGCTCATGCGCCTGCATACCGCGCTGCATGTCATGTCCTGCGTCGTGATCGCACCGGTCACCGGCGGCAACATCGCACCCGACAAGGCGCGGCTCGATTTCGACATCGACATGACACTCCTCGAGGCAGGCTCGATCGAGCACGGCACAAACGAGCTGATCGCGCGCGGCGTTGCGACCGAAAGCGTCTGGATCACGGACGAAGAACTCGACGCGCGCCCGGAGCTCGTCAAGACGATGAGCGTGCAGCCCCCGCGCGGCGCGGGCCGCATCCGGCTGCTGCGCATACCCGACATCGACCTGCAGCCCTGCGGCGGCACGCATGTCGCCAACATCGCCGAGATCGGCGGTATCCGGGTCGTCCGCATCCGGAACGAGGGCAAACGCAACAAGCGTGTGGAAATCGTGCTCGCGGGCTAGACTTCGCGACTTTTTCGCCCCAGGGCGATCATCATGCGGGGTTCGCGATGGCTGGCTGGGTTGCTGTGTGGCGCGCCATTCTCAGGCGTCGCGGCGGCCGAATGGACGGGCAATGGCACGCTCGGCGGCGTGCTGGCACGTGGCAACACCGAAACGTCGACGATCAACGCCATCATCGACGTAGCCAACGATCTCGAGAACTGGACGCACAAGGCGGGCGGCCCACTGCTGCGCACGGTCACCGACACGGAAACCACGAAGTTCGAGGGCCAGATCGGCGCGGGCTTCAGGCAGACCGAGCTGCGGATAACCGGGGACACCTCGGAGGATGCCATCGTGCGTGGCGCGCTCACCTACGAGCACAAGCTTACTGGCACGACGATGATCTACGAACGGCTGCTCGTGGAAAGCGGCTCCGACAATACCTACGTGCAGAACCAGCTCGGCATGGAAGTGAAAATCAACGATACGTTTGCGCTCGGCCTCGACTATGCCGTCCGGCACAACACGGACGTGTTGCCGGGCACGGAAGAAACCGACCAGGTTTTCACCGTCAATCTCGTCTACGGCTTCTGAGCCAACGCGCGGATCAGCCCCCGACGCCGACCATTTCGCCTGGTCAAAGGGGACGTTCACCTTTAGTTTCTGACACTTCGGCGGAGACACCTCATCTTTCGCTAAAGGTGAACGTCCCCTTTGGCGCGGCTCAGTCGACCGCCATGCCGCTGTGCGCAAGCAGCCGTGCCAGCGGCGCAAGTTCTCTCTTGTAGTTGCGCCAGAGGTCCTTCGATTCGCCGTAAATCGGACGGCGCACCTGGGCGGCGCTCGCGATTGCGGTCGGCGCCGTATTCTCGTGAAAGCGCAGGCACGCGTCCCGCCATGGCAGGCCACAGTATCCGAGCAGTTTCCGGGTCGTGCCTTCCTGGTCGTCGACGAGCGACTCATAGTCAAGGTCGAGGAATCGTCCCGGTAGCAGCGCGCGCCAGTAGTTCATCAGCCGCTGGTACGCGACGGAGTAGCGGCCGATATCTTCGAGGTCGTAGGAAAACGGATAGCCCGTTCGGAACAGCGTCTTGTACATGGCGTAGGCGGACCCCATCGGGTGACGCCGTAAGTGCACGATGCGCGCGCGCGGCAGGGCGCGCGCGATGAGTCCGAGGTAGAGGTAATTGAGCGGCGTCTTGTCGACGACGAGAGGCCTTGAGTGTCCATAACCCTGGATGGCACTCCAGTAGGACCTGCCAAGTGAAACAGGATCCGACTGCGCCGCACGGCGCATCAGATCTTCGTTGCCGCCGGACGGGCCAGCGGTTCGCATCACCGCCAGCGCGAAATCGTTGACCTCACCAACGCTCGCGACATGTTCATGCCGGATGAGAATTCGCTCGACGAGCGTCATGCCACTTCGCGGCAGGCCGACGACGAAGATCGGGCCCTCCACCTCGAATCCCGGCGCCGCTCTTTCGCACCATGCGCGGTCGAAAGTGCGGACGATCGACGCAATCGCCTGTTCATCGGCTGCGACTCGATAGGAGAGCACCTTCCGGCGCGCAGCGGCACCCTGCGCGAGTGTGGCGAAGGATTCGGCGTGGTCGCCAAGATCCTCGAGCTCCTTCGCGAGCGCGTAATACATCGCAACCGGTGCCGAGCCCGGTGAGCGCGCCGCGATCGCAGCCCGGAGTGCCACGACGTGATTACGCGCAGGCAGTTGGCGGCGAAGCGCCGCCCGGTTGTACCAGGCATCGCCTTCTTCAGGCGCGCGGACGATCAACTCGTCGAGCAGGGTCTCAGCCTCTTCCATGCGCCCGATCGCAATCAGGGCGCTCGCCTTCGTGAAAGCCGCCTGCGGGTCATAGGGCTTGAGCGTCGCCACGCGGATCGCGCAGGTCGCGGCGTGGTCGTGCTGCCCAAGATTGGTGTGAAATTCCGCGAGGCGCCGCCAGGTGCCGCTGTCCGCACCGGCGTTGTCTTCGATGTCATCGAGGGAGGCGCGTGCGCCAGCGACGTCGCCCGCGTGCAGCCGCGCTTCGATCTCGGCAAATCGCGCGACGGTACTGGCGGGGTCGAGCGCAAGCGCGCGCCGTGCGGCATCCATCATTCCGCCGAAATCGCCGCCCTGCTGATGGATTCGCGCCAGGAGTAGCCAGCCCTCCGCGCGATCTGGATGACGCATGAGCAACGCGTCGCAGTGAGCCCGCGCCTCGGCAGTCTGTCTGCGCTGGAGCAGTGCGTCGATCTGGCGAATTTCCGCCACGTCCTCGGATCCGGCCCCTGCGTCGTTCATCGTACTTGTCGCGCACGCATCGTGCGCGAGAGTAGATAGAAACTGGGTGCCGCTTGCAACCACACGCTTGCGAAAGGTGTACGATACTACCCGACCGCCGGGGCCGGCGGCCAAACCAGAACCAAAGGGGAATATCGTGAAAATCCTGAAGTCTGCTGCACTCATTGCAGCCGGGCTCATCGTACTCGCGGGCTGCCAGAAAGCTGACGTCGATACGTCGGCCGACGAAGCGGCGATCCGTGCCGCGACCACGGCCTGGGCCAATGCCTACAATTCCGGTGATGCTGACGCGATGGGCGCGAACTACGCTGAAGACGCCGTGCTGTTGCCACCGAATGCTCCGGCGGCCACGGGCCGCACCGCAATTCAGGAATTCCTGGCGGCGGACAGCGCCGGCAGTCGGGCTGCCGGACTGACATTCAACCTTCCTGGCGACGGTCCGGTTCAGGTTTCGGGCGACCTCGCCTACGAATCCGGATCATTCAGCGTCACCGATGCGGCAGGCGCGACGGTCGCCACCGGCAAGTACATCGGCGTATTCAACAAGATCGACGGCAAGTGGCTCCTGGTGCGCGACACCTGGAACTCGGACGCGCCGCCCGCACCGGCTCCGGCCGCGGAACCGGCTGCCGAGGCGCCCGCGACCTGACAAAAAGGGGACGTTCACCTTTAAAGGTGAACGTCCCCTTTAGAACTTCCAGAGCACGCCGAGCGACGGCATCATCGGCAGCGAGCCGCGGGGCTCGACGTCGAGAAAGACCTCGTCCACCTCCTCGTCCTCGAGCTGGTACTCGACGCAGCAGTCATTGTTGCGCTTGGTGACGTTCGTGACTTCAAGGAAGGCGGTCAGCTCACCCGCCGCTTCGAGATCGAACCGGCGCGCGATGCGCAGGTCGAATCGCGCGTAGTTCGAGACATTCGAGGCATTCCGTTTCTCCGCCGAGACGAGCGGAAAAGGATCGAGCGTCAGGAGCTCGACTTCCGTCGTTGGCCAGCCGGCATGCCAGGTGGCGGCGAGCGAGGCCTCCCAGCGGTCGCCGCGCCAATTCACGCCGCCGCCCGCGAGCTCACGCTGGTCCCAGCTCCTGAGGATCCACTCGCCGTCGACCCGGTCCCGCACGCGCGAATGCGTGAATGAAAGCCAGGCCGACAGGTCACCAGCCTCGTACTGCAGCGAGATTTCCGCGCCTTCCGCAATTGCGGCACCGGGCGCAATGAGAATGCGGTCGGGTTTCAGCTCCGGCAGGACGACCACCGTATTGAGCAGGTTCTCGTGGCGCGCGAACGGCCGATCGTAGTCCTTGCGATAGAGCTCCGCCCGCAATGTCAGCGACGGCGCCAGGTCGTGCTCGACGCTCACGATGCTGTGCGTCGCACGCTGGGCGCGCTGAAACTGCGTCTCCCCGTCCGAAACCTGGAGTTCGCTGATTCCCTGTGCCTGGTAATAGCGTCCCCACCCGAGGCGAAGGCGCGTCGTTTCGGTCGGCTGCCACATCAGTACAGTGCGCGGGCTCCAGACCGACGAGTCCTCCGCCGCGAGTGTCGCACGATCCCACCGCAGGCCGAGATCGGAGGCGAACTCCGCCGCGGGCTCGAGCCGCCAGTTGACGTAGGCGCCGGCCTGATGCCCGGACGGCCGCAAGCTGATCGGGCGCGCGCGTGAAGACTCGACTGACGCGCCCGGGGTCAGGAACAGCAGTTCAAACTCAACATCATCCGCGTAGTCATAGCGCCCGCTTTGCTGCTTCCACTCGGCGCCTGCCTGCAACAGCGAATGTGCGCCGACCCGCCACCAGCCGTCGGCCTGCAGCGTGTTGATCGTGAACTCGCGCTCGTCCGTGAGCTCACCGCTTGCGACACCTGGAAGATCCGCGGTACCCGTGCGCTCGCTGTCGATCACGGTATGTGACGCGAGCACGCGGCCGCCCAGCCCGTCGGGAGCACCGAGATCCATCCGCAGCCAGTAATACTGGTCGCGATACTCGGCAACCGCCTCCTCTTCCTGGTCACTGTCGAAGGCGAGGATGCGGTCGTCGAACACGAGCGCGTTGGCCGAAATCGCGAACCAGTCATTCAGGCGCCGGCCCACATGCGTGTAAAGATCGTGGTATTCCGGTTCGCCGAGCGGAGAATCGACGAGATCGAAATACAGGTCCATGTTCCCGCGCCGCGCGGCGAACGCCCAGTCGGCGGCCCCCTCGGCAAAGCTGCCGTCGAGCGCGGCGCCGGCCGTCAGCATGGAAGCGACCGCCTGGCCCTGAAATTCCGGTCCGGGCAGGCGCGGCGCAATGTCGACGACGCCGCTGCTGCGATCGCCGAAAGCCACCGGGAACCCGCCCGTATAGATCCGGATGTCGCTGACAATTCCGGGATCGATGCTGCTGAAGACGCCGAAGAAATCCTTCAGGTGATAGGGGTTGTACAGGCGCAAGTCGTCGAAGCGCACGAGCGTTTCCTCGGTCGTACCGCCGCGCAGGTGGGAACGGCTCGAGAAGTCCTGGTTCGCCACGCCCGGCAGGCGCGCCACGGCGCGAATCGGGTCCTCGCCGAGATCCGGCAGCGATTCGAGTTCGCTCGAGCTCAGCACGATCGGGGTGAGCGGCGACTTGTCGCCGAAGAAGTAGTGGCTTGCGCTGACGACGACTGCGTCGATCGGCGTCGGCGCGGGGCTATGGCTGGCGCCGGGATTAGAATGTCGCGGCGAACGTGGCGTCTCGCGCACGAGCATCAAAGTGTCCTGCGGTCCCGCGGCGATCGCGATGCCATGCGGTGCAAGGATCTCGGCAAGCATGGCGCGCGGCTCGATCGCGCGCGGCTCGCGCTCGACCCGCATCCAGGGCTTGACGAGATCGCTGCTGTATAAAATTGCGAGTCCGTCGCCGCGCAGCTTCTCGACCACATCCTCGATCGGCATACCGCGATACTCGGCAGCCTCGGCGGTTGCCGCGAGGCAGGCCAGCAGGAGCGACAACCTTCTCACGGATCCAGCGGCGGGATGTCCCTGGTGCGGATTTCCATTGTATCGCCCTGCAGCACGTACTCGAGATCGGTCGTCGCCAGCATGGCATCGAGTGCCGCGAGCGGGGACAGGTTACGGATATTGCCGTGCAGGATCACGGTCGCCGCGCGCTGCTCCACGCCCGGCGAGACATAACGCAGCCGGCGCCCCGTTTCACGCGCGACCCAGGCAATCAGGTCGGCGGCTGGTCTTCCGTCCATGTCCGGCGTCGGCACGACGGATTCGGTCCATTGCCATGCCTCGGCGTCCGGCGCGATCACATCGCGCGAAACACCGCCGAGAACGTCGATCGCGATCTGTTCGCCCGCGCCGCCCGTGTGCGTTTGTCCGCCACGGTCGATCGAGACGGAGCCTTCGCGCACACGCAGCCTCAGTGCTGCGCCGGCGACCAGCAATTCGAACTGCGTGCCGAGATCGCGCGCCGTTCCCGCCGGGGTCACGATCTCGAGGCGCGACGCGCCGGGGCGTACGCCGCTGTCCACGTAGACCGTGCCCTGGCGGACGTAAAGCCTTTCCGGAGCGTCCAGCATCACTTCAGTTTCAGCGGCGAGCCGGAGAGACCCGCCGCCGGACAGCGCAAGCGCGACGCGCCCGCCGGCGAGCGTGCGGAGTTTCATGCCCGTCGTGAGCGGCGTTCGCGTCTCGCCGAGCGCCTGCCAGACGTCGCCGCTCGCCTGTTCCGCGCTGCCGATCACCCGCACCACGCGCGCGAGCTCGCCCCGCTGCGCTGCCGGTGGCGTCCACTGGAACATCAGCGCGATCGCGAGAACCATGACCGCCGCCGCGCCTGCCCAGAGAACCCACTGGCGTTCGCGGCGGTGTGCAGTCTTCTCGCGAAACGCGGCGGTTGCCACGGCGAACACCTGGCGATAGGCCTCCTCGGGCGGTTCCGCGCGCCTGCCAGCCGTGCGGATCAGCGATTCGATGAGGTCCGATTCGTTCTGCATGGTCTTCCTTATCCGGGTTGGCGGCCGAACGGAGCAACGAGGTCATCCGTCGTGCCGAACAGCTCGACAATCGCGTCACGAAATGCATCGCGCGCACGCGTCAGCAGCGATTCCGCCGCCTTCGCGCCGAGACCCAGCCGGGTGGCGATTTCCATCACCGACAACCCGTCGATGTATTTCCACTCGAGCACTTCGCCGTAATGTCCCGGCAGCGAGTCGAGTGTCGCCTCGACGATTCGATGCACCTCCTCCCGCCACACGCCAGTCTCCGGCTCATCTCCGACCGGCGCGGTCAGCGATTCGAGGATTGCCCGCGCATTGGGCTGGTCCTCAAGCAGGGTGACGCGCTTCGCGCTTCGGCCTTTCCTCCGGAAATGATCGGCCACGACATTGCGGCAGATCTGACAAAACCAGGTGTAAAGAGCCGCCTCGCCGCGATAGCTGTCGAGCCGCTCGATCGCATTGCAGAACGTCTGCTGCACGATGTCGCGCGCCGTGTCCGGGTCGTTGCCGATGCGCGCAAGCGCAAAGCGGTAGAGCCGCGGAAAGAAGCGGTCAAACAAGTCCTTGAAAGCAGCTTCGTCGCCGCCCAGGATCCGCCGGGCCACGGCCCGGTCGAGATGAACCAGATCATCCATTGTCAGATTGGACGTCGGATAGCCGGAAATCCTTCTGGGCGAAGGATTGTTTCACGGCGGCCGTCTCATGGGAGGTCAATCGCGCAATCCTGAGGAGTTCCCTATGTCAGCCCTGAACCGACCTGCCGTCCTTTTGCTCGCCGCGCTGGCTCCGTTGGCCGTCGCCAATGCCGCTGGCCGGTTCACGACCCAGTTTCCGCTCTCGGCCTGCGAATTCAAGCCGTACGGCGGCAACGCCTATTTCAAGCTCAAAGTCGATCGCCAGCTTTACCTGAGCAACGTCCGCTGCGTCGACGCGGGCGAATGCGACGAACTGGAGGAGGTCTGGATCACGATGTTGCCAGAAACGAAAGTCATCAAGTTCCTCCACGGGGGAAAGCAGCTCTCGGTGCGCGCGCGCGTGATGGAGGAACGTGAGACCGCGGACGGCGAACTCGACGAGATTTCGCGCAACTACGTCGCGGACTGCGATCCCATGAACGACGTCTATTACTTCGGCGAAGACGTCACCGACGGCGAGGGAAATCCCGAGGATGACGCCTGGCTCGCCGGTGTCGATGGCGCGCGCCCGGGATTGCTGATGCCGGACCGCGCTTTCCTGCTCGGGT
This sequence comes from uncultured Steroidobacteraceae bacterium, assembly GCA_964412975.1. Lineage (GTDB taxonomy): Bacteria > Pseudomonadota > Gammaproteobacteria > Steroidobacterales > Steroidobacteraceae > SCUD01. Next base: position 8,141 of record CAYPQX010000036.1, read on the forward strand.
CGCGTTACTTCCAGGAAATCGCGCCCAACGCGAAGGATCGCGCCGAGCACACCGCGCTTGGACTCACGATCGAGGTCCCGGCCGGCGTCTTCAGGAACTGCGTCGAGGTCACGGAAACCAGCCCGCTCGAGCCGGGCGAGGAATCGCTCAAGGTCTATTGCCCCGGTGTCGGCATGGTCATCGACGAAGAGTTGGAGCTGATGGCGGTTTACGAGTAGCGCGCTGATCTCGCTGCTCGCGGCCGGCGAGTTCGAACGGTCCGGGGCATTCGACTCTAAAGGGGACGTTCACCTTTAAAGGTGAACGTCCCCTTTTAGAGCGCGAACTATTGCCCCGTCTTGAAACGATTCCAGACCCGGGTCTCGGCGCGGCTCTTTTCCTGGTCGTGCGGCAACAGATACGTCAGTCGAACCATGACTTCAGCCGGCGGGTAAAGCGACGGGTCATTGCGAATCGACGCCAGCACTTGCGGCATCGCCGCCCGGTTCATCGTGGAATTGCCGACGTAGTTCGCGGTGGCAGCCGCCACTTCCGGCCGCATCAGGTAGTCGATGAGCGCATGCGCTTCCACCGGATGGGGAGCATCCGCGGGGATCGCAAGCGTATCGAACCAAGTGATCGCGCCTTCCCGTGGAATGACATAGCGGATATCGGCTTCGTTGGCTGATTCGGCAAGTCGCGGCGGGCAATTACCGCGCTGGTCGGCCACGTCAACATGACACAGATTTCGCCGCCGACGAGATCGTTGATCTGGCTGTCCACGTCAATCTTTCGGACCGACGGACGGATGCCATCCAGGACTTGCTCAGCCGCAAGCAAATCATCCGGCGTCGCGCTGTTCGGGTCGCGCCCGAGATAGATCAGCGCGGATGCGATGACCTCGCTCGGTGCCTCGGCGATCGAGAAACCACAAGATGAAAGCTTGGAAATGACGGCGGGATCAAAAACGAGACGCCAACTGTCTGTCGGCGCGCCGGGCGCCAGTTCGCGCACTCGCGAAGCGTTGTATGCGATGCCCGTCGTTCCCCACAGATAACCCGCGAGATGTCGGTTGCCAGGGTCCTGGCGTGCTAGCACGGCCATCAAGCCCGAATCGAGGTTGCCCCAGTTAGGTAGCAACCCGCGGTCGAGTGGCTGGAGCGCGCCGACGCCGATTACGCGAATCACGTCGCCGCCCACGACCACGACGTCAAACCCGCTACGGCCGGTCAGAAGTTTGGTTTCGAGCAACTCGTAGCTGTCGAAAATGTCGTGATTGACGTCGATGCCAGTTTCTTTTTCGAACCCGGCGATCGTGTCTGGCGCGACGTAATCCGACCAACTGTAGAAATTGACGGTGCGCGCAACCGGCTCGGTCGGATCAGCCGCTTCGCGGCTGCAGCCCGCCTGTGCCGCCAGAACGGCGGACAGCAGAACGAGAAAGAAGAAGCGTCTCTTTCGGATTGCTACTCGTCGAGTCGTCGGTCTTTCCAGTTCCACCACTTGAGTAGATCCGGCTTCGGCTCGGGCGTGCGCGCCGCATAGGTCGCGCAACGGAACGTGTACAGGAGACAGGGCTCCTGTTCGTGCCCGGTGATTTTTCGTAGTCGCTGGAAGAGCTGTTCCGGGTTGGATTCCGCGAGTTCCCGGATGGAGTGAATGCCCAGGTGCCGGAGATCCGCCGCGATGGCGGGTCCGATGCCGGGCAACGTGGTCAGCTCGTCGTGCATTGGCAGGTTCCTCCTACGGCTTGTCCACGCTTCAAGATTACACCCCCGGGGGCCCCGGCAGGCAAGCACGAAAAAAGCGGCGGGAGATTTCTCTCCCGCCGCCCGTTTCAGCTTTGCCTTTACTTCTCGACGCTTGCGTTAGCATCGGCCGCGGCATTGGCATTGGCTGATGCCTTGCCGTCGCCCGAGGCCTCGAGACCGCCATTGCCGCTGGCCTTGCCGTCGGCCTCGACCCGGGGCTGTGGCTTCGGCTCCGGCTGCGGCTTCCTGGCCGGCTTCTTGTCCTTGGCCGGAGTCTGCTGACGCTTCTGGAGCGGCGCGGACGGTTCGTCGTCGCTCACGATCTGCGCCCGACCCGCTGCACTGCCCGCGGCATTGCCTGCGAGGTCGCCCGAATCGACGTCCAGCATGCTCTCGCCGTTGCCGCTCGCATTGCCGGCCGCTTCACCCGACAGGCCCTCGTTCGCGCCATCCACGCTGGAGCCAGCCTCGCCCGCGACGTCCGCGG
>CAYPQX010000037.1:0-6598 GCA_964412975.1 uncultured Steroidobacteraceae bacterium
GCCGCCGCCGACGACGCAGACGTCGGCCTCGACATCCCCCGCGAGCGCTGGCTGCGGGGCCTGCCGCCGCGCGGTCGCCTCATACCAACTGTCTGCGGGCCGATGGCTCATACGGATTCCAGGTACCAGGTGTAATCGAGCGCCGTCGGCCGGGCGTTGAAAGCCTGCATCTCGCCGCGCCGCGTCAACTCATAGAGTCTCACGAAACGCTCACCGAAGTACTCGCGCAGGAACTCGCTCGTCTTGAAGCGCGCGAGTGCCGTCGGCCAGTCGTCCGGCAGGCGTGGCGTCGAGAGCTTTTGCGTGTAGGCGTTGCCCTCGAAGGCAGCCGGTGCGCTCAGCTTCTTTTCCATGCCGTGGAGCATGCCGGCCAGTACGAGGGCCGCGAGGAGATAAGGATTCGCGTCGGCGCCGGCGACCCGGTGCTCGAGGCGACGGTCGGCTGCCCCGGAAACGGGTACGCGAACCGCGACGCCACGGTTGTTATAGCCCCAGGTCGCGTTCATCGGCACGTAGGCTTCGGGCCGTATGCGGCGATAGCTGTTTGCGTTTGGCGCGAATACCGCCATGCCGTCCGCCATGGTTTCGAGCAGGCCCGCCACAGCCTGCTTCAGGAGATCGTTTCCGAGCGCATCTTCGGACTCGAAGATGTTCCGGCCCGCAGCGTCCTGGACACTCACGTGGATGTGCATGCCGCTGCCGGCCTTGTCCGCGTACGGCTTTGCCATGAACGTGGCTTCGAGGCCGTTGCGGTGTGCAACGCCTTTGACGATGCGCTTGAACCGCATCGCCTGGTCGCAGGCAAGGCGGGCATCCTTCACATGCCGCAGATTGACCTCCCACTGGTTCGGCCCGTACTCGGCGAGTGCCGCACCGGTGGGAACGTCCTGCTCCGCGCAGGCCGCCGCAATCTCGGAAAGGATGTCGGAAACCGATTCGAGATCCGCCATCGAGTTGATCTGCGTGCGTGTCTCACGCCGGCCCGTGTAGCGCGAGCGGGGCGGCTGGGCGTGGCCTTCGGCCGTGCGCTCGGGATCGACGAAGTAGAACTCGAGCTCGAGCGCGACGACCGGTGTCCAGCCGCGTGCCGCGTAACGCTCGAGCACGGCGTCCAGCAGGTGGCGCGGGTCGCCATAAAAAGGCGCGCCGTCGTGGTCGAGCATCTGCACCTGGAGCTGGGCAACGCTCGGGCCCATCCAGGATGCAGGAAAGAGGGTGCCCGCGAGCGCCACGCAGGTCCGGTCGGCGTCGCCTTCGTCAAAACCGAGGCCGGTTGCCTCGATCGTGCCGCCGAGCACGTCGAGCGCGAACATGGAGCCCGGCAGAAACATGCCGCGCTGGTAGATGCTGGCGAGATCCGCGCGATCGACCCGCTTGCCGCGGAGCACACCGCAGAGATCGGGCAGCAGGATGTCGACGACCCGCACGGCAGGATGCGCGGCGAGGAAAGCCTCGGCATTCGAAAAGTCGTCGCGGACGAGGGCCATTTCGCACCTGGCGTTTAAGATCTTGTAGCGCGCGCCGGAAACGGCGGCAGGGCAGGATAACCACCCGCCCGTGGGCCGGGCAAGGTTCCCGCGGTGCAACATAATTTGCCCGGAAACCCCTCTCCGGGCTGACAGAACGCGGTATTCCCCTCCGATCCTGCGGGGCGCCTCACCCCCCGTTTGTGAGACAATAGGCCCTGTCGAACAGGCCTCCATACCGGGGGCCGTTCAAAATAATTAACAGATGCATATGCGGAAGCCAGTCATCGGAATTCCCGCCGATCGCCGCCTATTGAACTCGCACTGGTTCCATTGTGTTGGCGAGAAATACATCAATGCCGTCGTCCAGGCGGCCGAAGCGATACCCGTCCTGGTCCCGGCGCTGGGCGATCGGTACCTGCGCGAGTGGCTAGGGACATTCGACGGAATCCTCTTTACGGGCAGCCCTTCGAACGTCGAGCCGCATCGGTATCTCGGCCCCAAGTCGGCGCCCGGGACCCTGCACGATCCCGAGCGCGACGCCACGACGCTCCCGATGATCACGGGCGCGGTCGACGCGGGCATGCCGATCTTCGGCATCTGCCGCGGCTTCCAGGAGATCAACGTCGCGTTCGGCGGATCGCTGACCCAGAAGCTCCAGGAGCTGCCCGGCAACATCGATCATCGCGAGGACAAGGATCAGCCGCTCGAAGTGCAATACGGGCCAGCGCATGAGGTCGAGCTCATGGAGGGCGGAATGCTGCACAAGATCGCCGGCAGCCGTCGCATGCAAGTCAATTCGCTGCACTCGCAGGGCGTCGAGAAGCTCGCGCCGAATCTCGTCCCCGAAGCGAAGGCCGAAGACGGCGTGATCGAGGCGTTTCGAATCGACGGGGCGAAGACTTTTGCGCTCGCGGTGCAATGGCACCCGGAATGGAAGGTCATGGAGAACCCGTTCTCAAAGGCGTTGTTCGCGGCTTTCGGCCAGGCCGGGCGCGACCATGCAAGCAGGCGGATCCGATGAGCGAAATCCAGCAGTTCCTGAAAGATCACGCCATTACCGAAGTCGAGGCGATCGTGCCCGACATGGCGGGCGTCGCCCGCGGCAAGGTGATGCCAGCGGACAAGTACGCCGAAGACGAGGGCATGCGACTGCCGGAGTCGATCTTTCTGCAGACTGTCACGGGCGAGTACCCGGATGACGACAGCTCGATACACCCGTCCGAGATCGACATCAACCTGACGGGCGATCCGAAGACGATTCGCGTCGTGCCCTGGGCTGCGGAGCCCACGGCGCAGGTCATTCATGACTGCTTTTACGACGATGGCCGCCCGGTGCCGATGGCGCCGCGCTATGTCCTGCGACGCATACTCGACCTATATTCGGCACGAGGGTGGCGGCCGGTGGTCGCGCCGGAACTCGAGTTCTTCCTGGTCGAGCCGAATACGGATTCGGATTACCCGCTGAAGCCGCCGGTCGGCCGCTCCGGCCGGCCGGAAACAGGCCGCCAGGCCTACAGCATCGCGGCGGTCAATGAATTCGATCCGCTGTTCGACGACATCTATGCTTTCTGCGAAGCGCAGGACCTCGACATCGACACGCTGATCCACGAGGCGGGCGCGGCGCAGATGGAGATCAACCTCAATCACGGCGACGCGCTCGATCTCGCCGATCAGGCATTCCTGTTCAAGCGTACGGCACGAGAGGCCGCGCACCGCCACAAGATGTATGCGACCTTTATGGCGAAGCCGCTCCAGGGCGAACCGGGCAGCGCGATGCACATCCACCAGAGCATCGTCGATGCCAAGACCGGCGAGAACATCTTCAGCGACGCGGAAGGAAAGCATACGGCGCTCTTCGAGGCGCACATCGCGGGTTTGCAGAAGTACCTATCGGCTTCGATGTCGCTGTTTGCGCCAAACGTCAACAGTTACCGCCGCATCACGCGCTATAACTCGGCACCGATCAACGTGCAGTGGGGCTACGACAACCGTACGGCAGGGCTGCGTGTGCCCACGTCCGAACCGCAGTCGCGCCGGGTCGAAAATCGCCTGGGCGGCGCGGACGCGAACCCGTATCTCGCGATCGCGGCATCGCTCGCCTGCGGATACCTCGGGATGATCGAGGAACTGAAGCCGACGGCGGCCATCACGGGTTCAGCCTACGACCTGCCGTTCTCGCTCCCGATGACGCTCGCCGACGCTCTGGGGCTGCTGCGCGGCACCAAGCCGCTCGTCGAATTGTTCGGGGAGCGGTTCGTTGCGGCATACTGTGCCGTGAAGGAAAACGAGTACGAAACTTTTTCGCGGGTCATCAGCTCGTGGGAACGGGAACACCTGCTGCTGAACGTCTGACCGCCGGGGAGACTTATGAGCGCGAAGCCACGCATTATGGGACGAGCGACGCGCGACTGGCAGGAACTCGACGCCCGGCATTACCTGCATCCTTTCACGGATTTCCGGTCGCTGGCCGCCGAGGGATCTCGGGTCATCACGCGCGCCGACGGCGTGTACCTCTATGACTCGGAAGGCCTCGAAATCCTCGACGCGATGTCGGGCCTCTGGTGCGTCAATATCGGCTATGGCCGGAATGAGCTCGCCGATGTTGCCGCTCGCCAGATGCGCGAGCTTCCGTACTACAACAGTTTCTTCAAGAGCGCACATCCGCCGGCAATCGAACTGGCGCAGGTCCTGAGCGAGCTGACGCCGAAGCAGTTCAATCGCGTCTTCTTCACCAACTCGGGCTCGGAGGCCAACGACACGATCCTGCGCATGGCGCGGCGCTACTGGGACCTGATGGACCAGCCGAAGCGCAGCATCGTCATCAGCCGTCTCAATGCGTACCACGGCAGCACGATGGCTGCCGCGAGCCTCGGCGGCATGTCGACGATGCATGCGCAGGGTGGCTTGCCGATCCCGGGCATCGTGCATATCGAGCAGCCGTACTGGTACGAAAATGGCGTCGATCTGAGCCCGGAGGAATATGGCCTGCGCGCCGCGCGTCGGCTCGCGGAAAGGATCGAGGAACTCGGACCTGAGAATGTCGCGGCTTTCATCGGCGAACCGATCCAGGGCGCGGGTGGCGTGATCATTCCACCCTCGACTTACTGGCCCGAGATCCAGCGCATCTGCCGCGAGTACGGGATCCTCCTGATCTCCGACGAGGTGATCTGCGGCTTCGGCCGCATGGGCCACTGGTTTGGCTGCGAGCATTTCGGCTTCGAACCGGACTTCATGACGATCGCCAAGGGCATCACCTCGGGCTACCAGCCGCTCGGCGGCGCGATGGTGTCGGATCGCGTAGCCGACGTGCTGATCGAAAAGGGCGGCGAATTCGCCCACGGCTTCACCTGGTCGGGGCATCCGGTCGCCTGCGCGGTTGCGATCGAAAACCTTGCGATCATGCGCCGCGAGAAGATCGTGGAGCGCGCCCGCGACGAGATCGGGCCCTACCTCCAGCGCCGCTTCCGCGAACTCGCCGATCATCCGCTCGTCGGAGAAGTGCGCGGGATCGGCATGATCGGGGCGCTCGAGCTCGTCGCCCACAAGGGATCGCGCACGTTCTTCCGAGATCGCGGTGCGGTCGGCCAGATCTGCCGGGATCACTGCTTCAAGAACGGGCTGATCATGCGCGCGGTGCGCGACACGATGATCATGGCGCCGCCGCTCGTGATGGAGCGTAAACACGTGGACGAGCTGGTGGAGAAGGCGCGCAAGTGCCTGGACCTGACGGCTCGGGACATCGGTGTCGGACCATGACGGGGGCGAGCATGCGAAACCTATCCGGTTACTGGCAGGTCGCGATCGTCGCGGCGCTCCTCGTTGCTTGCGGCGGCGAGAAGGAGGAGGCGGCGGCGGTGGCCGGGAAGGCTGCGGCACCTGAAGGGAAAGTCGTCAACGTCCTGAACTGGTCGGACTACATCGGCGATTCGACGATCGCGGACTTCGAGAAGAAGACCGGCATCAAGGTCACTTACGACGTCTTCGATTCCAACGAGGTGCTGGAGACCAAGCTTCTCGCAGGCCGCGCGGGTTACGACGTCGTCGTGCCGACCGCGCCGTTTCTCGAACGCCAGATCAAGGCCGGCGTGTTCCTGAAGCTCGACAAGTCGAAACTCCCGAATCTTACGAACATGGACCCGGACATCATGCAACGGGTCGCGGCCCACGATCCCGGCAACCAGGACTCCATCACCTACCTCTGGGGCACGATCGGCATCGGCTACAACCCCGACATGGTCAGGCGGGCCCTCGGCACCGATACGATCGACAGCTGGAGCGCGATCCTTGAGCCTGCGAATGCGGCAAAGCTTGCGAAATGCGGAATTGCGATGCTCGATGCACCGACCGACGTGTTCGGGTCGGTCGCGATCTACAAGGGGCTCGACCCGAACAGCGAAGAGCCGGAAGACCTGGCGGTCGTCGAAGAGACGCTCATGAAGGTCCGCCGCCACATCCGGTACTTTCACTCGTCTTCCTATATCAACGACCTCGCCGCAGGCGAGATCTGCGTGGCGCTCGGCTGGAGCGGCGACATCCTGCAGGCGCGGGACCGCGGAGCCGCTGCCGCGAAACCCGTCAAGGTTGCGTACGCGATCCCCAAGGAAGGCGCGATCAACTATTTCGACATGCTCGCCATACCGGCCGACGCGCCGCATCCGGGGAATGCCCATGAGTTCCTCAATTTCCTTATGGATCCCGCGGTCATCGCCCGGGTCACGAACAAGGTGCGGTTTGCAAACGGCAATTCCGCGTCGCTGCCGCTCGTGGACGAGGCGATACGCAACGACCCGAATATCTATCCCAGCGCCGAAATCCGGGCGAGGCTTCATCCCGACCTGGCCGAGAGCCAGGCCTTCAGCCGCGATCTGAATCGTTCCTGGACACGGATCCGAACTGGCCAGTGAGCCTGCAAACCCTCGCGCGCAGCGGGCTTGCGGCAGCGGCTGTACTTCTTCTGCCGGCCTGCGGCGGTGGCAACGAAAATGCCGACGGGCGGGCGCAGGGACCAGGCGAGAAAGTCCTCCACGTCTACAACTGGACGGACTATATCGGCGCGACCACGATCGCCGACTTCGAGGCGAAGACCGGCATCAGGGTGACTTACGACACCTATGATTCCAACGAGATTC
>CAYPQX010000038.1:0-17985 GCA_964412975.1 uncultured Steroidobacteraceae bacterium
TACTCGTCGAGCGTGCCGGCGCCGGAGATCCCATCGAGGAAATCGCCTGGCGTAATCGGGCCGGCAAAAGTCGTGGAGGGCGTCGTATTGATCGGTACGTGGAAACCGCCGTAGGTCGTCGCGTTGAAGACCAGATCGCGGTCGTGGTCCGTCGCCTTTGCGCCAAGCTTCAGTCCGCTGAATGGCCCGGCGTCGATCGGCCGCGATGCGTCGGCATAGAAGTACGTCTCGCTGTCGTCATTCAGGATCTGGTGCAGCGAGCTGAAGATGAACTGCATGTCCGTCGGGTCGGTCGGGTCGACGTTCTCGAACTGCACGCTCGGCGTACGGCCCCGCAGGTCGTAGGTGAAAGCCGCGGGCGCGCCGAACTCGACGAAAGGCTGCGCATCGGTGTCGCCGCTCGCTTCCGTCTGGCCGAGCTTGAAATGAAGGGTCCAGTCGCCGACGTCATGGACGACGGTGTCGAGCGAGATGTCGGTCGTCTCGGCCGTGGCGAAGCGATTGATCGCGTCGTAGACCGCGCCGAAATCTGCCGTGCCGTCACCTGCGGAGGCCATCCTGCCTGCCACTGCGGTGTCGTCCACCACCGTGACGTTGGTCAGCGTGCCGCCATTGCCTATCGCGCGCGTGCCCCAGGTCAGGAAATTCGCGTTGATGTTGTCTGCATCGAATTTCGAATAGAGGGCGGTGAAATTGAAATCGAGGCGGTCGTTCGGCTGAAACTGAATGCCGATGTTGCCGCCCGTCCGCTTGCGCTCCTGCTGGAACAGGGCCGAGCCGATCAGTGCGGGGGCAAGAACCTCGTTGACCGCCGCAGTCGGGTCGATGTCGACCGGGAAGTAGCCCAGCACCTCGACGCCGTCGCGCCGGATCTTGCGGTCCTGGTACACGCCTGCGAGCAGGATGCCGAGATTCTCGCCGTCGTTCTTCCAGCTGAAGAGCAGGTTGGCCTGCGGTGTCGTCTCGTCGGCGAGGTCGGTGTAGGCGACCTGCGCCGATCCGTAAAAGGACATCGACTCGAGGTCCAGGGGATTCCGCGTGATGACGTTGATCGTGCCGCCGATACCCCCTTCCTCGAAATCGGCCTGCGAGCTCTTGTGCACCTCGACGCTGCCGATGATGTCGGAGGGCAGCATCAGGTAGTTGAAGCTTCGGGTCGTATTGAGCTGGTCGAGAATGAACCAGTCCGCCGTCGCGAGCCCGTGGCCGTTCAGGAGCGTGCGCGTGAGGTTGGGTGCCGTGCCGCGGAGGCTGACTCGCTCGCCCTCGCCGAACTCCTTGTTGATGACGACACCGGGCACGCGTTGCAGTGATTCCGCGACGTTCTTATCCGGGAACTTGCCCACATCTTCGGCCGTGATGACCTCGACGACCGTCGCCGACTCGCGCTTGCGCTCGATCGACTGGGCGATGCTCGCTCGAATGCCGGTCACGATGACCGGTTCGAGAGTGGTTTGCTGGGCGTGCACGCCACCTGCGCCCCCGTAAAGTGCGATAGCGACAGCGCTCGCGAGCGCGGAGGGCGCCCTTCTCGACAGAGTGGTGTTTCGCGTTGCGGTGCTCTTGCTCATGGCGTCGTGTTCCCCCGAATTGAACGCTTTTGAAACCAGCCCGTGCCGCCGCTCATGCGGTCGGTCGCGACCAATGTAATGCCACTGTAATACCACTAAGGGTGAAATACCAGTCCTATATAAGACCACTCGCAAACCAAACTAATGCTTTGTTATAACGGCAGTTAATAGCGAATTAGACAAATTGTTTCCTAAAGTGGTATTGATTTGGTTATATTGCGAACTCGACCAGGGGGCGGACACATGACGCGTTTGCGGCAAAAACTCGGGCGCCTGGACGACAGCAGCGGCATACCGCTCTATCAGCAGCTTCAACGCATGCTGAAAGGTGCCATCGAGCGCAATCAAATCGGTCCGAACGACGCACTGCCCGCCGAGCGCGATCTGGCGACAGAGTTTTCGGTGTCCCGCATTACCGTTCGCAAGGCGATCGACGGTCTCGTTGCGGAGGGGCTGCTGGTCAAGCGGCAGGGCTCCGGCACCTTCGTGAAGGCGCGCGTCGAGAAGAACTTCTCCCAACTTTCGTCGTTCTCGGAAGACATGCGCGCCCGGGGGCTGCACCCGCGCAGCGTCTGGCTGAAGCGCTCCCAGGGCACGGTCACGCCGGAGGAAGCACTCACGATGCAATTGAGTCCGGGTACGCCCGTATACCGTCTGCATCGCATCCGATTCGCGGACGATGCGCCAATGGCGCTCGAATACGCGACCGTGCTTGCATCCTGCCTGCCTTCGGTCGAGAGCGTGGACAGTTCGCTCTACGAGTCGCTCGAACGCAGGGGCAACCGTCCGGTGAAGGCGCTGCAACGGCTTCGGGCCGTGCTACTGACTGCGGAGCAGGCGAAGCTGCTCGGCGCGAAGGACCTCGACGCGGGTCTCCTCGCGGAACGCGTTGGCTATCTCGGTGATGGCCGTGCCGTCGAGTTCTCCCAGTCGTACTACCGCGGCGACACATACGATTTCGTCGCCGAGCTCAGTGTCCAGAAGTGACTTCCATGTACCGCGAAGCCGCCGAGTCGGCCGCCGTCGTGCGCGGGCAGATCGCCGCCAATCGTGATGTGGTCAGGCATCTCGGCGAGGCACTGCGGCGTCTTGCGCCGCGGGCCGTCGTGACCTGTGCGCGGGGAAGTTCCGATCACGCGGCCACTTATGCCAAGTACCTGCTGGAAACCCGTTGTGGCGTGCTGACATCCTCGGCAGCGCCGTCGGTGAGTTCCGTCTATTCGGCGCGACCCGATCTAGGCGGCGCGCTGTGTCTCGCAATTTCGCAGTCGGGGCGCAGCCCGGATCTTCTCGCAGCCGCGGATGCCGCGCGGGCGGCGGGTGCGCTCGTCGTCGCGCTGGTGAACGATGAACGCTCCGTGCTCGCCAAGCGCGCCGATCACGTCATCCCCTTGCGCGCCGGCGTTGAATCGAGTGTCGCGGCGACGAAGTCGCATATCGCGTCTCTCGCCGCGATCCTGCACCTGGTTACGGAATGGCGAGGCGATGTCGAGCTGGCAAGTGCATTGGCGAACCTGCCGGACCGGCTGGAGAGCGCCTTGCGACTCGACTGGCAGCGTGCCGTCGCACCGCTGAGGCAAGCTGTCAACCTGTTCGTGCTCGGCCGCGGGCTCGGACTCAGTGTTGCGCAGGAAGCCGCACTGAAATTGAAGGAGACATGCGGGCTGCACGCGGAGGCGCTCTCGGTCGCCGAGTTGCAGCATGGGCCGATGGCGCTGGTTCAGGCGGGATTCCCGGTCCTGATGTTCTCGCTGGACGACGAGACGCGCGCGAGCAATGCCGCGCTCGCGGCGCTGCTCGTGCAAAACGGTGCCGCGCTGATTTCCACGGGTCTGGACGTGCCCGGGGCGCTTTCGCTTCCGGGTATTGCCGCACATCCCGTCGTACAGCCGGTGCTGCTCATCCAGAGCTTCTATCGCATGGCCGAGGCGCTCTCTCGCGCTCGAGGGCTCGACCCGGATCACCCGCCGCACCTCTCCAAGATTACGGAGACCGTCTGATGGCGGTTGCGCTCGTCAACGGCCGTGTTCTTCTCCACGAAGGATTCTCGGAAGGCAAGTCGGTCCTGATCGACGGCGGCCGTATCGCGGCGATCGTTCCTGAAAAGGACGCGCGTGTGGCGACGGCCCGCCGCGTGGATCTCGACGGTGGAATGCTGCTGCCGGGCTTCATCGACGTGCAAGTGAACGGCGGCGGTGGCTTCCTGTTCAACGACTCTCGCGAGGTCGAGACGATACGCGCAATCGGCGCCGCGCATCGTCAGTTCGGCACGACCGGTTTTCTGCCGACGCTGATCAGCGACGACCTGAAGGTGGTCGAAGAAGCGATGCGCGCGGTCGACGCAGCGATCGAAGCCGGTGTGCCGGGCGTCCTGGGGATTCACGTCGAAGGCCCCTTTCTAAGCGTTGCGCGCAAGGGAGTGCACGATGCGAACTGGTTTCGTGAGCTGGACGAGACTGGAATTCGCCTCTTGACGTCTTTGCGCCGTGGAAAGACGCTGGTGACACTCGCTCCGGAAATGACGACGCCGGGTTTCATCGACAAGCTCTCGGCAGCCGGTGTAATCGTCTGTGCGGGGCACACGGATGCGAGCTATGAGGACATCCACGAGGCATTGAGACACGGGTTGCAGGGCTTCACCCATCTGTTCAATGCGATGTCGCAGCTGACCAGCCGCCGCCCTGGCGCCGTGGGCGCCGCGCTCGAGCATGAAGACAGCTGGTGCGGGATCATCGTCGACGGGCAGCACGTGGATCCCGCGGTGTTGCGAATTGCGCTGCGATGCAAGCGGCACGACCGGTTCATGCTCGTGACCGACGCGATGCCAAGCGTTGGAACGTCACGTAAGAGCTTTACGCTCCAGGGCCGCGCGATCTCGGTGGAAGGCGCAGCCTGCGTCGACGAGGATGGCAATCTTGCGGGTTCGGATACCGACATGGCGGGCGCGGTTAGGAATGCCGTTTCGATGCTGCGGGTTTCACTGCCCGAGGCAGTACGCATGGCGAGTCGCCATCCCGCCGCATTTCTCGGCCTCCAGGACGAAGTCGGCAGAATTGCTCCGGGGCTCCGTGCGAACCTCGTCCTGGCAGACGATCAGCTGTCCGTGCGGGAAACCTGGATTGACGGAGTATCGTCGGGTCTGATCAGCGATTGACCGCTGGCAGCGCGTCGACGAATTCCGCCATGCGCTTGCGGGTCCCGGCATTCGGCAGGCGGCCGATGCCGCCGCCGATATTGTCGATCATGTGGCGCGCCTGGCTGGTCGCCGGCGTCACGACCGTCACGGCAGGGTGCCCCAGCACATATTTAATGAAGAACTGCGCCCAGCTTGCGGCATCGAAGTCGGCCGCCCAGGCCGGTAGCGCGCGATCGCCCACTCGCTGGAAGAGCCGCGTGCGCCCGAACGGCACATAAACCATCACGGCGATCTTCCGCTCGATCGCGAGCGGCAGGATCGTGCCTTCGACATCCCGGTTGTCGACGGCGTAATCGACGCCGATGAAATCGAGAGGCTCCTCGCGCATCACGCGCGCGAGTTCACCGTACTGTTCCTTGTTCGTCGACGTCACGCCGATGTACCGGACGCGTTTCGCCGCCTTGAGCTCCTTGAGAATCCGGAGCTGCACGGGAATATCTCCCAGGTTGTGGACCTGGATCAGGTCCATCGTCTCGACCCCGAAGCGGCGGAAGGATTCCTCGATCTGCGCAATTGCCCTGACCGGATCGGCCGCTCCGCGGCCTCGCGACGCGACGTTTACCTTGGTCGCCCAGAAGATCTTCTGCGTGATTCCGAGTTCACGCGCAAGCCGGCCCGCGACTTCCTCCGACGCACCGTAGGAGGGCGCCGTATCGAAAACGGTGGCGCCTCGCCCGACCATCGTGTCGAGCACGTCGCGAAGCGAAGCGACGTCCTCGCGCTCCGCAACGCTGCGGAAGGTCGCGGAACTCCCGAGGCCGACGACGGGGATCCGTTCGCCACTCGATGGGATGGGCCGGGAAATCAATGACTCCCGCGCAGCGCCAATCGCGAGACGCGGCCCGAGGCCAAGCGCCGCGCCAGCAGCAAGCGTCATTCCCATCCATTGACGGCGATTGATCGTCACAGCCCGAAAGATAGCAGATAGATGCCGATCAGTTGTTATCGCCCGACCCCGCCTGCACGATCGGCAGGCCTTTCGCCTCGAGCCAGGCCGAACGCCCGATCGGGGACGCCCACCAGGCCTCGAACAGCTTGATGCCCATGTCGTCCTGCGGGAATCGCTCGGTAAATGCGGACAGATCCAGTTCCTCGCGCGTCGCATCGAGATCGAGTCCGCGCGCAACTGCGGCGGCAGCCTGGGTGTGAAGCGATTCGAGCATGGCAATCAGGAGATCGACATAGACGGTGTCCTTCTGGACCTCGCCGTGGCCGGGCACCAGGATCTCGAACGGGAACTCCTTGATCCGGCCGAGCGTTTCGATCCATTCGCGCGGGAAGCTGCCGAAACCGTAGGGTATCGGGTGAACGACGAGGTCGCCCGTGGCGACGATGCGTTCCCCGGGCAGCCATACAAGGAGGTCCCCCTCGGTATTGCCAAGGCCGAGGTGGCGGATGTGGATTTCGCGTGTGCCGCGATGCAGGACGATTTCGTCGGCGACCGTCAGGTCCGGCGGCGTCACGGAAATCCGCTTCGCGTCGGTGAGCAGGAGGTTCAGGTCATCGAGCAGGACCGAGCGCCGCTCCGACAGTTCGCCCTTTTCCTTGAGCGCCGTCCATTCGCTGATCGTCGGCCCGAGATCCTTCTCGAATTCGGTGACATATTTATAGGGCGGGCCGAGCATCGCCGCGCGTGTCGCCGGATGGCCGATGATCGTGATGCCTGGAAATTCCGCACGATAGACCTGGTTGCCGAGATTGTGGTCGCCGTGCCAGTGGCTGTTGATCAGGTGGCTGACGGGCTTCGTCGTAATGCTGCGTATCAGGCGGATCGCGTTGTCAGCCGCGACCGGCATGCCGCCGCCTTCGAAGACGACGACGTCACGTTCGTTGACGATGACCAGCACGTTGCCCTCGACCGGCTGGCGCAACGGCTCGGGCCGCCGCAGCAGGTAGATGTCCGGCTTCAACGGGACGATCTCGAGATCCCAGGCCGTGCCGGCTGCATGAGCCGGCATGGCGGTCGCGAGAACGATTAGGAGCGAAAGTACAGCGCGGAATGTCATCGGCAATCCTCCGGCAAAGTTGGCCGGAGTATCCGGGCCCGTCCGAGCCGGGGACAGGCGGTCCGTCGCGCCCGAAAGGCCGCTCGCCGTTTTCCGGCAGTTCAGCGCTGATCGAGACCCGTGCGGCGGTGGACTGCCGTCTGGAGGATGGTGAGCGCCTCGACACCGACCGTGTCCTGGCCGTCGTTGGTGAGGATCGTGAACCAGAGGGTCAGGTCGCCGACCTCGAGCACGCCCTCGCTCATGTACTTGAACCCGTCCGCGCGCGGGTCGCGATCGGTGGCGGAAAAGTAGTAGCCGATGCCGTTCGCGCCGTTGAGCTGCCGGACGTCGAGGAAGTCTTCGACCACCTGCGGCTTGATCCGCTCGGCCGAATCCCGGATCGCGTCGCGCAGCGCGGGAATCTCGCGGATTTCCGATGCTGACGGGTCCTTCCACTCCGGCGTCACGAACACCTGGAACGGCGCGCCCTCGGCCGGACCGAGTTCGATCGTCGGCGGCCCTCCGCCGGGAGGCTGGTCGACTTTATCGACCCATCCGGCCGGCAGCCCGAGCTCGAGCGTATCCAGGTTCGGCAGTTCGTAACGGCGGACGGCGGGTTCATCGGCGCGCGCGCAGGTACCCGCGACGAGCGCGGCACCGGCGAGCAGTACGGTGATCACGGACCGGCGCATGGCCCGCGACCGATGGGTCGAATCCTAGGGTGCCGGCGGCGCGATGGCAGCGGGTTCGCCACCGCCTGAAACGAAGCCGACCTTCTGGAGGCCGCCGCGCTGGAGCGTGAAGAGCACGTTCGCGACATACACGTACGGGACGCGCCGGTGCGCATCGACGTGGACTTCAGGCTGCGGGTCTTTCGCATTTTCGATGGCGACGTAATCGCGGAATAAGTTGGTGTCGATCGGCGTGCCGTTCCAGAAAATGGACCCGTCGAACTCGACGAAGATCCGCACGACTTCCGGCTCCTCGGTCGGCGGGTTCGGATTGTCGCGTGGCAGGTCGATCTTGACCGCATGCGTCATGACCGGAATGGTGATGATGAAGATGATCAGCAGCACCAGCATGATGTCGACCAGCGGGATCACGTTGGGCTCGACCATCGGATCCGCGCTGTCGCCCTTGACCGAAACCGCCATGAAATTCCCCAGTCGGCCCCTGTGTCGCAGGGCCTTGATCGTTGATAATCCGAGTTTGCCCTTCCACTCCGGATGGCGCAAGCCGGCCACCCCCTTGGGTGCTATCCTTTTTGGAAAACCCGCCGGCGGGGCGGATGGGCGGGGGAAAGGATGACGAAGGCAACCGGCGACATACGCAATATTGCCCTGGTCGGCCACGCCGGGGCGGGGAAAACGCTGCTGGCCGAGGCGCTCTTGTACGGCGCCGGTGCGATCCGCGCCAAGGGCAGCCTGACCCGCGGCACGACGGTCTGCGATCACGATCCCCAGGCGCGCCGGCTGCTCCATTCCGTGGATTCGACCCTTTGCTGGTTCGAGACCGGCAATGCCCACGTCAATCTCGCCGACACGCCCGGCTACCCGGATTTCATCGGCCGGACGCTGCCGATCCTCGAGGCCGTCGAGACCGCCGCGGTGGTGACGAGCGCCGTCGCCGGCGTCGAGGCGATGTCGCAGCGCATGATGGACGCCGCCCGGGAGCGCGGATTGTGCTGCATCGTCGTGGTCAACAAGATCGATGCCCGTGATGCGAATCCCGAGGCGACCCTCGGGGAGATCCGGGACCAGTTCGGCCGCGAATGCCTGCCGATCAACTTGCCGGCCGCCGGCGGCAGCAAGGTCATCGACTGTTTTTTCCATAATGACGGGGAGGCCACCGACTTCTCCTCGGTCAAGGAGGCGCACACGCGGATCGTCGACCAGGTTGTCGAGGTGGACGACGAGCTGATGGCGCTCTACCTCGAACAGGGCGAGGAACTTGCGCCGGAGCAGCTGCACGATCCCTTCGAGAAAGCCTTGCGCGAAGGCCATCTCGTGCCCGTCTGCTTCGTGTCGTCCGAGACCGGGGCGGGCATTCCGGAGCTCCTCGAAGCGATCGCGCGGCTGATGCCGAACCCTGCGGAGGGAAACCCACCCCCGTTCATGCGGGGCGCGGGTGACGATGCCGAGCTCGCCTCCGTCGCGGCCGATCCCGGACGCCATGCAATTGCTCACGTATTCAAGGTCATCATGGATCCCTTCGTCGGCAAGCTGGGCCTCTTCCGCGTCCACCAGGGCACGATCCGTTCCGGCGCCCAGCTTCTCGTCGGCGATGCGCGCAAGCCCGTGAAGATCGCGCACCTCTTTCGGATGCAGGGCAAGGATCATGTCGAGATCCCCCAAGCGGTGCCGGGCGACATCTGTGCGGTTGCGAAGCTCGACGAGCTGCATTTCGATGCGGTGCTGCACGACTCCCACGACGAGGACAACTTCCACCTGAAGTCCATCGTGTTTCCGCCGGCGATGCTCGGTGTCGCGATCGAGCCGGAGCGGCGCGGCGATGAGCACAAGCTTGCCGAGGCCCTGCACAAGCTCGCCGCCGAGGATCCCTGCGTCCGGGTCGAGCACAGCAGTTCGGTGAATGAGACGGTGCTTTATGGCATGGGCGACCTGCACCTGCGCGTGATGACCGAGCGCATGACCGAGCGCTACGGCGTGTCCGTCAGGACGCGCCCCCCGAGCATCCCGTATCGCGAGACCATCACGCGGCCGGCAGAAGGCCATCACCGGCACAAGAAGCAGACCGGAGGCGCCGGCCAGTTCGGCGAGGTGTACCTGCGCATCGAGCCGCTTGCCCGGGGCACCGGCTTCGAGTTCGTCGACGACGTCGTGGGCGGTGCGATTCCGAACCAGTACATCCCGGCAGTGGAGAAGGGCATCCGGCATGCGCTCTCCGAGGGCGCGATCGCCGGTTTTCCGCTACAGGACATCCGCGTCTCCGTCTACGATGGCAAGTATCATTCGGTTGATTCGAAGGAGGTGGCCTTCGTGTCGGCCGGCCGCAAGGCGTTTCTCGACGCCGTCCAGAAGGCAGGACCCGCGGTCCTTGAGCCGATCGTGCACGTCGAAATCAACGCGCCGGGCACCGTGATGGGCGATATCACGGCGGATCTTGCGACGCGGCGGGCGCGCATCGACGGCAACGAGGCGCGTGCGCGCGGGCGCATCGTGGTTTCGGCCTTTGTGCCGCTCGCGGAGGTCACCGATTACCAGAACCGGCTGAAGGCGCTGACCGGGGGCGAGGGCAGCTTTACCCTGCAATTGAGCCATTACGACCCGGTCCCGCCGCGCAAGCAGCAGGAACTGGCATCGGCCTGGAAACCGGCCGCAGGAGAAGAATGAACAACGCCACGCCGCGCTCGGATACCCGCATCATGGCCGTGTTCTGCGACTTCGAGAACGTCGCACTGGGCGTCCGCGATGCGAAGATCCCGATCTTCGACATCCGCAAGGTGCTTGAGCGGCTGCTGCTGAAGGGCAATATCGTCGTCAAGAAGGCGTACTGCAACTGGGAGCGCTACCACGACTTCAAGCGCGGCATGCACGAAGCGGCTTTCGAGCTGATCGAGATCCCGCACGTGCGGCAAGCGGGCAAGAACTCCGCCGACATCCGCCTCGTCGTGGACGCGCTCGACCTCTGCTACACGAAGGCGCACGTCGATACCTTCGTGATCATCAGCGGCGATTCCGATTTCTCGCCGCTCGTGTCGAAGCTCCGCGAAAACAACAAGATCGTGGTCGGCTGCGGCGTCAAGAACTCGACTTCCGACCTTCTGATCAGCGGATGCGACGAGTTCATCTATTACGACGACCTCGTGCGGGGCGAAGGCCGGGCACGCGTCGCGCGCAAGGAGAAGGTCGCAAAAACCGCGGCCAAGGCCCCGGGTCCGGCGGACGATCACCGCCAGGAAGGGATCGAACTCCTGATGGAAACCGCCGATGACCTGTTCGCGGAGCGCGACGCCGAGGAAAAAGTCTGGGGATCGATGGTCAAGCAGGCAATCAAGCGCCGCAAGCCGGGCTTCAACGAAAGCTATTATGGATTCAAGAGCTTCGGGAAAATGCTCGAGGAAGCGCGCGACCGCAAGCTGATCGATCTCGAGTTCGATGCGAAATCGGGCGGATATATCATTACCCGGGTCGCAGCCAGTTAAGAGAGGTTGACGCCATGAATGGCATTGCCGTGAGTTCCCGCAGCCTGTTCCTGGCCCTCCTGGCCCTCCTGGTCGCCGGCACCGGAGCCTGCCAGGAGTCCGAGCAAGTCGCACCGAGTGGCGATACGAAAGTCACGGTGACGGCAATCGCAGAGGGGCTCGAGCATCCCTGGGGTCTGGCGTTCCTGCCCGACGGGCGGCTGCTCGTGACCGAGCGGTCCGGCCGTTTGCGCTTTGTGGGCAAGGACGGCGAGCTGTCTGAGCCGATCGCGGGTGTTCCTGCCGTGCACGCCAAGGGGCAGGGCGGGCTCCTCGACGTGATCCTGGACCCCGATTTCGCGCAGAACTCAGTCATCTATCTCTCCTACGCGGAGCGCGGCGAGGGCGACAAGAACGGGACGGCGGTCGCGCGCGCCCGCCTCGACGGCAACCGGCTCGTCGACACTTCCGTCATTTTCCGGCAGCAGCCGAAGTTCGCGAGCAATCACCATTTCGGTTCGCGCCTGGTATTTGCGCGCGACGGCAACCTGTTCGTGACAACGGGCGAGCGAAACTCACAACGTAATCTTGCCCAGGACCTCGGTACGCACCTTGGCAAGGTCCTGCGTATCACGAAGGAGGGCACGCCGCCCGCAGACAACCCATTCGTCGGCAAGGAAGCAGCCCTGCCGGAGATCTGGTCCTACGGTCATCGCAATATTCAGGGCGCAGCGCTTCACCCCGTAACGGGCGAGCTCTGGACGCATGAGCACGGCCCTCGCGGCGGCGACGAAATCAACGTGTCGAAGCCCGGCCGGAACTACGGCTGGCCGGTGATCACCTACGGCCGTGAATACAGCGGTCCCTCGATCGGCGAAGGCACTGAGAAAGAAGGCATGGAGCAGCCCTTGCACCACTGGGTGCCATCGATCGCGCCGTCCGGGATGGTGTTCCACAGCGGAAATGCCTA
The DNA here is from genome assembly GCA_964412975.1 of uncultured Steroidobacteraceae bacterium. Classification (GTDB taxonomy): domain Bacteria; phylum Pseudomonadota; class Gammaproteobacteria; order Steroidobacterales; family Steroidobacteraceae; genus SCUD01. The sequence goes on from CAYPQX010000038.1 coordinate 11,870, forward strand.
TCCGGCCTGGAAGGGACAGCTGTTCGTCGGCGCGCTCGCGGCAACCCAAATGGTCCGCCTGGAATTGGACCCGGACGGCAATGTCCGGTCCGAGGAGCGCATCGCGATCGGAAAGCGCGTGCGTGACGTACGCGAAGGGCCGGATGGGGCGCTGTACCTCCTGACGGACGAGGATGCGGGCCAGGTGCTTCGGGTTGTCCCGGCGACCTGATTCGTGGATCGAACCGAGCGTTTCTACCGTATCCGGCGCCGGCTGATCGAGAAGGGAGCGCTGACCCGTCGCGAGATCGAGGAAGACCTCGAGATCTCGCACGCGACTTTCAAGCGCGACATTGAATACCTGCGCGACCGGCTGAACGTGCCGATCGTCTGGTCGCGCGAGCGGCAGGCCTACGTGCTCGATCCCGACGCGGAGCTCGCGGAATTGCCGGGCGTCTGGTTCAGTCCGGCCGAGGTCTACGCACTGCTCGAGATCGATCACCTGCTCGACACGCTCGGCTCCGGGCTGCTCGGGAGCCAGCTCGAGCCGTTGCGTGCGCGCCTGCGGACGCTCCTCGAGCGCGGCGATCTCGGGCATCGCGAGATCCGCCGCCGCATCCGCGTGCTGACGCTCGGCACGCGGCGCGTGAACCGCGACGTGTTCGAGGCTCTGTCACTCGCGCTCCTCGGCAGGAAGCAGCTTTTCATCCGGCACCAGAAACGTGGCGATGGCGGAATCACCGAACGGATGGTTTCGCCGCAGCGACTCGTGCATTACCGCTACAACTGGTACCTCGATGCGTGGTGCCATGTGCGCAGGGACCTGCGCGTCTTTGCAGTCGACGCGATCCGTCAGGCGCGCGTCGACCAGGCCGCGGCCCGCGAGATCGGCGATGCCGAGCTCGATCGGGTTCTCGGCGCCGGCTACGGGATCTTTGCGGGCGCCGAGACTGAAACTGCGGTGCTGCGCTTCCGTCCGGATAGCGCGCGCTGGGTCGCGGACGAGGTCTGGCACTCGCAGCAGGTCGGGCGCATCGAGTCGGACGGGAGCTACGTGCTCGAACTGCCGTACAGCCGGGAACCGGAACTCGTGATGGACCTCCTGCGTCACGGCGCCGGTGTCGAGGTGCTGGCGCCGCCTGGCCTGCGCGCGAAGGTCGCTGCCGAGCTTGCGGCGGCGGCGCGACAATACGCGTGACGAAAATGCCGGCCGCGTCCGTTTCTGCGACCAGCCGTGCCCCGGGTGGGATGGGGCGTTGCGCGAGCGGGCGGCGCCTGTCTAAGGTGTCCGGATGAATCTGGATTTTCTCCGCGGGAACCGCAACCTGCTGTTCTGGGGCCTGCACACGCTCGGCTGGAGCGCGTACGGATTCGCCCAGTTCGTCGGTTCGGCCGTCTACGGCAAGGAGCCCGGCTACGTCCAGGTGATTGCGATTGCCGCCGCGGCGGGTTTCCTGCTGTCGGCGCCCTTGCGCCTGGTCTATCGCAGGCTCTGGATCGCCGGACCGCGCGCGATGCTGGTCGGTTCGCCGATCATCTGCTGGATCGTCGCGCTCGCCTGGCGCGCGATCATCAATACGGCCTACATGGAACTCGTCAAGCCCGATTGGGCAATGGAACACACGCCCAAGCCGCTCGAGATCTTCGTCGGCACGCTCTCTTCGATGGCGCTGCTCCTGTGCTGGACCGGCCTGTACTATGGCGTGAAGTTCTACGAACGGCTGCAACTCGAGCGCGAGGCCACGCTCAAGGCCTCTGCGCTCGCCCAGGAAGCGCAGCTCAAGATGTTGCGCTACCAGCTCAACCCGCACTTCCTCTTCAATACGCTGAACGCGATCTCGACGCTCGTGCTGGATGGGCAGAACCGTACGGCCAACCTCGCGGTCTCCCGCCTGTCCGAGTTCCTCCGCTACACGCTCGACCAGGACCCGATGAAGAAAGTCACCCTGCGCCAGGAACTCGACGCGCTCAACCTCTATCTCGGAATCGAAAAACTGCGTTTCGGCGACAGGCTCCGGCTCGAGTTCGACGTCGACGAACGCGCGGAATCCGCCCTCGTGCCCTCGCTGCTGCTGCAGCCGCTGGTGGAAAACGCGATGAAATACGCGATCTCGCCACGCGAGCAAGGTGGCTCGGTAACCGTCTTCGCCGGCATCGAGGGCGGCGGATTGCGTCTCGCGGTCGTCGATGACGGTCCGGGTCTGCCGGCCGGCGGCATGGCCGGAAACGGCCGCGGCGTCGGCTTGCGCAATACCCGCGAACGGCTCAAGGTGTTGTACGGGGACGCGCACCAGGTCGAGGTCGCCGACGCGGCGCCGGGCCTGCGTGTCGAGATGCGCCTCCCGCTGGAAGTCTGAAGCCGATGGGCGGACCGATACGCGCAATCATCGTGGATGACGAGCCGCTCGCCCGGCGCGGACTCGAACTGCGCCTGGATTCATTCAAGGATTTCCAGATCGTTGCGCAGTGCGCGAATGGCCGCGAGGCGCTCGAAGCCATCGTCGAGCATGCGCCGGACCTGATGTTCCTCGACATCGAGATGCCCGGCATCGACGGATTCGAGGTCCTGCGCCGGATTCCGCAGACCAGCATGCCGATGGTCGTGTTCGTGACGGCCTTCGACCGTTATGCCATCGAGGCCTTCGATGCCCATGCGCTCGACTACCTGCTGAAGCCGCTCGTGGACGAGCGCCTGGAACGCACGCTCGCGCACGTCCGGGAACAGTTTGCGCAGCGCAAGTCGGTAAAGCACCGCGAACAGCTCGTGGCGCTCCTGGCGAGCGTCACGGGGGCAGGCCAGCTCGATGCGGAGGAACTCCTCGCGCGCGGAGCGGAGGGTATCCCGCGGCGGTTCCCCGACGTCCTGCCGATCCGGCTCGGTCGCGAAACCGTGCGGCTTCCGGTGGCCTCCATCGAATGGGTCGATGCGGCGGGCGACTACATGTGCGTGCACGCGGAAGGGCGTACCCATGTCGTCCGGGCGACGATGAAGCAGTTCGAGGAGCGGCTGGACCCGGTCGATTTCCAGCGCATCCACCGCTCGACGATCGTCAACATCCGGCGCATCCGGAAGCTCAAGCCGCACACGAACGGCGAGTATTTCCTCACGCTGGAGGGCGGTCACGAACTCAAGCTGAGCCGGAGCTACCGGGACCGGCTGGAACGCATCCTCGGCAAGGCCTGAGTCGCCGTTTGCCCGCGACTCGCTTCAGCAGTCGCCGGAGACTTCGCAGCGCGCGGGAGGCGGCGAATCCTTCGGCTCCTCGCCGCACCAGCCGAAGAACAGCTGGAATATGACGATCAGCATGGTTGCGACGGATTCCATGGCCGCAATTGTAGGCTCGCCGTGCGACTGCCGGATGACCTCGGGAAACGGCCCGTCCTGGCGCAGGCGCGTTTCGTCGCAGGAGCGGCCGGGACGCAGCGGAAACATGCGGCGTATGCTCAGGAATCATGAACAGTCCCGAACCCATCGTCGTCTCGGTTGACTTGCCGGCGCCGCCCGCGCGCGCCTATGCGGCATTCACCGCACAGTTTGCGGAATGGTGGCCGGTCGCGACGCACTCACTGTCGCGCCGCGCAAGCACGCGCTGCCGGCTTGATGCGAGCCTGGGCGGCACGGTGGAGGAGAGCGCACCCGACGGCACGCGCCATGTCTGGGGCGCAGTGCAGGCGCTCGAGCCCGGCCGTCGAATCCGGTTCAGCTGGCATCCGGGGCGCGAGCCGGAATCCGCTCAATGGATCGATGTCGTGTTTGCGCCGGCCGAATTCGGCAGCCGCGTCACGCTGACGCATGGTGGCTGGGAGGCGCTCGGCGAAATCGCGCCGATTCTTCGCCAGGAATACGCATCCGGCTGGCGAAACGTTTTCGCAGTCATCTATGCGGGGTTTGTCGCCCGCGACGCATGAAGTTGCAGCCGGATCAGGGCACGGGCATCATGGCCGTCCGCACGCGTCCGGCAGTCCAGGCAAACACCAGCGTGCCGCCCACATGCGCCATCTGCGGGAATCCGTTCGAGAGCCCCGCGCCGGAAGGTACGACCGTGACTGCCGCTTCGCGTTGTCCGTCCGCCCGGACGCGCCGCACGCGCATCGTGCTGCCCTCCGGCGACCCCTCCAGCCAGCTCACCAGCGCGCTGCCGTCGTCGAGCAACGCCGTTTCCACGCGACCGAGCGGGTTGCCGTCATCGACGATGACGGGATCCCCGAAGCTCGCGCCGGCGTCGTTCGAAAACGCCAGCTTGACGCGCGAAGTGTCGTTTGCGGCCGTGAACCAGGCGACGGCAACCCGGCGACCGCTGGCAGCGACGGAAGGGCCGTTGACGGGACAGCCGTGGATCTGCCAATCGTCCGCAGACACCCGGCGCGGCTCGCTCCATCGCCCCTCGCGCAGGCGGACGATGGAGATGTCGCGCACCTCCTCGGGCGAACGGCCCCGGTAGACAACCACCGGCCCTTCAGCCGTCACCGCCGCGGATGTCTGGCAGCAGTCACACACCCGCGCGTCGAGCAGAGCTTCATCGCCAAACGTACCGTCAAGCCCGATCCTCACGTAGCGCAGCGTCATGTCGCCGCCGCCATGGTCGTGTTCGGCCGACTCCGGCCTGGTTTCGCGTCCGTCCAGCCATACCGCCCCGAGCGATCGGTCGCGCGCCGCGAACATCGACACGAACCCGTGCTCCGTCTCGGTGCCATCCCGATGTGGCACGAGCGAACTGCTCCAGGTTTTCCCGCCGTCCGTGGAGCGCGCGATGTTCACGTCGTACGCATAAGTCCCGGAACCGCTCTTGACCAGCCAGTGCGCCGCCAGTGAACCGTCGGGCAGCGCAATCATCGAGGGAAAGTCGGCCCAATTGACGAACCAGTTCGAACCCTCGGCAATCGTGAGTGGCGCCGACCAGCCGTCGTTTTCCTTGACGGCGAAACGCAGGGCGACGCGTCCCTCGTCGAGCCGCTCGATCCAGCTCAGGTAAACGCGGCCATCCGGCGCGACACAGAGACTGGGTTCTGCGCTGCCGGTTCCGGCAGGCGAAGGCAGTTCTCGACCCTGGGCAAGGACCGGATGGGTGAACAGCAGCCAGGCAGCGGCGGTGGCGCAGGTGATTGATCGCTTCATCCTGAAACCCGCCTATTGCTTCAGCACCCAGTCGATGACCGATGCCTGGATGTTCTCGCCGAGCCCGTTCTGCACACCCGGGTGGTTGACGAAGACGGCGACCGCGTAGGTCTTGCCCGACTTCCCGGTGACGTAGCCCGCGATGCAGCTGACGTCCCTGAGTGTCCCGGTCTTCATGCGGATCCGGCTCGGGTCATCGAGGTTTGCGAAGCGCTTCTTGAGCGTACCGTCGAGTCCGCCGAGCGAGAGCGAACTCAGGAACTCCGGCGCATACCGGCCCTGCCGCGCGCCGACGAGGAGTCGCGTCATGCTGTCGGCGGACATGCGGGCCTCACGGGACAGGCCGGAGCCGTTGCCGATGACGAGCTCCGGGAAATCCAGGCCGCGGGTCTTGAGCCAGCCCTGGATTACCGCCTCACCCGAGGCGGTGGTTGCGGGCGTCCCCCTCATTTCGGCCGCGAGCGCGAGCACGAGCGAGCGTGCCATCATGTTGCTCGAATACTTGTTGGTGACGCGCACGATTTCCGACAGCGGCTCCGATTCGTGCGTCAGCAGGAGCCGTGCCGCCGGAGGCGTGGGTGCGCGCAGCATCCCGCCGCGGAACTGGCCGCCAAGCTGCCGCCAGAGGGTCACGAAAGTTCCGTAGGCGTATTGCGCCGGATCCATGATCGCGAGGCGCTGGGTCCGGGGCCCGCAACTCGTCGCGAGCCGGCCGGTCGCAACGACCCGCCCGGGATTCTGCGGCTCGATCGTATAGGCGACGCGGCTGTCGCCGCCCGCGCAACGGCCGGTCACAAGCTTCACCCGGTTTTCGACGATCAGACCCTCCGGAAAAGGCTGAATCGTGATGTCGATGCCGGCGCCGTCGTCCGAAGGCCGGATCGTGAAGTCGGATGACTGCCAGTTCACGAGCATCGGGTCAGGCAGGACGTTGTACGTGCGCCAGAACTTGCCGTCGAAATCCTCCGGGCGCTCGTCGAGTGCCGTGAAGCGGGTCTGGTCGATGACGATCTCGCCCTCG
>CAYPQX010000039.1:0-27458 GCA_964412975.1 uncultured Steroidobacteraceae bacterium
CCCTGCGCGACCGGCCGTTCGAGCTGTTGCTGGCGCTCGAGAAGCGGGCGCGCGATGTTGCCGCGGGCGCGCGCGACGGCGCGGCGGCGCAGGAGTGGATCGGTGTCGCATTCCGGATGGGCGGCGAAACCTTCCTGGTCGAGCGGGACGAGGCGCGCGAGGTCATGGGCGTGCCGTCGCCGATTACGCGCGTGCCCGGCGCGCGGTCCTGGATCATGGGGCTCGCGAACGTGCGCGGACAGCTCTTGCCCGTGATCGACTTGAAGCAGTATTTCGGCAGCGGCGAGCTGGTGTCGGGGCGCAACACACGCGTGATCGTCGTCAATCACCGTGAAATACCCGCCGGCCTGGTCGTCGACGAGGTGCTCGGGTTCCGGCGGTTTGCGGAACGCGAGTTCACGCCAGAGGCGCCGCCGACGATAATCCGGTGCGAGCATTATCTGGCCGGGTCATTCCGGCGCGGCAGTGAGGCCTGGCCGGTACTCAGCCTCCGAACGCTGGTCGAAAGCCCGGCGTTCCTGCACGGTTCGACCTGAAGCGCGGTCGGGGAAGGTTCTGGAGCATGGTCAATCTGCCTGAAAGGCATTTCATAGCGAAGTGGATGCCCGCCATGCTGGCAGGCGGCCTCCTTGCAGCGCTTGCGGCCGCCGTCCTGCTCTTGCTTTCGAGCCGCGCGGAGAACGCCGATCGCGGCTATCGCGAGCACCTCGCCGGACTCACGGTGCTCGCGGGCGCGATGCCGGCGCAGGCGGGGGCCGCGAGCCGCGGCGATACGGCCGGATTCGACCGGCTGACGTCATCGCGGGCCGAACTCGAACGCATACTCGGCGAGATCGAAGCGGGACGTTCACCATTTGCGGCTCTGTCGAGCCCGAGCGCCCGCCGGCTCGGCGACGAGCCCGGTTGGACGACGGTGCTCGAAACCTCGCAGCAGGTTCTGGTGGCGCGGGCGGTGGTAAAGGACCTGCGCACTTCAGCGACTGAGTCGCGCGCCATCCTCGGGCGCGTGCTCGCCGCGACCGGGAACGCCGTTTCCGCACCGGGCGGCATGCCCGCGATGCGCGTGCTCCCGCGCTTCGAAACCGTCGCGCAGCGCACGAGCGACGACCTCGAACAGCTTGCGGGGTCCACGGATCCTGCGGACGTCTCGCGGCGGATCTCCGAGAACACGGCGCTCCTCGCGCAATTCCTGGCGGGACTTGCGGGGCTCGACCAGACGGCCGGCGTGCCGGCGCTCGACGGCGAGGCCGCGACGCGGCTCCGCGAGGTGCGGGAAACCTTCGCGGCCTACGAGAAGCAGTTGCAGGGCGCACTTGAGCGGGCCGGCGCCCTCGCGACCGCGCAGCGCGCGGCCGGCGATCTCGCGGCGGCCGCCGACAAGGTGTCGAAGTCGCTCGAAGCCGTGTCCACGAACGATGCGGGCGGCATGGCCGGCGCGACGCCCGCGCTGATCGCGATCGGGATCTCGATACTTGCCTTCGCCGGCGCGCTGTTCGGCTGGGTCTCCCAGGCCGGCATGCGACGTGTCGCAAGCTTCGAGTCGGAGCGCAACCGCCGCAACCAGGATGCGATCCTGCGGCTGCTCGACGAGATGTCGAGCCTGGCCGACGGCGACCTGACCGTTCAGGCGACGGTCACCGACGACATCACCGGCGCAATCGCCGACTCGATCAACTACGCGATCGAGGCGCTCCGGGAACTGGTCGCGACGATCAACGACACGGCGATGCAGCTCGATGCGGCGGCGCGTCAGACCCAAGCAGCTGCCGGGCATCTCGCGAAGGCGAGCGTCGCCCAGTCGCGGCAGGTCGCGGCCGCGACCGACGCAGTCGGCGCGATGGCCGCCTCCATCGAGGAAGTGTCGGGCAACGCCGAGCGCTCGGCCGACGTTGCGCGTCACGCGGTCGACGTCGCGCACAAGGGCGGCGATGCGGTGCGCCGCACGATCGACGGCATGAACACCATCCGCGAGAACATCCAGGACACGTCGAAGCGCATCAAGCGCCTCGGCGAGAGCTCGCAGGAAATCGGCAACATCGTCGAGCTCATCAACGACATCGCCGAACAGACCAACATCCTTGCGCTGAACGCGTCGATCCAGGCCTCGATGGCGGGCGAATCCGGCCGCGGCTTTGCCGTCGTCGCCGACGAGGTCCAGCGCCTCGCGGAGCGCGCGGGCCATGCGACCCGGCAGATCGAGGTGCTCGTGCGCACGATCCAGAGCGACACCAACGAAGCGGTCGTATCGATGGAGCGCACTACGACCGATGTCGTGGGTGGGGCGCTCCTCGCCGAGAACGCGGGCGCCGCCCTCGGCGAGATCGAGGATGTCTCCAACCAGATCGCACAGCTCGTGCAGAACATCTCCGCGAGCGCACGGCAGCAGGCGGCGACGTCCGCGCACATTTCTCGCACGATGCAGGTGCTGCGCGAGATCAGCCAGCAGACCGCGGACAACACGAGCGCAACCTCGACCGCGATCGGCCGGCTCGCGGATATGTCGGCGCAGCTGCGCAAGTCCGCGGCGGGCTTCCGGCTTCCCCAGCAGCTGCCGGCCGCGGGCCGGAAGATCAAGGCCTCGCCGGCGGCCCCCGCGGAGCCTGACAGTGCGGAGACACGGCGCGCCGCGAGCGGCGCAGGCTGATACGCCGTGGCGGGTTTTCCCTCGGTCAATGAGCAGGCCCTGCATCTCGTCGCGCGCGAGCTCGCCGCGACGCTGAACGAGGTCCGAATCGCGCTCGAGGCCGCCGCGGAGACGCCGGCCGACAAGACGCAGATCGCCAAGTCCGCCGACCTGATGCGCGCCGCGCGCGGCGTCCTCAGGGTCGTCGAGGTCTACGGCGCGGCGCTTCTCGCCGAGGAAATGGAGCACACCTCGCGCTGGCTCGCCGGCAACGAGACCGATGCGCGCCAGTTCGTGGACGGCCTCGATGCGCTGATGCGCTCGAGCGTACAGCTGCCCACGTATCTCGAGCGGGTGCTGGGCGGCGGGCGCGACCTGGCGCTCGTGCTGCTACCACTGCTGAACGACCTGCGCGCCGTGCGCGGCGCGCCGCTATTGTCCGAAGGCACGCTGCTTTCCCTGAACCTGAGCTCGGAGCAAGCGCCCATTGCACGCGATCCCGCGGCAACGGAGCAGAAACTGACCGTGCCGCAGTGGGCGCGGCGCCTGCGGCCGAAGTTCCAGGCGGGACTGCTCGGCCTGATACGCGGCGACGGCGAGGATCGCGGCCTGACCGCGCTCTCCGAGGTCGCGAATCGCATGGAGACCGTGGCAACGAGCGCACCGCTGTACCAGCTCTGGTGGGTGACCGGCGCCCTGCTCGATGCGCTCCGCGCCGGTGGCCTCGAGGCGAGCGTCACCGTGAAGCGCCTGCTCGGACACGTCGACCGCGAACTGAAACGGCTGTACGGGCAAGGTGAGGCGGCCTACTCGGAAGCCCCACCGATCGAACTGCTGAACAACCTGCTCTTTTACGTCGCCCGCGCCGAGACTCGCGGCGAGCGGATCGATGCGGTCCGAAGCTCGTTCCGGCTCGGCGAGCTGCTGCCGATCGACGAATCGGTGGAGCAGGAACGTGAATCGCTATCGGCCCCGTCGGTGCGGCTCATGCGGACGGTTGCCGCAGCCATCAAGGAGGACCTCGGCCGCGTCAAAGATGCACTCGATCTCTATACGCGCAAGGGCGGCCCGCCGGAAGAGCTTGCGTCCCAGGTCGACTTGCTGAAGAAAATCGGCGACACCCTCGCGGTGCTCGGCCTCGGCTCGGTGCGCGAGCAGGTCCAGGGCGAGCTTTCGCGCCTGACCGACATCATCACGCGGCGCGCACCGGCCGAACAGGAGGCGCTGATTGCGATCGCCGCGACGCTGATCGGCGTCGAGGACGGGCTCGACGATGCGCTCGTGCGTCTCATCATGCCACCGGGCGCGCCGGCGCCGGGCGTCGAGACGGACCCCGAATTCCGGCAGGTCACCGAGACGGTCCTGCGCGAGTGCATCATCAACCTCTCGCGGATCAAGGAACTCCTCGGCCAATCGCTCGACCCGACCGCGGACCGGGGGGGACTCGACGCGGCGCCTGCGCTTGCGCGCGGCATCACCGCGGGACTCCTGCTGCTCGGGCGCAACCGGGCAATGGAAGTGATGCGCCGCATCGCCGAGCACGTCGCGGCCCTGCTCGGGCCGGGCAGCCTGTCGCGCAACGATGAGTACATCGACCGGCTCGCGGACGCGATCGTCGGCATCGAGTACTACATGGAGACTCTCCAGGCGGGTCGCGGCGACCCCTGGTACATGCTGGACAACGCCGAACGTTGCCTCGCGACGCTCGACCAGGCGCGTGCCGCAATGCCGGGCGCTGCGCCTTCGGCGAGCGCCGTCGAGGCCAGGCCGCCCGCGCCGGTCCCTGCCGCGCGGCCGGAGCCCGCGGCCGATGCAACGGCGCTCCGCGCGGCCGTCGACCCGGAGTTGCTTGCACTTTTCATCGAGGAAGCCGGTGAGGAGATCGCAACGATCGGCCGCCTGTTCCCGCTGTGGGAGGAGAATCCTTCGGACCGTGAGTCGCTGACGCGCGTGCGTCGCGCGTTCCACACGCTGAAAGGCAGCGGTCGTGTCGTCGGTGCCCGCCGCATCGGCGATTTCGCCTGGTCGGTCGAGAACCTGCTGAATCGCGTGATCGACGGCACGCTCGAGCGCTCGAGCGGAATGCTTTCCGTCCTTCGCGAGTCGATCGAATCCCTGCCGGCGCTGGTCGGCGAGTTGGCCGGTCAGTCTGGCGAGGTCGCGGGACTCGAGGCGCTTGTCGCGCGCATCGACGCGCAAACCGCGGGTACGCCTGCACCGTCGGCCGCGCGTACGAGGGCCGCTGCGTCTGCGCCGGAACCGACCCAGGTTCTCCCGAAACTTGAGGATCAGATCGCGACGAAGCGGCTTGCCGCATTGCCGGAGCCACCGCCCGCGCCACCACCGCCACCGCCGGAGCAAGTCGTGCCGCCGCCGGACGATGCCTGGCTCGGCCGGCCTGCGGCCTACGCCGAGGGCGGCGATTCGTCGCTCCAGGAGATCTACCAGAAGGAAGTGCAGAGTCATCTCGAGGTGATTCGCACCTATCTCCGGCATGCCTGGCTCGCGGTCGGAACGCACACGGTTACCGAGGATCTTTATCGCGCCTGCCACACGCTGCGCGGCGCCTCGCGCACGGCTGGAATCCGCCACAGCATTCGCCTCGCCGAGCCGCTGCACCGCTGGCTGCGCCGCATGTTCGATCACGACGCGCCGTTCGACGAAGCGGGTCTCGCAGTCCTCGCCGACTCGGTCGTCGGTTTCGAGGAAGTGATCGCTGCCGTGCACGAGGACACTGGCCGCTTCACAAATCTCGATCGGCTGGTGAAGCGGATCGAGAAGCAGGATGCGGCGCTCGAAAAGCGGCTGGCGGAAGAGCCGCCGCAGATGGCGGTCTCACAGGAGATCGCGCCCGAACCGCCGCCCGAACCGCCGCCGGCGGAGCCCGCCGCGCCACCGCCGCCGCCGCGCCTCTCGCTCGAATCCCTGCTGCCCGGACGAGGCGCATTGGTCGCTCCGGAGCGCGACCTGCACGGCGTCCTGCCGAAGTTGCCGGTTCCGGCCGGCACCGAAGGCAGGCCGCCCTACCTGGAATCGCCCGAATCGCCGCCACAGGCCGCGGCGCCGGCAGCGCCGCCTGCCCGCAGCGAGGATTATGACCCTGAGGTCGCGTCCATCTTCAGCGAAGAGGCGACCGAATTGCTCGAATCGGCCGACGCAGCGCTCGGCGCGCTGCGCGCGGAGCGTGGCAGCCGGGAGCGCGTGACCGAGCTGCAGCGCGTGCTGCATACGCTGAAAGGCGGCGCGCGCATGGCGGGCATCACCGCGATGGGCGACCTGAGCCATGAGCTCGAATCGCTCGTCATCCGCCTCGGTGACGAGACGATCCGTCTCGACGAACGCAGCCTCGAGGTGGTCCAGTCGAGTCTCGATGAACTGAACCGCATGCGCGACTACGTGAGCGCGGGCCGGCCAGTCAACGCCGCGCGCGACCTGATCACGCGCATCCGACTGGTCGGCCGCGGAGGCGCGGCCACGGAAATACGCGCGCCTGAGCCAGCGCCGGCCGCGGCACCGGTCATGGAAATCGCCGCGCCCGAGCCAGCCACAGTGCCGGAACCGGCGGCAGCGCGCGTGGTCGCACCGGTCGTACAGCCGTTGGAGCCGGAGCCGGAGCCGGAGCCGGAACTGGAACCGGAGTCCGCAGCCGAAACGGAAGATCGCGCAGCGAGCGCGCCGGTCGCGCACGCCGCCGCAGGTCCTCCCGGCCGCGAGCCGACCGCGGATCGCGCCGAAGTCGCGCGCGTCGACGCGGATCTCCTCGACAACATGCTGAATGTCGCGGGCGAGGTCAGCATCTATCGTGCGCGCCTCGAGCAGCAGGTGTCCTCGATCGATTTCAACCTCGCGGAACTCGGACGCGTGGTGCAGCGACTCAAGGACCAGCTGCGCAAGCTCGAGATCGAGACCGAGGCGCAGATCCTGCACCGGCACGTGGATTCGGGATCGCGCCGGGACGATTTCGATCCGCTCGAGCTCGATCGTTACTCGTCGATCCAGCAGTACTCCCGCGCGCTCGCCGAAACGAGCTCCGACGTCGGCAGCCTCCAGGGACTGCTCGCCACCCAGAGTCGCGAGGTCCAGAACCTGCTGACGCAGCAGGGCCGCATCGTCTCCGAGCTGCAGGGCGGCCTGATGCGCACGCGCATGGTGCCGTTCCAGCGCCAAGTGCAGCGCCTGACGCGAATCGCCCGCCAGGCCGCCGCCGAAACCGGCAAGAGGGTGGAGGTCCGCATCAGCGGGGCCGCTGGCGAGCTTGACCGCCAGGTGCTCGAACGCATGCTGGCCCCCTTCGAGCACATGCTCCGGAACGCCATCGTCCATGGCATCGAGTTGCCTGCTGCGCGGGTTGCCGCCGGCAAGGACGAGACGGGCGCGATCGACGTCGCGCTGAAGCGCGAGGGCTCGGAGGTCGTGATCACGGTCGCCGACGACGGTGCCGGCGTGAACCTCAAGCTCGTGCGCGACCGCGCTGTAGCGCTAGGGCTCACGACGCCGAAGCAGGAGCTGTCGGACGAGCAGGCCTTGCAGCTGATCCTGGAGCCCGGCTTCTCGACGGCCGGCAAGGTCACGCAGTCGGCGGGCCGCGGCGTCGGCATGGATGTGGTCGCGACCGAGATCAAGAAACTCGGCGGATCCCTCTACACCGAGACCGAGGCCGGCAAAGGCACAAAGTTCACGGTGCGCCTGCCGTTCACGCTCGCAATCAGCCAGGCACTCGTCACGCGCGTTGGAGAGGAACTCTACGCGTTGCCGTTGCCGACAGTCGAAGGCGTCGTACGCGTGCCGCGCGCGGAAGTGCTGCGTCACCTCGCCGAGGAGACCGCGAGCTTCGACTACGGCGGGCAGAAGTACCGCTTCCAGCATCTCGGGACCTTCGTCGGCGGCACGCCGTCATCGATGCCGGAGCACGACACCGCGGTGCCCGTGATCCTCGTGCGCGCGGGCGAGCATTCGACCGCGATCGTGACCGATGAGCTCATCGGCAGCCGCGAGATCGTCGTCAAGACCGTCGGACCGCAGATCTCCGGGATCCGCGGCATTTCCGGGGCGACGATCCTGGGCGACGGGCGAATCTGCATCATCCTCGACGTCGGCGCGCTCGTGCGTTCCGACTGGCGCCAGCGGCCGGCGCCCGATCCTCGCGTCGCGAGCCAGGCGGACCGGCGCATCTTCGCGCTCGTCGTCGACGACTCGATCACGGTGCGCCGCGTGACACAGCGGCTGCTCGAAAGGAACGGCATGCGCGTCGTCACCGCCAAGGACGGCCTCGAGGCTGTTTCGGTGCTCCAGGACGAGGTCCCCGACGTGATCCTGCTCGACATCGAGATGCCGCGTATGGACGGGTATGAGGTTGCCTCACACGTACGCAACGACGCGCGCCTGAAGGACGTTCCGATCGTGATGATCACGTCGCGCGTCGGCGAGAAGCATCGTGCCCGGGCGATCGAGCTCGGCGTCAACGAGTATCTCGGCAAGCCCTATCAGGAGGGCCAGCTGTTGCAGGCGATCGAGCCGCTCGTGCGCAGGGCCGCGACGTGAGCGAGGAACACGAGCTCTACGGGCTCCTCGTGCCGCTCCTCGACGAGCGGCTCCTGGTCCCGCGGGCCTGCGTGGCCGAGGTCACCGGCTTCCAGCCGCTGCAGGAAATGCCGGGCGCGCCACCCTGGTATCTCGGCGTTGCGTCCTGGAACGGGCGTGGCATCCCCGTGGTGTCGTTCGAGGGCGCCTGCGGCAAGCGCATCCCGGTGATCGGCGGCCGCACGCGCATCGTGATCTTCACCTGCCTCGGGCAGAAGCTGCCGGCCGGCCATTTCGGCATCGCGACGCAGGGTTTCCCGCAGCTCGTGCGCGTGAGTCCGCAGGTGATTGCGCCTGACAGCTCGCGCGCGTTCGCGGAACGCTCGCCCGTGCTTTGCCAGGTGCGCATGGTCAATGAGCTGCCGCTCGTCCCGGACCTCGAGCGGCTCGAGGAAATGATCGCCGACGAAACGACGGTTACAGCTCCCTGAGCCGCGGCGAAGCAACAGGAGGGGACGGTCCCCTTTAGCTCCGCCCTCATTGTGGCGACAGGATTCCCTTCGCTAAAGGGGACCGTCCCCTCTTGAGGCGTCATCAACCCAGGTCGCCCCCAGACGCCTGCAGGATCGCGAGCGCCGCAAGCGCCGCCGTCTCGCTCCGGAGAATCCGCGGACCCAGCCGTCCGGCGCGATAGCCCGCGTCCCGTGCGGCGATCCGCTCCGGATCTGCAAGTCCGCCTTCCGGCCCGACTAGGAGTTCGACGCGGGTCGAACCCCTTGCCGCGACGACGAGCGATTGCTCCGCATCCGGCGCAAGCAGCAGCCGGCAGGTCCCCGCGTCGGCGGGTGCAGCAAGCCACGACTCGAGAGTCACCGCCTCCATAAGCCGGGGGATCCTGGCGCGCCCGCACTGCTCGCAGGCGGCGACTACGATGCCCCGCCAGTGCGCCGACTTGCGCGCGCGGCTGTCTGCATTGAGCTTCACGACGCTCCGCGCCGTCGCGACGGGCACGATCGCCGCGACGCCGAGCTCGGTCGCCTTCTGCATCACGAGATCCATGCGCTCCGCGCGG
Source organism: uncultured Steroidobacteraceae bacterium (assembly GCA_964412975.1). Lineage (GTDB taxonomy): Bacteria > Pseudomonadota > Gammaproteobacteria > Steroidobacterales > Steroidobacteraceae > SCUD01. The sequence continues at coordinate 9,216 of CAYPQX010000039.1, forward strand.
GCGATTCCCTGCACGAGCGTGACGGCGAGCGGGGACTCGGCCCTCGCGGGCGCGGTGCCAGTAACTTCAATCTCGACCGCATCGCGGTGCATCGCGGCGATCCGCGCGCGATAGTCCGAGCCATCGCCGTTGAAGAGCGTGACTGAGTCCCCGGCCTCGAGGCGCAGCACGCGCCGCACGTGGGCGGCCGCCGGCCCGCGAAGCGCGATGCGCGCGCCGGTGGCCAGCGCATCCTCGACGTACACGCGGATCAGGCGCAAGCCGCGTCCACGGCACCCCGGGCGACGCCGGCGAGCCAGTCAATTTGATCCGGTTCGATGACGTATGGCGGCATCAGGTAGATCACGTTGCCGATCGGCCGCAGGAGCGCGCCCTGCGCAAGCGCGTATTCATAGGCGCGCAGTCCGCGCCGCTCGCGCCAGTCGTAGCGCTCCCCGGTGCGCCGGTCCTTCACGAACTCGATCGCCGCGATCATGCCCGTCTGGCGGACCTCGGCAACCCGCGCATGATCGGCGAGCGGGGCAACCGCCTCGCCGAGACGGGCGATGAGCGCTCGATTGCGCGCAATCACGTCGTCGTCTCGAAAAATGCCGAGCGTCGCGAGTGCGGCGGCGCAGGCGAGCGGGTTGCCGGTGTAGCTGTGCGAATGGAGAAACGCCGTGAGATTCACGTAGTCGTCGTAGAACGCCGCGTACACCGGCTCCGTCGTTGCGACGACGGACAGGGGCAGGTAGCCACCGGTGAGGCCCTTGGACAGGCAGATGAAGTCCGGGCGGATGCCCGCCTGTTCGCAGGCGAAAAGCGTGCCGGTGCGGCCGAATCCGACCGCGATCTCGTCCGCGATCAGGAGCACGCCGTGCCGGTCGCAGGCTTCGCGGAGCATCGTGAGATAGATCGGATCGTACATGCGCATGGAGCCCGCGCATTGCACGAGCGGCTCGACGATGACGGCCGCGATCTCGTCGGCATTTTCCGCAAGCGCACGCTCCATTTCCGCGAACATCCGCCGGCTGTGGGATTCGGGACTCTCTCCCGGCTCGCGCAGGTGACAGTCGGGTGAGGGTACGGTGATGACGTCCATCAGGAGCGGCTGGTACACGTTCTTGTAGAGCTCCACGTCGCCGACCGCGAGCGCGCCGAGCGTCTCGCCGTGATAGCTGTTCGAAAGCGTGACAAAGCGCTGCTTGCGCGGACGCCCGAGGTTCCGCCAGTAGTGAAAGCTCATCTTGACGGCGACCTCGACGGCGGCGGAACCGTTGTCCGCATAGAAGCAGCGCGAGAGGCCCTGCGGCAGCAGCCGGACGAGCGCTTCAGACAGCTCGAGTACCGGCGCGTGCGTGAAGCCCGCGAGCAGGACGTGCTCGAGCCGCCCGAGCTGCTCGGTGATCGCGGTGTTGATGCGCGGATTCGCATGGCCGAACAGGTTGACCCACCAGGAGCTGATGCCGTCGAGATAGCGACGTCCGTCGAAGTCGTGCAGCCAGACGCCTTCACCGCGCGCGATCGGAATGAGCGGCAGCCGCTCGTGGTCCTGCATCTGCGTGCAGGGATGCCAGACGACCGCCAGGTCGCGGGCGGCGATGGCGGCATTCCTGGATGTCCCGGTCATCGAAAAGAGTGTATGCGATTGGAAGCGGCGAATCGCGCGGGCTAAGCTGTCGCGATGTCCGGATTGTCCATTGCGGCGGGGTTTCTTGCGGGCGTGCGCCGTGTCGAATCGCCGAACTGCGATGTCCGCCCCGCGGACGCGAAGCCGGAACTCGTTGTAATCCACGGCATCAGCCTGCCGCCCGGCCGTTACGGCGGGCCGTGGATCGAGCAGCTCTTTACGAACACGCTGCCTGCGGAGGCGGATCCTTATTTCGAGACCATCCATCACCTGCGGGTGTCGTCGCATATCCTGATCGTGCGCGACGGCACGCTGACGCAGTACGTGCCGTTCGGGCTCCGCGCCTGGCATGCCGGGCCTTCATACTGGCGCGGCCGCGGCGCCTGCAACGATTTTTCGATCGGCATCGAGCTCGAGGGTGCCGACGATGAACCTTACGACGAGCGCCAGTACGGCGCGCTCGCCGAGCTCGTTGCTGCGCTGCAGAGGAGCTATCCGTCGCTCGCGGAGGGCTGGATCGCGGGTCACAGCGACATCGCACCCGGCCGCAAGACGGATCCGGGCCCGGCATTCGACTGGCAACGGCTCGAACAAGAGCTGCTTGCGCGGGGCGCCGCATACCGGCGCGAAGTGCTCGCCTGAAACCGTTCGCGTCCTGCCGGGCGCTCGTCTTTCTCCTTGCGTCCTGCGTCGCCGCCGGCGCGGCGGAACCGGCGCCGCCCGCACGCGAGCGGATCGTGAGCGTCGCGCCCAACCTCACCGAACTGCTCTTTGCCGCGGGCGCTGCGGATCAGGTCGTCGGTGTCAGCGCGTACAGCGACTACCCCGAGGCGGCGCGCTCCCTGCCGCGTATCGGCGACGCATTCCGTCTCGACTACGAACGCATCGTCGCGCTCGCGCCGACCGTTGCCGTCATCTGGGAAACCGGCACGCCCGCAGGCGTCGCGGAGCGCCTCGAGGGCCTCGGCATGCGCGTGGTCCGCATTCCAACGCGCCGGCTCGACGACATTGCGGTGGCACTCCTCCAGCTTGGCGCCCTCGCAGGGTCCGGGCCCGTTGCACAAGCCGCCGCCGCCGATTTCCGCGGGCAAATCGGTTCGCTTCGCGACCGCTATCGCGACCGGCCGAAACTCCGCGTATTCGTCCAGATCGACGGTGCGCCGCTCTATACGGTCGGCGGCGCGCATCTCATCACGGAGATCGTCGAGCTTTGTGGCGGGACGAATGTATTCGCCGATGCGACGGCGCTCGCCCTGCCCGTGGATCTCGAATCCGTGCTGGCGCGCGAACCCGAGGTGATCCTGTCGCTGGACGATGCGGATCCCGTGGCGTTCTGGTCCCGCTTCAACGAGCTCGGGGCCGTCGCGCGCGGAAACGTGTATCGCGCACCGGCGGACGCGCTCGCCCGGCCGAGCCCGCGCATTGCCGGCGGAGCGGCGGATGTCTGCGCGCACCTCGACGAGGCGCGCGGCAAGTAGCTCCAGGCGCGTTTAGCCGGAGTCGGGCGGCGCCGTGCCGCGCCGCGCGTGCTTCCAAAGTACTTCGCTGCCGCTTTCATGCCGGGCCAGCACGCGCGCAAGCACGAAGAGCAGGTCGGACAGGCGATTGAGGTACTGCAGGGGCTCCGGCGCGACGGTTTCCGCTCGCGCGAGGGTCCAGGCACGCCGCTCCGCGCGCCGGCAGATCGCTCGCGTGAGGTGACAGGCTGCGGCGGCCGCGCCGCCGCCCGGCAGGATGAATTCCTTGAGCGGAGGCAGACGCTCGTTGAAGCGGTCGAGCGCCTGCTCGAGCGCCAGGACATGCTGTGCCTCGATTGCGCGATGGCCGGGAATGCAGAGCTCGCCGCCGAGATCGAAAAGCTCGTGCTGCACGCGTGTCAGGACATCACGAACATCGGCCGGTATGTCTGCGACTGCGAGTACCACACCGATCGCACTGTTGCATTCGTCGACGCAGCCGTAGGCCTCGACCCGTGAATCGTCCTTCGCCACGCGGCTGCTGTCGCCGAGGCCGGTCGTGCCGTCGTCGCCAGTGCGCGTATAGATCTTCGACAGCCGGTTCCCCAAGGCATCCCCTCAGCGGAATTCGTAGCGAAGGGCGGCGAAAAGGCTCCGGCCCATCGTATTGAACCCGCTCGCCAGCTCGTAATCCTCGTCGAACAGGTTCTCCAATCGCGCGAGCAAAGTAAAGCGTGGGCCCAGGGCGACCTGTGCGGACAGGTTAGCGAGCCAGTACGCAGGCAGCTGCGTCTGCGTCGGGAAGCCAAAATCGCGCCGCTCGCCGGCATAGAGGAGGTCGACCGCGAATTCGTGTTCCCGCCAGCTGCGCGATACCGCAAATGTCAGGTTTTCCCGCGCGCGGCGCAGCAGGCGCGCGTCGGTCGTCCGATCGCGCGGGTCCTGGAACGTGGCACCTACATGGGCGCTCCATTGATCGCCTTCGTATCGCCAGGCGGCTTCTATGCCGTCAATGCGCGCCTTCGCGACGTTGCGGTTTTCGCCCTCGAAAGTATTGAAATCGAGCACGACGAATTCGATCAGCTCGTCGATTTCGTTCCGGAAGGCCGTGAGCGAAAACGACTGGCGGTCGCCGATAGCCTGGCGGTAGCCGATCTCGTAGCTCTGCGATTCTTCCGGATTCAACGCCGGGTTGCCGCCGAAGCCGAACAGGTCCGTGGCGTCCGGCGCGCGAAATGCGGTGCCGGCGGCGATCGTGAAGAGCGCGCCACCGACCGAATAGCCGTATTCCGCATTCCAGGTTGCGTGACCGCCGAAGGTCTCATGGTCGGTGTAGGCGGTGCCGAGGAGCAGGCGATGCGCGCCGAACGCCGCCTGGTCCTGGAGGTAGACCTGGTTCGTCATCGTGTCGGCCGCGTAAGGCAGGCCGAACGATGTCGCATCGGCGTCCTCGTCCTGCCAGAGCAGGCCGGCGGTGAGTGACTGGCTTTCAGTGATCGCGATGTCGTTCTGCCAGTCGAGCGAGACGCGGCGCGTATCCAGGAAATCGGGCGACTGGTTCTGTTCGAGTTCGTCGACCGCGTGCCCGGCCGTCACGCGGGATTCCCAGGACTCCGACGGCGAGAACGCCGCGGACAGCGCGATCGCGGAGTTCTCGAAATCCTGGTCGACCGGCGTGACGAAGAAATCCGAGTATTCCGAGGTGCCGGCGGTATGCCAGGCGCGAAAACCCAGCTCGACCGGACCCGTCCTGGCGCGCGCAGACGCCGTGAGCGAGCGGTTCTCGTAGCCGCGATCGGTCGTGTCGCCCGTGCGCGTGGGAAATCCGTCGCTGTCGAGCCAGGAAACGCCGATCGACGCCTCGGCGCGCTCGCCGCCGATTCCGGCGCGCAGGTTCGCGCTCTGCGTGTCGTACCGGCCGAGCCCCGCCTGCACGCTGCCGCCGTCCGCGGCGCCCTGGCGCGTGATGACGTTGATCACGCCGCCGAGCGCGTCCGAGCCATAGAGCGTCGAGCGCGGTCCCTTGACGATCTCGACACGCTCGACGAGCTCGGGGGCGATATTCTGGATCGAGGCGCTGCCGATCGTGCCGGGATTGATGCGAAGCCCGTCGACCAGCACCAGCACGTGATTGGAATCGGTGCCGCGGAGGAAGAGTGAAGTCTGCTGGCCCGGCCCGCCGAGGCGCGCGACCTCGACACCCGGAATCATCCGCAGCGAATCCCCGAGATCCGAGGCCGGCTGGCGCAGCAGTTCCTCGCCGCGGATCAACTCGACGCTCGCAAGCACGTCGGGCATCGGAGTTTCAGTGCGCGTTGCCGTGACGACGACGGGTTCGATCGCGTGACCGGCGGCGATGGCCACGAGCAGTGCCAATATATTCATCCGTGCTCCTCCCGAGCGGCGAATCGCGGGTTCACCGGTCGAGGCGGAGACGGAAGGAATGAGCGCTCGGCCCGCATTCCCTGTCGCCCGCCGCGACTGGCGCTTGAAGACGGGCCGGTTTCCGGACTCACGGCGTGTCCTGGGGGACCTTCCGCATCGCCTTCCCACCGGGTTTCCGGCAGTGGCTGCAGGGTTCGCCTGCGTGATGCGGCTTGCGCCGTTTACCGTTGCGGGGGCAGTGCCGGGATGGCGAGCGACTCGCGCACCGGCTTCCCGATTAGCCCGGGCGTTCGCCCGAGGCACCTGTCAACGACGTCAATGTAGGGAACGCATTCCGGCCGGTCAAGCCGTCGTTGACGGGGCTTCGCCGGCCACGCAGTCTTCCCGCATGGCGAACTCGGCGCGACTCGAGGCGGCGCTCGCAGCGGCGGGGGCCGCGGCGGAGCTCATACGGACGGCGTATCGGGAGGTGATGGATGTACGCACGAAGCCCGACGGCTCTCCGGTGACCGACACCGACGTGGCCGCCGAGCAGGCGATTCGTGCCATCGTGCTGGGTCGCTTTCCCGAAGACGGATTTTTCGGCGAGGAATCAGCGGCGGACCGGATGGATGCCGAGCGGCTCTGGATCGTCGATCCACTCGACGGAACGAAGTCCTTCGTGCGCCGTTACCCGATGTTCTCGACGCAAGTCGCGCTCATGCATCGCGGGCGGCTCGAACTCGGAGTCTCCTGCGCCCCAGTCTATGGCGAAACCGCCTGGGCAGAGCGCGGCGGCGGCGCCTTTCTGGACGGCGCGCCGCTCGCGGTGAGCCGGATCGCGACGCTCGAGGCAGCGACGGTGTCGACCGGCAACCTGCGCTCCCTCGCACGCGGCCCGCGTTGGGCCGCGTTCGGCCGGATGGTCGCTCGGCTCGACCGCATCCGGGGCTTCGGCGACTTCCTGCACTACCACCTGCTGGCCGCGGGCAAGATCGAGGCCGTCATCGAATCCGACATTCACATCCTCGACATCGCGGCGCTCACCGTGATCGTGGAAGAGGCCGGCGGACGGGTCACTGATCTCGAAGGCGCGCCGATCGGTCTCGAATCAAAGAGCATCCTCGCGTCGAACGGCCTGCTGCATGAGACCATTCTCGGCGAGTTGAACGCGCCGGCGCTCAGGCGCTGACAAACACCCGCTGCCCACGCCAGGCGAGTTCGCCGACCGGCACCTCGTACAGAGCTGTCAGGTTCGTATCGGACAGGATCCTGGCGGATTCGCCGAACTCCCAGCGCCCGTCACCAAAGAGAAGCAGCACGCGGTCGGCGAAGCGCGCCGCGAGCGTCGCGTCGTGCAAGGTTGCGATGACTAGGCCGCCCGCATCCGCGCGGGCACGGAAGAGCGTCAGGACCTCGTTGCGGTGCCGCGGATCGAGGTGATTGGTGGGCTCGTCGAGCAGGCAGACGGTGGCGTCCTGCGCAAGCAGCGTCGCGACGTCGAGTCGGCGCTTTTCACCGCCCGAGAGCGAATCGACGGCGCGACCGGCAAGTTCCTCGAGCCCGACCGCGCCGAGTGCCTCGCGAGCGGTACGAATGTCGGCGGCATCCTCCCATTGCCAGAAAGGCAGGTGGGGGTGGCGGCCGATCAATGCGGTCTCGAAGACCGTCGAGGGAAAGGGATCCTCTGTGACCTGTGGCAGGAGCGCGAGCCGTCGAGCGCGCTCCCGTCCCGACCATCCGGCAATCGCCCGCCCCTCGAGCTCCACGACACCCCCCGCCGGCGCGCGCAAGCCCGCGAGGGTATGCAGGGTGAGCGTCTTGCCGACGCCGTTCCGTCCGAGTACCGCAATGAACTCCCCGCCCCGCGCCTCGAAATCGAGCGCGTGCACGAGGGGGCGGTTCTGTACCGAGACGCCGACCGCGCGGCAGGCAAGCCGCGGCGTGCCGCCGCCGCTCAAGGCTGAAGCCGCTCGTGACGCCAGGGTTCGGCCTGGAATCGTCCTTCGCCGACCGGCGCGATCACGCGGGTCCAGCGCGCGCGGTCGTGCAGGCGGTAATCGCCTTCGACCCAGAGTTCCAGGACGGCGGCCCACAGCCGGTAGCCGCCCCAGTGGTCGGGTCTTGGCAGCCGCAGGCCCGGTTCCGCATCGTCATCCGGCGCGACGATGGGGTCCGGCGTACCGTGCCGCTCCGCGGTCTCGCGCAAGCGCTCGATCAGGGCGTGGCGGGAAGCGATCGGCGCGCTTTGCTCGCTCGTGATCGCGGCGAGCCGGCTGCGCCAGGGGCGGCTTGCAAAATAATCATCGCTCTCGCTCGCGAGCGCGTGCACGATCGGCCCTTCGACGCGCAGTTGCCGGCCGAGCGTATCCCATTGGAAGACGACCGCCGCCCAGGGATGGACGGCGAGCTCGCGGCCCTTGCGCGAGGCGTAGTTTGTATAAAAGACGAGATATCCCGGGTCCGCCACGATCTCCTTGCACAGCAGGACCCGCACCGAGGGCTTGCCGTCGGCGCCGGACGTGGCGAGGCTCATCGCGTTCGGGTTGCGTCCCACCTGCTCGTCCCAGGCCTGGCGGAACCAGGCGGAAGCGAGCGGCATCGGATCGGCGGGCAGCGGATCCGGCAGTGTCTGGAATCGCGCGCGCATGCGCTGATGTTAGCGTGCAGTCCACCGCTCGGTGCCGGATTTCGTCAAAAGACCCCTGATTAAGCTGCGATTCAGCTAGCCGCGCCGACACTGGCTCCACGCACCCTGAGGAGGAGCCATCATGATCAAGTCCACACTCACTGCAGCGGCGCTGGCAATGTTGCTCGCAGGCCCCGCATTCGGCGATGACGACGACGATCGGCGCGGGCGGGGCCACGACCGTAACGACCGCCATGAGCGCCGCGATCACGACGCCCGGCACGATAGCGACCGGCGAGGCGACGACCGCCGGCATGATCGCGATGACGACCGCTCGCGTAACGGCCATTGGCGCAGCGACAACTGGCGCAATGACCACTGGCGTAATGACGACTGGCGCAACGATCGCCACTGGCGGCACGTTCCGCCGGTCCGTTACCGTGCCGACTTCGGCTACCGGTCCGGGTATGAACTGGCCTGGCGGGACTGGATGCGGTACGGACGCCATGACTATCGCTGGCGCCGTTCGCCCTCCACCTGGTATCGCGCCGACTTTGGCTACCGCTCCGGCTACGAAGAGGGCTGGCGCGACGCGGCGCGCTACTACGGCGCCGGCTACCGTCCGCGTTACTGGGCGCAGGACCCGCGCGACGGTTGGTTCTTCAGTTTCGGGTTCGAAGGCTGATGCCTGAATAACCGGCCCGCTTGCGCGATCGCAGGCGGGCCGGTACACAGGGCGATTGCCTTTGCGGGATCGTCCTGATGGAACTGGCAGAACTGCGCGACCGGCTGACGCGGCTCGATGGCGAGCTGCTCGCCCTGATCGCCGAGCGGCAACGGCTCTCCGAGGAGGTCGCCCGGGTCAAGCGCGCGACCGGTCACCCGACACGCGATTTCCAGCGCGAGCGCGACGTGCTCATGAATGCGCGCGCCGCCGCTTCGAAGCTTGGGCTATCGCCGGCACTGGCCGACAACCTGCTCAGGCTCCTGATCCGCAGTTCGCTCGCCACCCAGGAACAGGCGCAGCTTGCCGCCCAGGGGCAGGGCGCCGGCCGGCGCGCGCTCGTGATCGGCGGCTGCGGCAAGATGGGCCGTTGGTTCGTCGAGTTTCTCGACTCGCAGGGATTCACTGTCGAAATTGCCGATCCTGCGGGCCCCTCCGGTTCGCACGCGCATCGCACGGACTGGCAGGCGGACGAGTTGTCGCACGACGTGATTGTCGTCGCGACGCCGCTCGGAATCACGGCATCCATCCTCGAGCAGCTCGCACGCCACCGGCCGCCGGGCCTCGTGTTCGACATCGGCTCGCTGAAAACGCCGCTGCGCGCGGGGCTTGCGGCGCTGCGCCAGGCGGACGTCAGGGTGGCTTCGTTGCACCCGATGTTCGGGCCCGACACGGATCTGCTCTCGGGCCGCCACATCATTCACGTGGACGTCGGCCGGCCCGACGCCGTGGCCGATGCGCAGAATCTCTTCGCCTCGACCATGGTCGAGCAGGTGGTGACGACGCTCGATGATCACGACCGCCTGATTGCCTATGTGCTCGGCCTTTCGCATGCGATCAACATCGCCTTCTTCACGGCGCTCGCCGAAAGCGGGGAGGCCGCGCCGCGTCTCGCGCGCCTTTCGAGCACGACCTTCGATGCCCAACTCGCGGTCGCATCGCTCGTCGCGGGCGAAAGTCCGGCGCTCTATTTCGAGATCCAGGCGCTCAATCAATACGGCGGCGAGTCGCTTGCGTCGCTGGTCGAAGCCGTGACGCGGCTGCAGGCGCTCGTCGTGAACCAGGATGCCGCTGGTTTCGCGCGGCTCATGCGGCGGGGGCAGAGCTATCTCCAGGATCGTGCTGCCGCCCGCCAGACCTGATATGCTTAATGAGAGTCATTCTCATTAACCATATTTGAGGCGACTATGAGTGTCCTGATTGCCTTGTGGAGCCGCTGGGTGGCGGCCTGCCTCTTCGCCGGAGCTGTATGGGCTGGCCCCGCCCTGGCCGCCGGTGAGCCCCTGGTGGTCTATTCCGCCCGCAAGTACCAGCTGGTCGAACAGCTCTTCCAGGAATACGGCCGCGTGCGCGGCATCGAAGTGAAGTTCGTCACGGATGATGGCGCCCCGCTGATCCAGCGCCTGACGGCGGAAGGATCGATGAGTCCCGCGGACGTGTTCATATCGGTCGATGCGGGCGACCTGTGGCGCGCGACCGAGGCGGGCCTGCTCTCGCCGGTCAAGTCGCCGATGCTCGAGGCCGCGATCCCGGCGCACTTGCGGGATCCCGCCGGCCACTGGTTCGGACTCGCCGTGCGGGCACGCACCATTGCGTATTCGACCAAACGCGTGAAGCCCTCGGAGCTTTCCAACTATGCAGCGCTCGGCGACGCGCACTGGAAGGGCAGGCTCTGCCTGCGCAGCGGCAAGGCCGTCTACAACCAGTCGCTCGTTGCGATGATGATCGGCGACAACGGCGTGGAGGCGACAGAGCGCGTCATCCGCTCCTGGATCGCGAACCTCGCCGCGGAGCCGTTCACCAATGACACGCTGCTCCTGAAAGCGATTGCCGCCGGCCAGTGCGACGTCGGTATCGTCAATACCTATTACCTCGGCCGACTGCAGCACGAGGAAAAGGGCTTCCCGGTGCAGATCTTCTGGGCTGACCAGCAAGGACGCGGCACCCACGTCAATATCTCGGGCGGCGGCGTGACGGCGCATGCGAAGAATCGCGCGGAAGCCATCCATTTCCTCGAGTGGCTTGCGTCTCCCGGCATCCAGCAACGCTTCGCGGCCGTGAATTTCGAGTTTCCGGCCAACGCGGGTGTCGATCCGCTGCCGGAGGTCAAGGCCTGGGGCAAGTTCGAGCCGAACCTCGTCAATGTCGGCACGATCGGCAAGACTCAGTCCGCCGCCGTGATGCTGATCGACCGCGCCGGCTGGCGCTGATTCCGGGCCGGCGGGGTGATCATGGCTGCCGCGCCGTCGCGTCTCGGTCCCGCCGTCGCCGCGATCGCAGTCGCGTTGCCGATGCTCGCGGTCCTGGTGGCCGTCGTGCAGGGCGCGACGGGCGCGGACGCGGAACTCTGGGCGCACCTGCGCGAGCACGTGCTGTCGCGCGTCGTCGCAAATACCCTGATCCTCGTCCTGGGCGTGGTGGCGATCGCGGCGACGCTTGGCACCTCACTGGCCTGGCTGACGGCGGCGTGCGAGTTTCCCGGACGCGCGTTTTTTTCCTGGGCGCTGCTCCTGCCGATGGCGGTGCCCGCCTACGTGCTCGCATTCGTCGCGGTGGCGACACTCGACTACGCGGGCGCGGTGCCGACGACGCTCCGCAGCTGGTTCGGCGACGGGTTTCCCGTTCCGCCCATCCGCTCGACCGGCGGCACGATCGCGGTACTCGCGCTGGCGAGCTATCCGTACGTATACCTGATGGCGCGCGGCGCCTTTCTGACCCACGGCGCGCGCGTGCTGGAAGCGGCGCAGTCGCTTGGCCTCGGGCCCTGGGCCGGTCTCTTCCGGGTCGCGGTGCCGCTCGCCCGGCCCTGGCTTGCGGGCGGCGCCGCGCTCGTCGCGATGGAAACGCTTGCCGATTTCGGCGCCGTTTCGGTCTTCAATTACGACACGTTCACGATCGCGATCTACAAGGCCTGGTTCGGCCTGTTCTCGATCGAAACCGCGCTCCTGCTTGCGCTCCTCCTGCTCGTCTTCGTCGCGCTCGCGCTCGTCGCTGAGCGCATCGCGCGTGGTCGCGCGCGCTTTTCCGCGGCGGATTCGGGCGCGCGCGCCGCCGAGCGGCTCGCGCTCCCCGGCGCACGCGGATGGGCTGCGTTCGGGTACGCTACAACGGTCTTCGCCCTCGGATTCGTGCTGCCCGCCATTGCGCTCGTCCGCTGGGCCTGGGACGTCGCCGAAATCGATCTCGATTCGCACTACGTGGGCTACATTCTACGCACGCTCGGGCTTGCCGGAATGGCGGCGCTTGCCTGCCTCGGGCTTGCGCTCGTGCTCGGTTACGCGTCACGAGTCGCGGACGGCGCGGTGACGCGGACCGCTTCGCGGATCGCGACACTCGGCTACGCGATTCCGGGCGCCGTGCTCGCAGTCGGGGTCGTGAGCGCGCTCGGCGCGATCGACCTGCGCTTCCGTACGGTCGCGGGCGGCGAAGGTCTCTGGCTCCAGGGCACGGTGTTTGCGCTGCTCCTCGGCTATGTCGCGCGCTTTCTCGCGGTCGCCCATGGGCCCGTGCTGGGCGGATTCGCGCGCATCCGGCCATCGCTAGAGGAAGCGGCCCGTTCGCTCGGGCTTTCAACGCGCGAAGTGGTCTCGCGGCTGCACTTGCCGCTCCTCGGCGCCGGCATCGGGACGGCCGCGCTCCTCGTGTTCGTCGACGTCATGAAAGAGATGCCGATCACGCTGATGACCCGGCCGTTCGGCTGGGACACACTGGCCGTCCGCGTATTCGAGATGACCGCCGAGGGCGAGTGGGAGCGCGCGGCCCTGCCGTCACTTGCGATCGTCGTTGCCGGGCTCTTGCCGGTCGCCCTGCTGACCTGGAGGATGGAACGTGCGGCTCGAGCTGCGTGAAGTTTCGAAGGCCTTCCCGGGCGTCGCGGCGATCGACCGGCTCTCGCTCGTCGTCGGTGCCGGCCGGATCGGCTGCCTGCTGGGGCCCTCCGGCTCAGGCAAGAGTACGGTGTTGCGCACGATTGCCGGATTCGAGCGGCCCGACGCCGGCGAAGTTCTGGCCGGAGGGGAGTTACTGTCGGGACGCGGGACCTGGGTGCCGCCCGAGCGGCGCCGCATCGGCATGGTGTTCCAGGATTTTGCGCTGTTTCCTCACCTGGATGCGCTTTCGAACGTCGCCTTCGGGTTGCACGCCATGAAGAGCGACGGCCGCAGGCAGCGCGCACTCGAGATGCTCGGCCTCGTCGGGCTCGCGGCCGAGGCCGGGCGGTTTCCGCACGAGCTCTCGGGCGGCCAGCAGCAGCGCGTTGCGCTTGCGCGGGCGCTGGCGCCGCGCCCCCGGATTGTCCTGCTCGACGAGCCCTTCTCGAATCTCGACGCCGACGTGCGCACGGAACTCGCGCAGCAGGTGCGCGCCGCGCTCATCGCGGAACGCGCAACGGCGCTCCTCGTGACGCACGACCAGCGTGAGGCGTTTGCCATCGCCGATGAGATCGGCGTGCTGCGATCGGGACGGCTCGAGCAATGGGATGTACCCTGGCAGCTCTATCATTCACCGGCGACGCGCTTCGTTGCGGATTTCATCGGCGAGGGCACTTTCATTGAGGGCACCGTGCTCGGACCGGGACGCGTTTCGACCGAGCTCGGCGTGATCGAGGGGCAGCTCACCTCCGACCAGCCGCCCGGAACCCACGTGGACCTGCTGCTCCGTCCCGACGACGTGATTCACGACGACGCGAGCGAATTGCGCGCGGAGGTCGTCGAGCGCGCGTTTCGCGGCGCGCAGTTCCGCTACATGTTGCGCCTGCCCTCGGGCGCCACGGCGCTGTCGTTCGTGCCGAGCCACCACGACCACGCGATTGGCGAGCGCATCGGCATCCGCCTCGATGCGCAGCACCTGGTGGGGTTTCCGCGCGCCTAGCCGGCGGGTGCCGGCATCGCCCAGACTTCCCGGCGTCGAACGCATCGAGAGCCTCCGACCAGAGAATCGGAAACTAGATCTTCTCGTCGATGATCGGATTGAAATGGTTGCGGCTAGTTCATGCGGAATCGCGGGAGGCAGCCGCGCGATCCAGTTCTTCGGCAAGAATCAGGACGCCAAGATTGCATGCTTGCATGCCCTGCGAGACGCAAATCTTGAAAACCCCCATGATCTCCTCGATCGTCACGCCGAGTTTTAATGCCGTCTGGATGTGCCGGCGTGTCCCGGGTGCGTACATGTGAGTGACCGACGCATCGACGGCGATGCTCAGTAGCTCTGCCAACTTGGGTGAGAGGATCCCGCTGGTGTAAACCGGGAGGCTCGCAGCGATGATTGCTTCCGTCCACGACGGGTCAATCTCGAAGAATCCATCCCACCCCGAATTCCACTGATCCGCGGCTTTCATCTTGTCGCAAACTGGCGTCGCCGCCGGTTTCTTCGGCGTCGGCTTTACACTGGCGGTTTTCGCTTCTTCCAGGAGAATCGGCGCGCCGAGGCTCGCAGTATGGATCGACAGTAGGGACGCTATCTTGATGATCATCATGACTTCTTCGCGGGTCGCGCCGGCATCGAGCGCGCCACGAATGTGACGGCGCGTTCCGCCTGCGCTCAAGTTCGTACAGGCAGCGTTCACCGCAATGCTGATCAACTCGACGTCTTTACGCGGCAGTATGCCGGCGGTCCACGGATCGTTGGACATCTTGAGACATTGGTCCAGCCAGACCGGGTCCCATTCCCGAAGCTTGGCCAGCGTCGTGTTGTCCCAGGGACCGGTTGATGTTGCTTCCCGTTCGTTCGCTACGGTCATTTGCCATCTCCTGTTGCTACGCGCACATCGCCGCCTTCGACTTTTACAGCATGTTTAGAAGAGTAACGGCAGCTACGGCTGCCACCCAAAATGCACGGCACTTGATCGGGATTCCCGCGACTAGTTGCGGGCGCCGCGACGCGCGTTGACTGAGGTCTTGATCGCGTCCTGAAACGTCGCCAGCAACGCGGCGGTCGAAACGCCGATCATCAATGCGCCATTGATGGCCTCGAGCGGGCCCAGGAACCGGTTCCGCTCAGACATGACGATGTCTCCGTAGCCGAGCGTGGCGAAGTTCACCGCTGAGTAGTACACGGCTTCGCTGAACGTTTTGAATTCCCCGATCAGCATGAAGACCACGGCCCAGATCGAAAGCTGGGCGAGATTGCCGAGGATCAGTAGCAGCATTACGCTGTTGATGAGGAGCAGCGTCGACCAGGATGTCGCACGGACCTTCAGGGAGTCGTGGCGACGCGCGTAGTAGCGAATTGCATAGACGAGCAGTGTCGACTGCAGCAACAGGCAGAGCGTCATGGTGCCCGCGCCGATCAACAGAATTCTGAGCATCAGCGGGCTCCGGGCGCCATACCCCAGGCAGCCGTCGCGCGGCGCCCGCGCAGCCATTCAAGCGCGGCGATCGCGGCCCAGGCATACAAGGTGACGATGACGAAAAGGCTGAAACGAACAGCGAACGCCACGTACGGGTCCTTCCCGTTCGCGCTGTCGTCGACGGCCGGACCGAGTATGAACAGGAAGTTGAATATGACGTCCTGCCAGAATGCCGGTGGATGGCGGCTGGCGATGACGCCGTAGGTCTTGGCTGCGACGAAGATACAGAGCAGCAGCATCAACAGGAAGAACATCCACAGGCTCGCCCAGAGCTTGAGCCCAAACCAGAACAGGATCGCGAACAGGCCGCCGAGAAACGTGGCGCCGATCATCGCGCGCCCCGCATTCCGCGCATTGAGGACGGATGCCTGCTGGGACAGCATCACCGATTTCATGATGACGGAGAGGAACAGCGCAGGATTGACAAATGCCATCGTTACAGGCACCAGCACGATCAGCGTGGATCGCAAGGCAATCCATCGGGTTTCGACCGGATCGGCAGGCGGAGGCGCCGGAGGCGCGGCCCCCGGCGGGTCCTCCGGAAAGAAGGGATATACGAGGTGCTGGCATGCGATGGCAATCATGATCCCGAGCAGCAGCGCCTCCATCACGGTGACGGCAAGCGAATAGTCCACCTGGCCCGCGCCGGGGACAAACGCGCAACCGACCGCCACTAGCGTGCCGACGAGTGCCTGACGAAGGCCGATGCTGATGATCGATCCGACGTACAGGCCTGTGGCAATGAGCAAGAGTGCAGACGCCGGGTACTTGCCCAGCAAGGGAGTCAGCATCAATCCCACGCCCAGCGTGATGACGACGACGACGCAAAGGCCAAGCATGCCTTTCAATCCCATCGGCGGCGCAGGCGCCGTCGTGAGCAGGGATCCGAAGAATGGCGCGAAAAACGGCAGCGGCATGCCCAGGCCGTAGCCGAGTGCGAGCGACAGCGCGACGACCGAGGCAAGCCGAAACGTGCGCCGGGCGCCAAGCGGCATCACGGTCAATTAATCTCAATAGGCATAGGAAAGTACGCTCGCGAGGCGGATGTACGCCTTGCCCAGCAGCTTGAGGACGCTGGTTCCTTCGCTGTAGGCCATGACGGTCGCCTGTCCGCCGATACGCAGGTTGCGGCGCAGCGCCTCGTCCTGCTGCGTGTCGAAGCCGATGATGACCGGGAATCGCTGGGACTGCCGCAGCCAGTCGCGGTTGTTTTGGATCGTCGGCAGGGTTCCCGCCGGCTGGTCGCCGCCCGCGCTGGTCCCGAGGCCGATGCTGCGAACTTCGCCCTTGAACACGCGTCCTGGCAGCACGTCGAACAGGATCTCGACCGGCGTGCCGACTTCCACGTGGCCCAGGTTGTTCTCGGTGAATTCGGCGTTGATCCAGACGTCCTGGATCACGATCAGCGTCAACACCGGGCTGCCGGTGCCGGCATAGCGACCCACGTCGACGGTGAGGTCCGTGACCACGCCGCGCGAGGGTGCCTTGACCAGGGTTTTGGCGAGGTCGAGCTCGGCTTTTGCCACCGCGGTCAGGGCCGTCTTGAGGATCGTGTTGTCGGCGGCATCGTCTCCGCCCATCTGCTCTATCGCTCGCTGGATGTCGGCCTGGGCGGCGGTGACCTGTGCCCTCGCTTGCTCCAATGTGGCCTGAGAAACTTCGACACGGCGCACTGAAATGGTGCCAGGGTCTTCCTTGTGCAGCCGCTCGAGCCGGTCGGCATCCTGCCGGGCTTTGCGTTCATTCGCTCGCGCGGCGAGCAGGTTGGCGCGTGCCGCATTGACGGCTTCGCTGCCGGCGCCGACCTGCCGGCCGGCGTTCTCGAGATCGGACCGTGCCCTGTCCAGCGCAATCTGGTACTGCGAGCGGTCGATCTCGAACAGCGGCTGGTCCTTCTCCACCTCCTGGTTGTTCCTGGCCCAGACGCGCGTCACCGTACCGGCGACTTCGGGCGCGACACCGACGACGTAGCCCTCGATCCGCGCCTGCGAGGTGTAGGGCGTGTAGCGATCGGCGAGCAGGTACCAGGTGAGGCTGAGGACGATGGCGAGCGCGACCCCGATACCGCCCTTCTTGACGACCTGGTTGGCGTCCTTCTGCTGCTCTTCCGCCACGTTGCCCTCGCTTTGCTCACTGTTCATGATGTTTGACCGGCACGGATTACGGTTTCGAGTCCGTCAGCACCGGTTCACTCAGCAGGTCGCCCCAGTTCGTCCGGTTCTGCATTGTTTCGCGCATGGATTCGGGAATCATCTGTTCCAGCGTCATGTCCGTCCAGCCGCCGCCGATGGACTTGTAGAGCGCGATGATGGAGCCGATGTGAGAGCTGTGATTGAGCAATTGCTGCTCTTCCTGCGCGAACAGGGCGCGCTGCGCATCCAGCACGCGCTGGAAGTCCGCGTAGCCTTCCTGGTAGAGCGTATCCGCCAGGTCGAGCGATCGGTGCGCAGCCGCTAACGCTCCGTCGAGAAATTCCTGCTGCTCGGCGGTCTTTACGACGCCGATGGCGGAATCGTCGATTTCACGAGCGGCCTGCAGCACCCTGTCCTGGAATACCTCGATGGTCTGCTGCAAGCGCGCATCCTGCAGGCGCACATTGCCGCGAATCCGCCCGAAGTCGAACACGTTCCAGGTCAGCGCGGGACCGACGAGGAGACTGCTCGTGTCCGGGCTGTTCGCCAGGGAATTGGCGTTCCAGCCGATGCTGCCGAGCAGCGTGATGGCCGGGAAGTAATCGGATTTCGCGACGCCGATCTGTGCCGACTGCGCGGCGACTTGCCAGGCGGCCGTGCGGATGTCCGGCCGACGAAGCAGCAGCTGCGCCGGAATCCCCGCGACCACCAGTGGCTCCACGGACGGCAACGGCCCATGGACGGACGCCAGTTCCGGCACCTCGCCGGGCTTGCGGCCGAGGAGAGCGGCGAGGGCGTTGCGCTGCCTCACGAGCGTCGCCTGGAGATTCGGGATGGTCGACAGTGTCGCGAGGTATTGTGTCTTGGCCTGCTGCACGTCCAGCTCCGAGTCCTGCCCGGCCCTGAATATTTTCTCCGTGATTTCGAGGCTGCGTTTCTGGATGGCCGCATTGCGCTCGGCGATGTCGATGCGAAGCAGCGT
>CAYPQX010000040.1:0-11798 GCA_964412975.1 uncultured Steroidobacteraceae bacterium
ATTGCGGGCGGCCTCGGTCACGCGTGCCAGTTCGGCCGCCAGCGCCCAGAGGCCGAGTGACTCCACGTGGCGGACGACCGGCACCCGGAGGCCGTCGTCGGTCTGCGTCGCGATGCCGACGTGCACGGCAGCGTGGCGCAGGATGAGGTTGCGTTCCGCGTCGTGAGTCGAATTGCACTGCGGGAAGCTTTCCAGCACCCGCACCAGGGCCGCGACCAGGAATGGCAGATAGGTCAGCGACGGCGCGCCTTTCGCGAGGCGTGAGTTGAGGTATTGCCTCAGCGATTCGAGTTCGGTGACGTCCACTTCCTCGACGTAGGCGAAATGCGGGATGTTGCGCTTGGCGGCGCCCATCCGCTCCGCGATGACCCGGCGCACGCCGATGATTTTGATCTCCTCGACACCCTTGCGCGGCGCGTGGCTCACGGGTTTCGCGGCCACGCCACCCTTGCCCGCGATGACGGATTCGATGTCCTGCGCGGAAATGCGGCCGCCCGGGCCGGTGCCATTGACGGTTGCGAGATCCACGCCCGCGACATGGGCCTTGCGCCGGGTCGCCGGGGACGCCATCACGCGCGACGGTGCGGCGGTGGCCGTTGCCGCCGGCGTGGCGGTTGCCTTTGCGACGGAAGCTGAAGACGCCGGTTCTGGCGCCGTCGCGACCTGTGCGGCAGCTGGCGCGGGCACATCGGCAGATGCAGCCGAAGTTTCGAATGCGATCAGCTCGGCGCCGACGGCGACCATGTCGCCCGGCTGGCCGGTGATCGAGACGACACGGCCACTGACCGGCGCGGGAATCTCGACCGCCGCCTTGTCGGTCATCACCTCGGCGATGATCTGGTCTTCTTTGACGATGTCGCCGACCTTGACCTTCCATTCGACGACTTCGGCAGTCACCGTGCCTTCGCCGAGATCTGGCATCTTGAAAACGTAGCGGCTCATGAGGCCTCCATGACGGCCTTCAGGGCTTTTGCGACGCGCGCCTGTCCCGGGAAGTACTCCCATTCAAAGGCGTGCGGATAAGGCGTGTCCCAGCCGGCGACACGCAGGATCGGAGCCTCGAGATTCCAGAAACAGCGCTCCTGGATCGTGGCGGAGAGCTCGGCGCCGAAGCCTGCGAAGCGCGTGGCCTCATGGACGATAACGCAGCGGCCGGTCCGCGCGACCGAGTTGCAGATCGTATCGGTATCCAGCGGCACCATCGTTCGCACGTCGATGATCTCCGCGTCGAGCCCGAGGCCGCGGGCCGCAGCCTCGCTGACATGCACCATCGTGCCATAGGTGACGATCGATAGGTCATTGCCCGTGCGCACAATTTCCGCCTTGCCGATCGGCACCGTGTAATGGCCGTCCGGCACATCGCCCTTCGGATGCGTGCTCCAGGGCACGGCCGGCTTGTGCGGATCGCCATCGAAGGGGCCGTTGTAGATGCGTTTTGGCTCGAAATAAATGACCGGATCGTCGTCTTCGATCGCGGAGATCAGGAGTCCCTTTGCGTCGTAGGGATTCGAAGGCATCACGACCTTGAGGCCCGCGACGTGTGCAAAGAGTGTCTCGGGACTTTGCGAATGGGTCTGGCCGCCGCGAATGCCGCCGCCGCAGGGCGTCCGCACGGTCACCGGCGCGTAGAACTCGCCGGCGCTGCGATAGCGGATGCGCGCAAGCTCGCTCACGATCTGGTCGTAGGCCGGGTAGATGTAGTCGGCGAACTGGATTTCGGCCACCGGCCGGAGCCCGTTGACGGCCATACCGATCGCGGCCGCGAGGATTCCGCCCTCCGCGATGGGCGTATCGAGCACGCGGCTCTCGCCGTATTTCCGCTGCAGCCCGTCGGTGACGCGAAAGACGCCGCCGAAGTAGCCGATGTCCTCGCCGAGGATGACGACTGAAGGATCCTGGCCGAGCTTGATGTCCATGGCGGAGTTCAGTGCCTGGATCATGTTCATCTGCGCCATGGCGCTATTTCCCGCCTATTTCTTCGCGCAACTCGGCTTCCTGCCGGCGGAGGTGCTCGGGCATCTCCTTGAACACGTCGTGGAACATGAGTTCGGGATCGAGCCGCGGCCCCTCGGTGAGCGTGCCGTAACTGACCGCCTCCTTCCACGAGGCCGCGACGTGCTCCTCGAGCTCCGTGGTGAGCGCCTGGTGCTGCTCCTCGGACCATTCGCCGAGACCAATCAGGTGATTCTTCAGGCGCTCGACGGGATCGCCAAGCGGAAAGCCCTGGTAGTCTTCCTTGGGCCGGTAGCGCGCCGGATCGTCGCTGGTCGAATGCGCGGCGGCCCGATAGGTCACGTGCTCGATCAGGGTCGGCCCGGCACCGTTGCGCGCACGCTCGGCGGCCCACTGCGTCACCGCGTGCACGGCGAGGAAATCGTTGCCGTCGACTCGCAGGCCCGCGATGCCGTAACCCGGCCCGCGCGCCGCAAACGTTTGCCGCTCGCCGCCTGCATGGCCCTGGAAGGTCGAGATCGCCCACTGATTGTTGACGACGCAGAGGATCACGGGCGCCTTGTAAACCGATGCGAACAGCAATGCGTGATGGAAATCGGCTTCCGCGCTCGAGCCTTCGCCGATCCAGCTCACGGAAATCGCATCCTGGCCCTTGATTGCGGCCGCCATCGCCCAGCCGACCGCCTGCGGAAACTGTGTCGCAAGATTGCCCGAGATCGAGAAGATGTTGCCGTCGCGCCAGTGGTACATCACCGGAAGCTGACGGCCCTTGCACATGTCGCGCGTGTTCGAGAGGAGCTGGCACATGAGGTCGAGGATCGGCCTACCCCGTACGATGTAGAGCCCCTGGTTGCGGTACGAGGGAAAGAGCATGTCCGAGGGCCGCAGTGCCATCGCCATCGCGATCGACACTGCCTCCTCGCCGAAGGACCGCATGTAGAAGGAGATTTTTCCCGAGCGCTGGATGCGCTGCATGCGATCGTCGTACACGCGCGTCAGCAGCATGTGACGCAGCGCGACTTGCAGTTCCTGCGCATCGAGGTGCGGATTCCAGGGGCCGACGGCGCGATGCCCTTCGTCGAGCACGCGCACGAGCCCTTCCGAGAGATAACGGATTTCCGACGTCGGCGCGGTCGTATCGGGGCGGGCGATCTTGCCCGCGGGCGAGAGCTTGAGGTAGCTGAAATCGGGAGCATCGCCGGGGCGCGCAGGCGTCGTCGGCACGTGCAGGCGTGACTGGGCGACCATCGGGTCCCTCATGGGGCAGCGGGCCAAGGATTCCAGTCGGGAATCCTACGCTCCAAAGGCCGATCTGCGACAATCTCTTGTACTGTCCTGCAAAATAATGGAATAATAATTCCCATTTTGCGTGTTTTATGAATTAATACTTCCAATGACGATCGATGCAATTGATCGCCGCATTCTCGACGAGCTCCAGCGCGACGGTGCCCAGTCCGCCGCCGATGTCGCCACGAAACTTGGCATGTCGAACACGACCTGCTGGCGGCGAATCCAGCAGCTCGAGCAGGACGGCGTCATCCGCAAAAGGGTCGCCCTCCTCGACCGGGAGGCGCTCGGTCTCGACGTCATGGTCTACGTGCACGTCAGGCTTTCGAGCCAGGGCCGCGATGCGCTTGCACAGTTTGAGCGCGCAATCCGCGACCGACCCGAAGTGCTCGATTGCTGCACGCTGACCGGGGAGTGGGACTTTCACCTGCGGATCGTCACGCACGACATGAAGGAGTACGAGGCGTTCTTCCTCGACCACCTGTCGAAAATCCCGAACGTGCAATCGGTGAACTCCTCGATCGTGGTCACGGTGATCAAGGAATCGACGGTGCTGCCGCTCGCGCAGGGTTGATTCCGCTGCCTCGAATTCACTCGCCGTCTTCGGGTTCGCCCGCGTCATCGCAGGCCGCGTCGAGCTTTGCCACGGCCTCGGCGAGGCTACTGACTTCGGAATCGTCATCGCAATCGTCGACCCGAACTCCCCTGAGGTTCCGGGTAGCCTGCTCGTACTTGCCGAGGCACGCTTCCGTCAGCTCGTAGGCCATGACCTCGCGGCTGTCGGCATCGGCCGATAGCTGGGCACGGCCGGTCACCGGCGCAAGGAGCAACAGACCCAGCGTAAAGGCAGTCGATGTGAGATGGCGGGCCACATCGCGCATGTCGGACCCCCCTGAGACGCAGGTCCTTCGGGTCGTGACATCTGACGCCCCTCTCGGCGTAAAATGCCGCCGGCTGCAACGATCATGAACCGACTCTTCAAGCCGTTGTTCGAGAACCTGCTCGAGGGCACGGGCGTCCGGCTCGGCGGCGACAAGCCCTGGGACATCCGCGTCAACCGCGAAAGGCTTTATCGCCGCGCGCTCCGCGGCTCGCTGGGGATCGGCGAAGCCTACATCGACGGGGACTGGGATTGCGACGCGCTCGACGAGCTGTTCCGGCGCGTGCTGTCTGTGAATACGCAGAAAAAGCCGCTGATCCGCGCCTCGCGGGCCTGGCGATCGTTCAAGTCCCGCCTGATGAACCTGCAGACGCCGCGCCGTTCCCGCGCGGTCGCCGAAGAGCATTACGACATCGACCACCGGATGTACGCGCTGTTCCTGGGTCCCTGGAACCAGTACACCTGCTGTTTCTTCGACGGAACCAGCGACCTCGAGCGTGCGGAGGAGATCAAGCTTGAAATGTTGTGCGACAAGCTCGAGCTGAAGCCCGACCAGCGGCTGCTCGACATCGGTTGCGGCTGGGGCGGATTCGCGAAATATGCGGCGAACACGCGCGGCTGCGAAGTCACCGGCATCAGCCTTTCCGAGGAGCAAATCCGCTACGCAAACGATTACACGCGCGGGCTACCGGTCACGATCAGGAAACTCGACTACCGCGACCTGCCGGATTCAGGCCTCGCACCCTTCGACCGCATCTCCATCGTCGGGATGATCGAGCACGTCGGCTACAAGAATTACGCCGGATTGCTCGGCATCGTCCACCAGATGCTGAAGCCGGACGGGCTTTTCCTTCTGCACACGATCGGCAACAGCGGGCGCTCCACCGTCGTCGATCCCTGGATGGAGAAATACATCTTCCGCAATTCCATGGCGCCGGCGATGAGCCACCTGGCGGATGCCGCCGAAGGGCGCTTCGTCGTCGAGGACTGGGAAAACTACGGACACTATTACGTGCCGACGCTCCAGGCCTGGTACGACCGCTTCAACGCCAACTGGGACCGGATCCGTTCGCTTAAGACGGCGCGCCCGTTCGACGAGCGCTTTCGCCGCATGTGGAATTACTACCTGATGTCGTCGAAGGCAGCCTTCGACGTCGAGCAGCTGCACCTGTGGCAGCTCGTGATGACGCGCCGCAATTCCGGCCGCGGAGTCTACCGGCGCGTGATGCGAAGTGGAGCGGCCCCGGCCCGGGCGGCGGCGCAGAACGCGGCCTAGCGATCCGACGGCTCAGTCCGTGAAGTCGAGCTGCCGGATCTGGCCGCGGCCGTAATCGAGCACGTAAAGCTCGCCGTCCAGATCCTCAGCGAACGAGGAAACCTGCAGGGCACCCGGCGCGCCGGGCGGCGTGCAGTCCTGCTCCACGAGCTGCTCGATGGCAAGGCCGCCAAGGCCGTCCGGCGCTAGCGACGCGATCATGCCGCCGAAGTCCGCGAAGACATAGCGGCCGGCAATCTGCGTCGTCTGAAGGCCGCGGTAAACGTAGCCGCCGGTAATCGAAAAGCCAAGGTTGCGGCCGTACTCTGCGACGGGGTCTATGAGGCCTGCAGTGGCGCAGCCCGTCATCGGCTCGAAGCAATGCGCGCCTTCGCGCACGTCCCACCCATAGTTGCCGCCACGCTCGATGATGTCGATTTCCTCGAAGCGGCCCTGACCGACGTCGCCGACCCAAAGATCGCCGCTCTGGCGATCGAAACTCCAGCGCCAGGGATTCCGCAAGCCAAGTGCGTAGATTTCGGGACACTGCTGGATACCGGTCCCAATTGCATTGCAAAGCGGGTTGCCGGCAAAGGGATTGCCGGTTGCGCCGGCGGGAATCGCGTACGGAGCGCCACCCGGCTGCGCATTGACGTCGATCCGCAACATCTTGCCGAGCAGTGTTCTCGTGTTCTGCGCGTTCTCGTCCGGGTCGCCGCTGCCGCCACCGTCGCCGAGTCCGACATACAGGAATCCATCCGGGCCGAATTCGACGTTGCCGCCGTTGTGATTGGCGGCGGGCTTGGCGACTGTCATGAGCACGCGTTCGGAGTTCGGGTCAAGGGTCAGCCCGCCGTCGGCGCTCGTGAATTCCGCGGTCACGGAACGTACCACGCCACCCACCAGCTCGCTGAAATTGAGATAGACGCTGCCATTCGTGGCGAAGTCGGGATGGAAGGCGAGGCCCAGCAGGCCGGCTTCGCCGCTGAAATGCACCCGAGTTCGAAGGTCCATGAAATTCTGGGCGGCCGCGACATCGGGATCATTGTTGAACGCGCGGATGAGTCCGCCCTGCTCCACGACGAACCAGCGTGATGGATCGCTGGGCGCCTGCTTCATGGCCACAGGCGACGCGAAGCTCAAGTTGACAAAGGCACGCGGCGTCGAAATGCCCTCGCTACATGCGGGCGGCACGATAATCGGCAGCGACCCTCCGCCTCCGCAGGCGAGCAAGGCGCCCGCGAGGCCAATGGTCGCAGATCCGCGTGGGTTCATGTCGACTCCATGGCCATTTGGACCGTGTCAGATGCCAGCAAGTTTCCGCGCAGCGTCCTCGAGAGTCCGGTCGTCCTTAGCAAAGCAGAATCGGATCAGCCGTACCGCCGGTGGCTCGTCGCAGAACGGAGACAAGGGAATCGCGGCGACGCCATGCTTTCGTGCGAGCTCCTCGCAAAACTGGAGGTCCGGCAAGTCTGAAACCTCGGAATAATCCGCAAGCTGGAAGTATGTGCCCGCAACCGGCCGCAGGCGAAAGCGGGAAGCCGACATTAGCGACGCGAAGCGGTCGCGCCGTGCCTGGTAGAAAGGCGCCAATTGGTCGGGAAACTCCGGCACTTCGCGCATGAAATCCGCGATCGCATGCTGCATGGGAGTCGACACCGCGAAGGTCAGGAACTGGTGCACCTTGCGGAATTCTGCGGTGAGCGCTGGCGCCGCAACGCAGTAGCCGACCTTCCAGCCGGTCGCGTGATAGGTCTTTCCGAAAGAGAACACGGCGAAAGCGCGTTCGCGCAGTCGCGGATTGGACAGAACGCCGGCGTGGCGGCGCCCATCGTAAACGAGCGATTCGTAGACCTCGTCCGACAGCACCCATGCGCCATGCGGCTCCAGAAGATCGGCGATCCGCTCCCAGTCGGCGGGAGTCAGCACGGCGCCCGCCGGATTGAGCGGCGTGTTGACGATCAAGAGCCGCGTCCGCGGCGTGATCGCGGCTGCGAGCCGCCCGTAGTCGACGCCGAAATCGGAAAGCGAGAGCGGCACGCGCTTCACGCGCGCCCCGGCGAGTTCTGCCGCGGGACCGTAGGAATCGTAGCTCGGGTCGAGCAGGATCACTTCCTCGCCGGCGCGCACGACCGCGTGGACGGCGGCGAAGATCGCCTCGGTGCCGCCGGCCGTGATCGTCACCTCGTCCGCGGGATCAATCTTCCAGCCGTGACGTCGCAGGCCGCTCTCCGCAATCGCTTCGCAGAGCGCCGCAAGTCCGGCCATCGCAGCGTACTGGTTGTGGCCCGCGACAAGATGTTGCGTCACGAGCTCGCGCAGGCGCGCTGGCGGATCGAAATCCGGAAATCCCTGGCCGAGGTTGATCGCACCCGTTTCGGCGGCGAGCCGCGACATCACCGTGAAGATCGTCGTGCCGACCCTGGGCAGCTTGCTGTCCGGCATTACTCGTTGGCAGCGACGGCGCGCTGCACGTCCAGGTCGAGCCGCTTCTGCTGCCGCTGCATGTAAACGCCGAAGATGGCGGTGAATATCGCGACGATGAGCACCAGGATCGTCGCAAGCGCATTGATGTCCGGACTCACCCCGAGCCGCACCTTCGAAAAGATCACCACCGGCAGCGTGCTCGACCCCGGGCCGGTGACGAAACTCGTGATCACCAGGTCATCCCAGGATAGCGTGAACGCGAGCAGCCAGCCGGCCAGGATCGCCGGCAGGATGATCGGCAGCGTGATCAGGAAGAACACCTTCGCCGGTCGTGCGCCGAGATCCATCGCCGCCTCTTCGAGCGACTCATCAAGCGTCGCGAGACGCGACTGCACGACAACCGTGACATAGGCCATCGAGAACGTGATGTGCGCAATCGTGATGGTCGTGATGCCGCGGCCTTCGGGCCAGCCGAGCGCCTGTTCCATCGCCACGAACAGGAGCAGCAGCGACAGGCCCGTGATCACTTCCGGCATCACGAGCGGCGCGGTGGCCATTCCGGTCAGGAGCGGTCGGCCCCGGAAACGCCCGAAGCGCGCGAGCGCAAGGCCCGCAAGCGTGCCGAGGACCGTTGCGCCGGTCGCATTCATCGCCGCGATCTTGAACGACAGCCAGGCGGCGTTCAGCACCTGCTCGTTCTGGAAGAGCGCTGCATACCACTTCGTCGAAAAGCCGCCCCACACGGTCACGAGCCGCGACTCGTTGAATGAATAAATGATCAGCGACAAGATCGGGACATAGAGGAACACAAAACCCGCGATCATCATCGCCGGAACAAAGATCGCTCGGCGCCGCATCATCGATGTGCTCCGAGCTGCTGCCCCTGGAACCGCTGCAGGACCATGATCGGGATCACGAGCAGGAGCAGCATCGCGATCGCGACCGCGCTCGCGATCGGCCAGTCGCGGTTGTTGAAGAACTCCTCCCACAACACGCGTCCGATCATCAACGTGCCCGGGCCGCCCAGCAGCGCCGGTATCACGAACTCTCCGACCGCCGGGATGAAAACGAGCATGCAGCCGGCGACGATTCCGTTTCGGGTCAGCGGAACAGTGATCTTGAAGAACGCCTTCACCGGCCGGCAGCCGAGGTCGGCCGCGGCCTCGAGCAGCGACAGGTCGAGTTTCTCGATCGCCGTATAGAGCGGCAGCACCATGAAGGGAAGGTACGAATACACGATGCCGATGTAGACGGCGAAGTTTGTCTGCAGCATCACGATCGGCTCGTCGATCAAGCCGAGCCACATCAGGAAATTGTTGATCACGCCATTGTTCTTGAGGATGCCGATCCAGGCATAGACCCTGAGCAGGAACGAGGTCCAGAACGGCAGCATCACGAGCAGGAGCAGGAGGTTCCGCCAGGACGGCTTGCTGCGCGCAATGCCGTAGGCCATCGGATAGCCGATCAGCAGGCACAGGACCGTGGACACCGCCGCGGTCAGGATCGAGTTCAGGTAGGCATTGCGATAAAGAGCGTCTTCCCAGAGGAAGGCGTAGTTCGCCAGGTTGACCTTGAGTTCCATGACCTGGCCTGACGCCCAGGTGACGAGCGGCTCGTAGGGCGGCATCGCCATCTGCATCTGCGACACCGAGATCTTGAGCACGATCAGGAACGGCACGAGGAAGAACAGGAGCAACCAGAGGTAGGGAATGCCGGTGACGAGCGTCCGGCCGCTGTAGCCGCGCCGCCGCAATCCGCTGCTCGCCCAACGATACGCTCCGAGCGCACGGATCCACGCCATCAGCTCCGCCAGCGGGAAGGGCTTGCTACCCGCCGTGCGCGAACGCGAGCGCTTCACTGGGTGACCACCACCGGACTCGACGAATCCCAGGAAAGCCAGACCGCGTCGTCCCACCGGATTCGCTCGCCCGCGCCCTGGCGAAGCGTGTTCGGCTGCGTGACGCGGACCTGGCGGCCACCGGCCAGCCGCACGAGATAGACGGACTGGTCGCCGCGATAAGCGATTTCCGAGACGGTGCCCTGGACACGGTTGTCACCGTTTCCGTCTGGCCGTTCCCGGGACACCTGGATTTTCTCCGGCCGCAAGGCGACCCAGACGGTCGCATCCGGCGCCGCGCTGACGCCGTGGCTGACGTGGAAAGTGCCGCCGAGCTCGTCCGAGGCGACACGCACGTAGTCCGGCTCGTCCTCTATCAGCCGGCCCTCGAACATGTTCACGGAACCGATGAAATCGGCAACGAAGCGCGAAATCGGATACTCGTAGATGTCGCTCGGCGTGCCGACCTGGACGATCTCACCGTGATTCATCACGCCGATGCGCGTCGCGAGCGTCATCGCCTCCTCCTGGTCGTGCGTCACGACCACGAAGGTGACGCCAAGCGTCTCCTGGATGTTCAGGAGTTCGAATTGCGTGTGCTCGCGGAGCTTGCGGTCGAGCGCGGCGAGCGGCTCGTCGAGCAGGAGAAGCTTCGGCTGCTTGACTAGTGCGCGCGCGAGTGCGACACGCTGGCGCTGCCCGCCCGACAGCTGGTGCGGCGCACGGTCGACGTATTGCTCCATGCGGACCAGTTTCAGGATTTCGGCGATGCGGTCGTCGATCTCGCTCGCCGGCAGCTTGTCCTGCCGGAGCCCGAAGGCGACGTTCTTCCGCACGGACATGTGCGGAAAAAGCGCATACGACTGGAACATCATGTTGACCGGGCGTTCGTAGGGCGGCATCGTAGTGACATCCACGCCGTCGATCCAGATCGAACCGGCCGTCGGCACCTCGAACCCGGCCATCATCCGCAGCAAAGTCGTCTTGCCGCAGCCCGAACCGCCCAGCAGGCAGAAAATCTCGCCGCGGTGGATGTTGAGCGAGACGTCGTCGACCGCGACGAATTCGCCGAACTTCTTCGTGATCTTCTCGATGCGGACATAGGGCGTGGCGCCCGGATCTTTCCAGGGCTCGCTGCGTTGCTCCGGTCGCGCATTGGCCATGGTGTCGAATTCTCCGCTGTCGAGCGTGCGCCGATCTACTGGCCGGTCTTGATCCGTGTCCAGGCGCGATTCAGCTCGCGGCTGTATTCCTGCGTGCGCGCCCGCGATACGTGCAGTTTCTCCCGAACCGCGAGGGACGGATAGACCGACGGGTCGTCCCTGAGCGCGGCGTCGAGGAAGGGTAGCGAGGCCGCGTTCGCGTTGGCATAGCCGATGTCATTGCTGACTTCGGCAATCACTTTGGGCTCCATCAGGAAGTCGAGGAATGCATGGGCATTGGACGGATGCGGGGCATCCGCCGGAATCGCTACCGTGTCGAACCAGAGTGGCGCGCCTTCCCTGGGTATGGCGTAGGCCACTTCCACCGGCCGGCTTGCCGTGGCTCCCCGGTCGCGGGCTTGCAGCATCAAGCCGCTCCAGCTGAGAGAGATGCAGACATCACCGCTTGCCAGCGCATTGAGATGCTGATTTGAGTCGAAGGAGCGCACGTAGGAACTTACTTTCGCGACCAGTGCCTCCGCTGCAGCCATCTCCTGCAGGTCCTCGTTGCCGGGATCGGTGCCCAGATAGATCTCGGCCGCTTCGAAGACGTCCTCGGGCGCGTCGAGCATCGTGATTCCGCATTTCGCCAGCTTCGATGCCGTATCCGGGTCGAACACGGCACTCCAGCTGTCGATGACATGCGTACCCAACGCTTTCTTCACCATGGCCGGGCTGTAGCCGAGCCCGGTCGTGCCCCACATGTAGGCGATCGCGTGCACGTTGCCCGGATCATTGACGGCTATCTGGCGCATGGCTTCGGGGTCGAGGTTGGACAGATTGGGCAGTTTGGCCTTGTCCAGCTTCAGGAACACGCCGACTTTCGCCATCCGCCCAACGATGGTTGTCGTCGGGAACACGACGTCGTAGCCCGTGTTACCGGTCAGCAGCTTGGTTTCGAGAATCTCGTTGGAATCATAGGTGTCGTAAGTCACCCTGATGCCGGTCTTCGCCTCG
>CAYPQX010000041.1:0-20041 GCA_964412975.1 uncultured Steroidobacteraceae bacterium
TGTACCACCGGTTTCACGACGTCGATTCGTTTCGTGAGCAGCTCGAGCAGCTCGACAAGAGCCGGCTGCGCGACCCATCGGGAGGGCAGATGTCGCTCCTGCCGTCGCAGTCGCGCGAACCGCGGAACAAGTGATGAATGCAGTCGCGGCACGCGATGCGGCTTTCATGGGGCGCGCGCTCGAGCTTGCGCGCCGGGGACTGTGGACGACCGATCCGAATCCGCGCGTCGGCTGCGTGATCGCTGACGGCGAACGCGTGCTCGCCGAAGGCTGGCACGAACGCGCCGGCGGACCCCATGCGGAGGCGATGGCACTCGCGGCAGCGGGCCCGGCCGCGCGTGGGTCGACCGCCTACGTCACGCTCGAGCCCTGTTGTCACCACGGGCGCACGCCGCCTTGTGCCGATGCGCTCGTCGCGGCGGGTATCGGGCGGGTCGTATACGCAATGCGCGACCCGAATCCGCGCGTGGACGGCGGCGGCGGCGCGCGCCTCGCCGCGGCCGGAATCGCAGTCGAGGGCGGGGTGCGCGAGAAGGAAGCGCGCGACCTGAATCCGGGCTTCATCTCGCGCATGGAACGCCGGCGCCCCTGGGTCGTCGTCAAGCTCGCCGCAAGTCTCGATGGCGGCACCGCGCTTCCCGGCGGGGAGAGCCGCTGGATCACGGGCGAAGCCGCGCGCGAGGATGTCCAGCATCTGCGCGCGAGGTCCTCCGCAATCCTCACGGGAAGCGGCACGGTGCTTTCCGACGATCCGCGGCTCGACGTGCGTCTGCCCGGCGTGACGCGGCAACCGCTGCGAGTCGTGCTGGATTCGCAGCTCCGGATCTTGCCGCAGTCGCGCATCGTCGCGCCGCCCGGCCGGCTGCTCGTCATCTGCGCGACGGAGGATGCCGCGCGCGCGGAAGGGCTTCGCGCCGCAGGCGCCGAGGTCGTGACCGTCAGCCCGGCATCGGGCGGCGTGGATCTTGGTGCGGCGCTCGCATTGCTCGCGGAACGCGAAGTCAACGAGGTACTCGCAGAATGCGGCCCGGGACTGGCCGGCGCGTTCCTGGCAGCGGGGCTTGCCGACGAGCTCGTTCTATACCTCGCGCCGGCGCTTCTCGGGCGCGGCGCGCGAGGGCTTGCCGACCTGCCGGCGCCGGCGTCGATGGCCGACCGACTCGAGTTCTCGATCATCGAGCGACGGGACGTCGGCGAGGACCTGCTGATCCGGCTGCGGCCCCGGCGGCCGGGCGCGCAATAGGATGTTCACTGGCATCGTCAAGGGAGTCGGGCGAATCGCCCGGGTCGACGGCGGCAGCGACGCATGCCGGCTTGTGATCGAAACGGGCAGGCTCGCAACCGGCGACTGGCGGGTCGGCGACAGCGTCGCCGTGGCCGGCGTCTGCCTGACAATAGCGGCGCTCGACGCCGGTCGTTTCGACGCGGATCTGTCGGGAGAAACGCTGCGCCGAACGACGCTCGGCGGGCTTGGCGCTGGCAGTCCGGTCAATCTCGAACCGGCCGTGCCGGCTTCCGCTGCGCTCGGAGGTCACCTGGTCACCGGGCATGTCGATGGCATCGCGCATGTCAGGGAGACCGTGGAGTCCGCCGGATCGCTCCGGGCGACGGTCGAAGCACCTCGCGAACTCGCGCGTTTCATCG
This sequence comes from uncultured Steroidobacteraceae bacterium, assembly GCA_964412975.1. Classification (GTDB taxonomy): domain Bacteria; phylum Pseudomonadota; class Gammaproteobacteria; order Steroidobacterales; family Steroidobacteraceae; genus SCUD01. The sequence continues at coordinate 1,645 of CAYPQX010000041.1, forward strand.
CGAGGAAGGGATCGGTGACGCTCGACGGCGTGAGCCTCACCGTCGGCGAGGTTTCGGGCGCGACATTCGCGGTCGACATCGTGCCGCACACGCGCACTGTGACGACGCTCGGGACGCTGGCCGCCGGGCATTCGCTCAACCTGGAGGTCGACCTCGTCGCGCGCTACCTGGAGCGGCTCCTGGAGGCGCGCGGAATCCGATGAACACGATCGACGAATTGCTGGACGCACTGCGGGCGGGGCGAATGGTCGTCGTGATGGACGACGAAGAGCGCGAGAACGAGGGCGACCTGATCATGGCTGCTTCGCGCGTGCGGCCCGAGGACATCAACTTCATGGCGCGGCACGGCCGCGGGCTCATCTGCCTCACGCTGACGCAGGAGCGCTGCCACGCGCTGCGCCTGCCCCTGATGGTCAAGGAATCCGGGGACCGCCTGGGCACGAACTTCACGGTCAGCATCGAGGCGGCGCGGGGCGTCACGACCGGCATCTCGGCGCAGGACCGCGCCCATACGGTGCGCACGGCCGTTGCACCCGATGCTGGTCCCGACGACCTGAAGCAGCCCGGCCACATCTTTCCGCTGATGGCGCGACCCGGCGGCGTCTTGACGCGCGCCGGGCACACCGAGGCAGGCTGCGATCTCGCGCGCCTTGCAGGATACGAGCCGGCGGCCGTGATCGTCGAAATACTGAACGAGGACGGCACCATGGCGCGGCGGCCGGACCTCGAGCGGTTCGCCGCGGCGCACGGACTGGCGATCGGCACGATCGCCGACCTGATCCGCTACCGGCTCCAGAAGGAGAGTTCGATCGAGTGCGTGGCGGATCGCATGGTCGAGACCGAATCGGGCGCATTCCGCATGCGCTGGTACGCCGATCGTGTCCACGGAAGCCTGCATGTCGCGCTCTCGCACGGATCGCCGGGAGCGGAGCCGCCGCTTGTGCGCGTGCACCTGCGCGACACGCAGAGGGACCTCATCGGCGTGCGGAGCGAGCATTCCGGCTGGACGCTTCGCACTGCGCTTGAGCGAATCAAGCGCGAGCCGCATGGCATCGTTGTCGTCCTGCGCCCGCAGCAGTCACTGGCGGAGATCGTCGATTCGGCCGTCCCGGAACAGGGTGCCGATTCCGCCGCGGGCCGTGCCGTGCTTCGAACCTACGGCATAGGCGCCCAGATACTGCGCGATCTCGGCATCACGAAGATGCGCGTGCTGTCCGCGCCGCGCCAGTTTCTCGGCATCGCCGCATTCGGTCTCGAGATCACCGGCTACGAAGAGTAGTCTTCCGTCCGGTCGCCGCGCGATCGCCTGATATACTCGCCGCGTGAACGCGATTCGCATTGTGGAAGGCGATCGGCGGGTCGGCGATCTCCGTATCGCGCTCGTCGCTTCCCGTTTCAACGAGTCCATCGTCGAGAGGCTCGTGCAGGGTGCGGTGGATGCGCTCGTGAGCCAGGGCGCCGATCCTGCCTCCCTCGAACTCGTCCGCGTCCCCGGCGCATTCGACCTGCCGCCAGTCGTGCGCCGCCTCGCGCTCGCCCGAGACTGCGACGCGATCGTTGCACTTGGCGCCGTGATCCGGGGCGATACCCCGCATTTCGACTACGTCGCAACGGAATGCGCGGCGGGTCTCGCCCGCGTGGCAACCGAAACCGGCGTCCCGGTCGCATTCGGCGTCCTGACCACCGACACGGTCGAGCAGGCCGAGGAGCGTTCCGGCGGCAGTGAAGGGAACAAGGGCGCCGACGCCGCGCGTGTCGCGATCGAGCTTGCGAACCTCATGCGCGAGCTGGGCGAATGACGATGGCTGCTCACCAGCGCGTGCGCACGAATGCACGCGCGGCCGCGCGCAAGCTGCTGGTGCAGGCGCTCTACCAGTGGCAGCTCGGGCGCCAGCCGGCCGACGAGCTCGTCGCGCAGTTCGCCGGAGCGCCGGAGTATGCCCGCATCGATCCGGAGTATTTCCGGGAGGCTATCGCGGCGATCTGCGCAGACGCCGCGCGACTCGACGAGGAACTGCGCCTCCACTCCGACATCGCGCCCGACCGCCTCGACCCGGTCGAGCACTCGATTCTCCAGCTTGGCCTCTGGGAACTGATGTCGCGGCCCGACGTGCCGTACCGCGTCGTCATCAACGAGGCAGTCGGGCTCGCGAAGCGCTTCGGCGCGACGGAAGGGCATCGCTTCGTGAATGCGGTGCTCGATCGTGCCTCCAAAGCGCACCGCGCCGTCGAGCGCGGCGAATTGGTCTGAGCCCAATGCCGGCTGGCGAATTCGAGCTGATCGAGCGCCACTTCATGCGGCGCGGCGCGCAACGCGAGGATGTGCTCGCCGGCGTCGGCGACGACGCTGCGCTGGTTGCAGGGCCGCGCGACGGAACGCTCGTGCTCGCGCTCGATACGATCGTCGAGGGCGTTCATTTTCCCGCAGGTTTCGATGCGCGCTTCGTCGGCCATCGCGCGCTTGCAGTGAATCTGAGCGATCTCGCTGCCATGGGCGCGGAGCCCGCGTGGGCGCTGCTCGGATTGACGCTGCCGTCGGTCGACGAGCACTGGCTCACGGGGTTTTCAGCCGGGCTCGATGCGCTCGCGCGCCGGTACAACGTGTCGCTCGTGGGCGGCGACACGACGCGCGGCCCCCTGACCATAACCGTGACACTCGCAGGCACCGTGCCGCCGGGGCAGGCCATCTACCGTGAAGGCGCCCGGGCTGGCGACGACCTCTGGGTCAGCGGCACGCCCGGCGACGCCGCGGCGGGCCTCGCCATCCTCGAGGGGCGCCTCCCGGCGCAGGGCAGGGCGCGCGAAGCGCTGCTCGGGCGGTTCCAGCTGCCCCAGGCCCGCGTCGCCCTGGGAATCGCGCTTCGCGGTCTCGCGACCGCCTGCATCGACGTTTCCGACGGCCTCGTGGGCGATCTCGACAAGCTCTGCAGGGCGAGCGGGGTCGGAGCGGACGTCGAAAGCCGCGAATTGCCGCTTTCAGCAGGTCTCTGTTCGGTTGCGGGACTCGAGGCGAGGCTCGCCTTCGCGCTCGGCGGCGGTGACGACTACGAGCTCCTTTTCACCGCGTCCCCGGAGGACCGCGCCCGCATTACGGCACTCGACGCGGGCGTCGTGCTGCGGCGCATCGGCGCGGCCAGCGAGGCGGTGGGCGTGCGCATCGACGGCGCGCCGCCCGAGCGGGATGCCGGTCACGGTTTCGACCACTTCGCAGGCCGCGGGGCAAGCCCCCGGTAAAGCGCGATCCGGTTCACGGTTCCGCCCCGTTTGACGAAATATCCTGACCCGGTATCCGGTGGCTGTCGTCCGCCGGGATTTCCTGGGAGGAACCGGCCATCGCTACCGCAACCGTGCCGACGATCCGACGGCCCGCGGATGGCGAGTCCGGCATGGGCGAACGCATCGGCAAGTACGAAGTGATTCGCGAGGTCGGGCGCGGCTCGACCGGCACTGTTTACCTCTCGCACGATCCCTATTACGGCCGCGACGTCGCGATCAAGGCCTACCGCATCGCGGCTGACGACGATCCGGCGCGTGCCAAGGTCGCGCGCAAGATGTTCCTCTCCGAGGCGCACATGGTCGGGATGCTCCAGCACCCGAACATCATGCCGATCTACGACGCGGGGGAGGAGAACGGGTACCTCTACGTCGTCACCGAGTTCATCCACGGCGCGCGCACGCTCTCGGCGTACACCCGGCCGGACAACCTGCTGCCGGTCGACGACGTGCTGACGCTGATGTTCAAGTGTGCGAAGGCGCTGCACTACGCCCACTCGCGCGGCGTCATCCACCGGGACATCAAGCCAAGCAACCTGATGCTGACGACTGACAGCGACCTCCGGCTGATCGATTTCGGGATCGCGCTCCATAACGACGCCGATTTCTCGCGCATCGAGGGCATCGCCGGGAGCCCGAGCTACATGTCGCCCGAGCAGGTGCAATCCTTCGAACTCACGAACCACTCCGACATCTATTCGCTCGGCGCCGTGATGTACGAACTCCTGACCGGGCACCGGCCGTTCCGTGCTGGTGCGCTCGCAAAGCTCCTGCATGCGATCGTCTACGCAACGCCCGCGCCGATGCTGTCGCTCCGTCCCGAACTGCCGGCGGAACTCGAGAACGTCGTCGCCATGGCGATGCACAAGGAACCCGACAAGCGCTATCCGAACGGCGCCGAGTTCGCGAACGCGATCGCGCGCGTCCATGCCCAGCAGCGCAAGGAAACCGACCGCGGCGACCGACAGGAGCATTTCAACCTGCTGCGGCGTCTGAAGTTCTTTCACGACTTCTCGTCGGGCGAAATCTTGGAGGTCCTGCGCGCGGGAACCTGGCAGGCCCATGCTCCCGGCGACGAGATCGTCCGCGCCGGCGGCATCGATGACCGTTTCTACGTGATCGTCGCGGGCAGCTGCAACGTCGAGCGCGACGGCGTTCAGGTCGGACGGCTCGAAGCCGGAGACTGCTTCGGCGAGACGAGCTACCTGCGCGGCGCGAAGCGCCAGGCCGCCGTGATCGCTGGCGAGGGCGTCACCATCCTTCGCGTCAGCTCAACGCTGCTGGAACAGGCATCTTCGGCTTGCCAGCTGCGATTCAACAAAGTATTCCTGAAGTCGCTGATCTCGCGCCTCCAGAACGGCGAATCCCGCGTCGCGAGCTAGCCCTGCCTGACGGCCGGGCTGGCAGCTCAACGCTTTTCGGCGTCCTTGTCGCGCTCAATCCGCGCATACGCGGAATGATTGTGAATGGACTCGAAGTTTTCGGCCTCGACGATGTACCCACGGATACGGTCATCGGCGTTCAGCCGCGTTGCCACATCACGGACGATGTCTTCCACGAACTTCGGGTTGTCGTAGGCGTGCTCCGTCACGAACTTCTCGTCCGGACGCTTCAGTATTCCAAAGAGCTCGCAGCTCGCCTCGCTTTCAGCCACTTCGATCAGTTCCTCGAGCCAGACGTGTTCGCCGATACGCGCCGAGATCGTCAGGTGCGAGCGCTGGTTGTGGGCGCCGTAGTCGGAGATCTCCTTCGAGCAGGGGCACAGGCTCGTAACCGGCACGAGTACCTTGAGCCAGGTCTGCACTGCGCCGTCCTTGAGCTCCGCGGCGAGCGTCGCGCGGTAGTCGAGCAGGCTCTGAACGCCGGTCACCGGCGCTTTCTTCATGATGAAGTAGGGGAACGTCATCTCGAGGTGGCCGGCCCCGGAATCGAGCCGGGTCGTCATCTGCGCAAGCATTTCGTTGAACGACTCGACGGAGATCTCGCGCTCATGCTGGTTCAGGATCTCGACAAAGCGCGACATGTGCGTGCCCTTGAAGTTGTGGGGCAGGTACACGTACATGTTGAAGTTTGCGATAGTGTGCTGTTCGCCGCCCGAGCGGTCCTTGACACGCACCGGGTGGTAAATGTCCTTGATGCCGACGCGGTCGATCGGGATCCGCCGCGTGTCCGGGCGGCCCTGCACGTCGTCGATGATCGAAGTGACCTTGATTTCAGCCGATTTCGCGTTCATGGCAAAATCATACCACGGCGGTCCTGATTAACCGGCCGGCACCGCGCGCGCGCGACCTTGTCCGCGCCAGAAGCGCTCGATCGCCACGCGGACCGCCGGTGCGTCGAGGCCGGCGGCCGCGAGGTTGTCCTCCCGCGAGCCGTGCTCGATGAATCCGTCCGGAACCCCGATCTGCAGCACCGGAATCCGGCTTCCGATCCGCTGCAGGACCTCGAGCACGGCGGAGCCTGCACCGCCAGCCACTGCGTTCTCCTCGAGCGTGACGATCGCGGCATGGCTCGATGCGACCGACGCGACGAGCTCCTCGTCGAGCGGCTTGATGAAGCGCATGTTGACGAGCGTCGCATCGAGCGCCTCGGCCGCCACCTCAGCCGGCGCCACCATCGAGCCGAAAGCGAGCAGGGCGAGTCCGCTTCCGCCGCTTCGCCTCGTTTCGGCGCGGCCGACCGGCAAGGCCTGCATCGTGCGCTGCACGGCGACGCCCGGTCCGCGGCCGCGCGGGTAGCGAACTGCCGTCGGCTGGTCGAGACTGGCCGCGGTGTAGAGCATTTGCCGGCATTCGTTCTCGTCCGCGGGCGCCATCACGACCATGTTTGGCACGCAACGGAGGTACGAAAGGTCGAAAACGCCCTGGTGGGTCGCGCCGTCGCCGCCGACGAGCCCCGCGCGATCGATCGCGAACACGACGGGCAGCCGTTGCAGGGCCACGTCGTGGATGAGCTGATCGTAGGCGCGCTGCAGGAACGTGGAATAGATGGCAACCACGGGACGCATTCCGTCGCAGGCGAGGCCCGCTGCCAGGGTGACGGCGTGCTGTTCGGCGATCGCGACGTCGAAGTACCGTTCCGGGAAGCGCTTCTCGAATTCGACCATCCCGGATCCCTCGCGCATCGCCGGCGTGATGCCGACGAAGCGTGTGTCCTGCGCGGCGATGTCGCAAAGCCACTCCCCAAAGACTTGGGAGTAGGTCGGGCCCGCGGACTGTTCGTTGAACAAGGTGCCGCTCACGGGATCGTAGGGGCCGGGACCGTGCCACTTGATCGGGTCGGCCTCGGCCGGCGCATAACCCTTGCCCTTCTGCGTGACGACGTGCAGGAACTGCGGGCCCGGAAGCATCCGCATGTTGCCGAGCGTCGTGACGAGCGCTGTGACGTCGTGGCCGTCCACGGGACCGATGTAGTTGAAGCCGAGCTCCTCGAACAGCGTGCCGGGCAGGACCATGCCCTTGGCATGCACTTCCGAACGGCGCGCGAGTTCCCAGGCCGAGGGCATCGACCGGAGCACCTTTTTTCCGCCCTCACGCAGGTGTGAATACATGCGCCCCGAAAGCAGCCGCGCGAAATAGTTGGACAGCGCCCCGACGTTTTCCGAGATCGACATGTCGTTGTCGTTCAGCACGACGAGCAGGTCCACGTCGACTCCACCGGCGTGATTGAGCGCCTCCCACGCGAGGCCAGCGCTCATCGCGCCGTCGCCGATGACGGCGACCACGCGCCGGTCGCTGCCGCTGATGCGATTGGCAATCGCCATGCCGAGCGCAGCGCTGATCGACGTGCTCGAATGGCCGACCCCAAAGCTGTCGTAGACGCTTTCGGCACGGGCCGGGAAGGGCGCGAGCCCGCCGCGCTGCTTGATGCTCCCGAGCCGGCGCCGGCGGCCGGTCAACACCTTGTGCGGATAGGCCTGGTGCCCGACATCCCAGATCAACCGGTCGTAGGGCGTGTCGAATACATAGTGCAGTGCGATGGCAAGTTCGACGGTGCCGAGGCCGGCGGCAAGGTGTCCGCCCATCTGGCCGACAGTCTGGATCAGGAACTGGCGGAGCTCGTCCGACAGTGCGCGAAGCTCGGAGCGCGGAAGCGCCCGCAGGTCGGCCGGCGTTTCGATCGAGGGAAGCAGGCCGGCCGGCTTTCCGTCACTCATGCAGGCAGTCTACTGGACCGGCGACAGGCGGCATACGGCGGACGGGTTCAGCGGCCGCGCAGGACGAGATCGCCAGCGAATTCGCGGAGTGAGCCCGCCTCGGGACCGAAGACGGCGAGCGCCGCCACGCCTTCCTCCGCGAGTTCCGTCGCACGCGCCCGGGCCGCCGCCACACCCGCGACCGCCGGGTACGTCGGCTTGCCCCGAAGCGCATCGGATCCCGCGACCTTGCCCGTGACGGCCGGGTCGCCAAGCACGTCGAGCAGATCGTCGACGATCTGGAACGACAGGCCGATCGCGCGGCCGTAGCGATCGAGCGCTTCGTGGCGCTCCGCCGGCAGCCCCGCGCTGGCGGCGCAGGCCATGAGCACGGACGCGCGGATCAGCGCGCCGGTTTTCAGGACGTGCATCTCCTCGATCTGCCGTGGCTCGAGCCGTCGCCCGGTGGCCGCAAGGTCCATCGCCTGGCCACCCGCCATTCCGAGTGTGCCGCTCGCGCGTGCAAGGAGCCGCATCATTTCAATACGTGAAGCTGCGTCCACCGAAGGCATGGGCTCGTTGGCGAGTATTTCGAAGGCGAGTACCTGCAAGGCGTCCCCGGCCAGGATGGCCGTCGCCTCATCGAATGCGCGATGTGTCGTCGGCCGCCCGCGCCGCAGGTCGTCATCGTCCATTGCGGGGAGATCGTCGTGCACGAGGGAGTAGGCGTGAATCAGTTCGACCGCTGCGGCGGGCGCATCGAGCGATTCAGGGGCGACGCCAACCGCCGCGCCGGTCGCATACACGAGCATCGGGCGGACCCGCTTGCCCTCGCCGAGGGCGGCGTAGCGCATGGCGCGGTGCAGCCGGATGGGCTCGCGATCCTCTGCGGGCAGCAACCTCAGGAGCACCGCCTCGACGCGCTCGCGGAAAATCGACTGCCAGCTGCCGGCAACGCGTTCAGGCCGCATTTGAATCCGGTCAGTCCTGGTCCGGCGCGTCGAAATCCTGCTCGACGACCCCGCCGTCGCCCGTGCGGGCGAGGACCTTGATCTTCTGCTCGGCTTGCCGCAAGGCCTTCTGGCAGGTCCGTGTCAGGACGACGCCACGTTCGAACTGCAGCAGCGATTCTTCGAGAGACAGTTCGCCCTGCTCGAGCCGCTGCACAATCGATTCGAGCTCTGCGAGGGCGGTTTCGAAGTCGGGAGTCGCCGGTTTCTGACGGGTCACGTGCTCGATCCACCACGGGTTGGGGCCGGAAGTTTCACAGCCGCGCCGGGCGCGGTCAACGAGCGGCCAGTTGGATCCAGCAGCCCCTTCACCTGCCCGCCGGTGGTGTTAGAATCTGTCTAAATATCCGGCCACCGGCCGGCCGCAAGGCAGGAGAGCATCGTGAACCTGAAGGGCAGCAAGACCGAAGGCAATCTGAAGGCAGCTTTTTCGGGCGAATCCCAGGCCAATCGTCGCTACCTCTATTTCGCGCAGAAAGCGGACGTCGAGGGCTACAACGACGTCGCTGCCGTATTCCGCTCGACAGCGGAAGGCGAGACCGGGCACGCGCACGGCCATCTCGAGTATCTCGAGGAGGTGGGCGACCCCGCGACCGGACTGCCGATCGGTGCCACCTCGGACAACCTGAAGGCGGCGATCGCAGGCGAGACGCACGAGTACACGGACATGTACCCGGGCATGTCGAAGACCGCGCGTGCAGAGGGCTTCGCAGAGATCGCAGATTGGTTCGAGACGCTCGCGAAGGCCGAGCGGTCGCACGCCAACCGGTTCCAGAAGGCACTGGACCAGCTCAACTGAGCGGCGTCCTGAGCCTGGGCCTGCGCGCGTGAGCGAGCGCCCGACGGGTGCTGCCCGCGAGGGCAGCCTCGATGCGCCGACGCGCCACGCGCTCGACTGGAAGAACCCGGATTTCTGGGACCACGACGCGCTCGATCGCGAGCTTGAGCGCGTCTATGACATCTGCCACGGTTGCCGGCGCTGCTTCAGCCTCTGCAACTCCTTCCCGGTGCTTTTCGACCACGTTGACGAGTCTCCGACCGGCGAGGTCGCAGCGGTGCCCCAGAAGGCTCGCTGGGAAGTCGTGGACCACTGCTACCTCTGCGACATGTGCTACATGAGCAAGTGTCCTTACGTTCCGCCGCATCCCTGGAACGTGGATTTCCCGCACCTGATGCTGCGCGCAAAAGCCGTTCGTCTCGAAGAGCGCGGTGCTTCGTTTCGCGACCGCCTCCTGTCGTCGACGGACGTCGTCGGGCGCATCGCGGGCATTCCGGTTGTGCGTGAGATCGTCAATGCCACAAACCGCAGCCGCACCGGCCGCCGCCTGCTCGAGGGCATGCTCGGCGTGCATCGCGAAGCGCCGCTCCCGGAGTTCCATTCCTCGAGCTTCCGGGCGCGCGAGGCGCGGCGCGCTAAGCGCGCGCTCGAGGCCAAGCCCGCGGCCGGTACCACGGGCCGCGTCGCGGTTTTCGCAACCTGCTATGGAAATCGCAACGAGCCACAGCTTGTCGAAGACCTGGTGGCCATCCTCGAGCACAACGGCATCCCGGTCGCGCTAGCGGCTGAAGAGCATTGCTGTGGCATGCCGAAACTGGAACTCGGTGACCTCGCCGCGATCACGAAACTCAAGCAGCACAACATCCCGGCGCTCGCGGCGATGGTCGAGAGCGGCCATGACATCCTGGCGGCGGTGCCTTCCTGCGTGCTGATGTTCAAGCGCGAGTTGCCGCTCCTGTTTCCAGGCGATCCGGACGTGCAGGCGGTCGCAAGACGCACGTTCGACCCGTTCGAATACCTGATGCTGCGGCATTCTGAAGGCAGGCTCCGGACCGATTTCCGCGCGACGCTCGGCAAGGTCGCCTACCATGTCCCCTGCCACCTGCGCGTGCAGAACGTCGGGCAGAAGACGCGTGAGCTGCTTTCGCTCGTGCCCGGCACGACTCTTACGACCATCGAGCGCTGTTCCGGTCATGACGGCACCTATGCCGTGAAGCGTGAATTCCGTGAGGTCTCGATGAAGATCGCGAAGCCGGTCGTGGACCGCGTCGCAGCCGTCGACCCCGCGCACCTGGCCAGTGACTGCCCGATGGCCGGTACGCAGATCGCGTCGGGCTGGGGCAACGCTCGGACCGCCGAGCACCCCCTGCGCCTGCTGCGGCTGGCCTACGGTATCTGAGGAGGATTGACGATGAGTGAAGCCCGGGCGCTTGATGCCTCCGACCTGATGAGCCTCGAGCGTTACGCGAGGGAACGGGACGGCTTCCGCGCGTCGGTAATCGAGCACAAGCGCGCGCGTACCGTCGCCGTCGGCCCGACCATGACGTGGATCTTCGAGGACCGTCTGACGGTCCAGTACCAGGTTCAGGAGATGCTGCGGATCGAGCGCATATTCGAACCCGCCGGAATCCGCGAGGAGCTCGACGCCTACAACCCGCTCATTCCGGACGGCGGCAACTGGAAGGCGACGATGATGATCGAGTACCCGGACCCTGAAGAGCGCCAGCGCGCCCTCGGCCAACTGCGCGGCATCGAGGATCTCTGCTATGTCGAGGTCGAGGGTTGCCCGCGCGTGAGGGCAATAGCGGACGAGGACCTCGAGCGCGAGAACGAGACGAAGACTTCCGCGGTCCACTGGCTGCGATTCGAATTGCCCGCCGCCGCCCTCGCGGCCATCCGCCGCGGCGCGCCGGTCACGGTAGGAGCGGATCATCCGCACTACCGGCATGCGAACCGTCTCTCCGCGGCGACACTCGAGTCCCTTAAAAAAGACCTGGATTGAATTGCGCCTGCGTCCTTGCGCGCGCGGCTGCTAGAATCGCCGCGCCGGCGGCGGCCTGCCGCCTTGAGCGAAGGTCCGAATGACACAGTCGTACACCGCCTCGGACATCGAGGTCCTGAAAGGACTCGAACCCGTTCGCCGCCGTCCGGGCATGTACACCGACACGCGAAGTCCCAATCACCTGGTGCATGAGGTGGTGGACAACAGCGTTGACGAGGCACTGTCCGGTCACTGCAAGAACATTGAGGTCACCGTGCACAAGGACGGGTCCGTTTCCGTCGACGACGACGGCCGCGGCATGCCGGTCGACATCCACCCGAAAGAAAAGGTCAGCGGCGTCGAACTGATCCTGACCCGCCTGCACGCCGGCGGGAAGTTCTCGGACAGGAACTACGAGCAGGCCGGCGGGCTGCATGGTGTCGGCGTTTCGGTCGTCAATGCGCTGTCGAAACACCTGGAATGCAACGTGCGCCGGGACAGCCGCGAATGGAACATCGGGTTCCGTGACGGCAAAGTCGTCTCGAAGCTCGAGGCCGTCGGCCAGGCCAAACGCGGCCGGACGGGCACCACGGTCCGTTTCTGGCCCGACCCGGCGTTCTTCGATTCGCCGAACATTTCGGTGCCGCGCCTGAAGCACGTGCTCAAGGCCAAGGCGGTCCTGTGCCCCGGCCTTCGCGTGAAACTCGCCGTCGAGGCGACAGGCGAGAAGGAAGAGTGGTACTTCACGGGCGACCTCGGTGCCTACCTCGTCGAGCAGCTCGGCAAGGCGGATCGACTGCCAGAGGAACCGTATACGGGCCGCGTGAAAGGTGGCAGCGAGAGCGCGGACTGGGCCCTCTGCTGGGCGCCCGATGTGGCCGAGCCCGTTTCGGAAAGCTACGTCAACCTGATTCCGACGCCGCAGGGCGGCACGCACGTAAACGGGCTGCGTTCGGGCGCCACGGATGCCGTGCGCGAATTCTGCGAATTCCGGAACCTCGTACCGCGCGGACTCAAGCTCGCGCCGGAGGACGTATGGCAAGGCGTTGCATTCGTCCTCTCGGTGCGCATGCCGAATCCGCAGTTCGCCGGGCAGACGAAGGAAAAGCTGTCCTCACGCGAGTCTGCGGCTTTCGTCGGCGGCGTCGTCAAGGATGCGTTTGCCCTCTGGCTCAACCAGCATCCGGAAGCGGGCGAGAAGATCGCGCAATTCGCGATCGGCAACGCGCAGGAACGCACGAAGGCCGCCGCGCGGGTCACGCGCAAGCGCATCACGAGCGGGCCGGCGCTGCCGGGCAAGCTCGCCGACTGCACGCTGCAGGAGCCGGAGCGCTGCGAGCTCTTCCTGGTCGAGGGCGACTCTGCGGGAGGTTCTGCCAAGCAGGCGCGCGACCGCTCGTTCCAGGCCGTGATGCCGCTTCGGGGCAAGATCCTGAACACCTGGGAGGTGGAGGCCGCGGACGTCCTCGCGTCGCAGGAAGTTCACGACATCACCACGGCACTCGGCGTCGATGCCGGTTCCGCCGACCTTTCGGGGCTTCGTTATCACAAGATCTGCATCCTCGCGGACGCCGATTCGGATGGCGCGCACATCGCGACGCTGCTCTGCGCGCTGTTCCTCAGGCATTTCCGGCCGCTGGTGCTGGCCGGTCACGTATTCGTCGCAATGCCGCCGCTCTTTCGCATCGACGTGGGCAAAAACGTCTACTACGCGCTCGGAGAGCACGACAAGAACGGCACGCTCGACATGATCCAGGCCGAGGGCATCCGCGGGAAACCGGTGATCACGCGCTTCAAGGGACTCGGCGAGATGAGCCCGCTGCAGCTGCGCGAGACGACGATGGCGCCCGATACACGCCGGCTGGTGCAGCTCACCGTAGAGGCCAAGGATGGCGCCGACCAGCTTCTTGACATGCTGCTCGCCAAGAAACGCGCGGCCGACCGGCGCGAATGGCTCGAGAGCAAGGGCAACCTGGCGACGGTCTAGGGAGATCAATGAAGGCGCAGGCACTCGACTTCGAAGGCATCGAGCGGCAGCCGCTCCGGACGTTTACCGAGAAGGCGTACCTCGACTACTCGATGTACGTGATCCTCGATCGCGCGCTGCCGCAGCTCGCCGACGGCCTGAAGCCGGTGCAGCGTCGGATCATCTATGCAATGAGCGAGCTCGGGCTCGCGGCCGGCGCGAAGCACAAGAAATCCGCGCGCACCGTCGGCGACGTCATCGGCAAGTACCATCCGCACGGCGACAGCGCCTGCTACGAGGCGATGGTGCTGATGGCGCAGGATTTCTCCTACCGCTATCCAATCGTCGACGGGCAGGGCAACTGGGGGTCGACCGACGATCCAAAGTCGTTCGCCGCGATGCGATACACGGAGTCGCGGCTCCGTTCCTACGCGCACGTGCTCTTGTCCGAGCTCGGCCAGGGCACGGCCGACTGGCAGCCGAATTTCGACGGCACGCTGGAGGAACCGAAGCTCCTGCCGGCGCGGCTGCCGAACGTGCTCCTGAACGGCACGCAGGGCATCGCGGTCGGAATGGCCACCGACATTCCTCCGCACAACCTGCGCGAAGTCGCCGCCGCCTGCGTGCACCTGCTCGACGAGCCGGATGCCACGCCCGCCGAGCTCTGCAAGCACGTCCAGGGACCGGATTTTCCGACGGGCGCGGAGATCGTGACGCCGAAGAGCGAGCTGCGCGCGCTCTACAAGACGGGCAACGGAAGCTTCCGGGCGCGGGCCGTCTACGAGATGGAGGACGGCGAGGTCGTCGTGACGGCGCTGCCGTACCAGGTGTCAGGCGCGCGCGTGCTCGAGCAGATCGCGGGCCAGATGCGCTCCAAGAAACTGCCGATGGTCGAGGACCTCCGCGACGAGAGCGATCACGAGCACCCGACGCGGCTGGTGATCACGCCGCGGTCGAATCGCGTCGATATCGAGCAGCTGATGGCGCACCTGTTCGCGACGACGGACCTCGAGCGCAGCTATCGCGTCAATATCAACGTCATCGCGCTCGATGGCCGGCCGAGGGTCTTGGGGCTTCGGGATCTCCTGACCGAGTGGCTCGGATACCGGAAGGAGACGGTGAAGCGCCGACTGCGTTACCGGCTCGAGAAGGTCACGGCGCGCCTGCACATCCTAGACGGATTGCTGATCGCCTTCCTGAACCTGGACGAAGTGATCCGCATCGTCCGCCGCGAGGACGAGCCGAAGCCGGTGCTGATCAAGCGCTTCAAGCTGACCGACATCCAGGCCGAGGCGATCCTCGAGACGAAGCTCCGTCATCTCGCGAAGCTCGAGGAGATGAAGATCCGCGGCGAGCAGAAAGAGCTTGCGGCGGAGCAGGAGATCCTGGCGAAGACGCTGAAGAGTGCGGCGAAGCTCACGAAGCTCGTCCGCGACGAGCTCGTCGCCGACGCCGAGGAGTATGGCGATGCGCGTCGTACGCGCATCGTCGAGCGCAAGGCGGCGGAGGCGATCGACGAAACGGAGCTCGTGACGTCGGAGCCGGTCACGGTCGTCCTGTCGACGCTCGGCTGGGTCCGGCAGGCCCGCGGACACGACCTCGAAGCCGGACAGCTTTCCTACAAGACGGGCGATGCGTTCCAGGCCGCGGCGCGCGGACGCAGCACGCAGCAGGCGGTGTTTATCGATTCCACGGGTCGCGCATATTCGCTGCTGGCGCACACCCTGCCGTCGGCGCGCGGGCAGGGCGAGCCGCTCTCGGGCCGGCTCGACCCGCCGGAGGGCGCGACGTTTGCCGCCGTGCTGATCGGCGAGCCGGCGGACCGGTGGCTTCTCGCCTGCGATGCGGGCCACGGCTTCATCGCGAAGCTCGAGTCGCTCACCGGTCGCAATCGCGCCGGCAAGCTTGTTTTCAGATTGCCGGAGAACGCCAAGGTGCTGCCGGCCGCGACCGTACCGGCATCGGAAGGCGCACTCGTTGCGGCCGTGAACTCCGACGGCCGCCTGCTGGCGTTTCCTGTTGCGGATCTGCCGGAAATGGAAAAGGGTCGTGGCAACCTGATTTTCGGGATTCCCGGCAAGAAGTCGCGCGCGGGCGAAGAGCTCATGGTCGCTGCGATTGTCGTCGCGCCCGACCAGTCGCTCGCGGTTCATTGCGGCGAGCGCAAGATGACACTCTCCTGGAAAGAGCTCGGCGAGTATCGCGGCGAGCGCAGCCAGCGCGGCTCGGTCCTTCCACGCGGCTGGCGCAAAGTCGATCGCCTGAACGTCGAATAGCGCCAACCCGGCCGGGCAGGCCGGCCGGCCTGCTCGCCCGGGCTCGCGTTACAGGCCGTTCAGCCGAGTACGATTTCTTCCGGCGCGTTGACGAAGTAGCCCTGAATGAACTCGACACCCAGCTGCCAGAGCACCGCCATCGTGTTGGCATCCTGCACGCGCTCGCCGATCGTGATCGCCTTGCACTTGCGTGCGAGCTCGACCATCGATTTCACGCGAGCCTGCTTGTCCTGATCCGCCGATAGCCCCTGCATCAGGGCGCCGTGAATCTTGACGAAGTCCGGCTTCAGGTGACCGAGCATCTGTTCCGTGTCGCGCCCCATGCCGAAGCCTTCGATGGCAAAGCGGAATCCGAGATACTTGAGCGCCTTGTGCAGGGCGACGGCCTCCTTGATCTGCTGCGCCGCGACTTCCTCCCGCACCTGGAACACGATGCGCGCGGGCTCGATGCGCGAGGTTTTCAGCTGGTTCGCAAGCCAGCCAGGCAGGGAAGTATCGGAAAGCGTGTCCTGCGAGAGCCGGACGAAGAGGGCGCCGGGCTTGCGGACCGCGCAGAACGACATCGCAGCGCCGATGACCCAGCGGTCGACACTCTTCATGAGATCGTTGCGCTCGGCGGCCGGCATGAAGACCGAAGGCAGGACTTCCTGTCCCTGCTCGTCCAGCATGCGAACCAGCACGTCGAACATGCCGAGGTCTTCGCCGACGAGGCTCGCGATCGGTTGCTGCACGAGACGGAAACGGTTCTCCATCAGCGCCGCTTTTATCTGTTTCACCCAGAGCCGGTCCTGGTCCTGGAGCCGGAGCATCGCGCCGGTGTGCTCGAGCAGCTGCACCCGGTTGCCGCCGAGGTCGTGTCCCTGGCCGTGTGCCATGTACGCGTCATTCGCAGGCCCTTCCGCCGTGCGGAAGTCCGGAGGAACCGGACCGAGGCCGATCGTGCACGTGGTCGACAGCGACTTCACGCCGGCCTGAAAGACCTCGGTCGCGACCTTGTGAACGACGTGTTCGGACCATGCCTCGACGTCCTGCGTCGTGCCGCGCTCGATGAGCAGCATGAAGCCATGGCCGCCGAAGCGGCCCGCGAGATCGCCCGGCTGCACCTGCTCGCGCAGGAGGCGGGCGAAGTCGGAGAGGAAGTCCTCGCCGGCGAGCACTCCGAGTTCCGCGTGCAGGGAGTCGTACTTGTCCGGCTCGACATAGGCGACGCAACGCACGCCCGCCTTGACGGGTTCAGCGAGCCGTGCGCGGAGCTTCTCGATGAAGTAGCGCCGGTGCATGAATCCGGTCGCCGGATCGCTCTGCATCGCGTCCTCGAGCTTGCGCTCGTACTCGCCGACATCGGCGATTTTCGCAGGTACGCAGACCTGGACGCATGGGTCTCCGTCGAACTCGGCGCGGATCAGCTGGAACTCGAGCGACGGCGTGTGCCCGCTGACGACGAGCGCGGATGCGTGAAGCGCGTGACCTGACCACTTGCCCTGCAAGCAGGCGACGAGCGCGCCCTTGATCGCAGCGTGATCGTCGGGATCGAATGCGTCCATCAACGGTGTGCCGACGACTTCCTCGGCATTGGAATAGCCGAATAGCGCGAGCCATGCGGGATTCGCGTCGACGATGATGCCTTCCTGGACCTGGGCGATCGCGTCGGTCGAGCCCTGAACGACATGCTCCAGCTGCTTCTTGTACTCACGCGCCGAAGCGAGCGTCGTCGACAGCGCGCGATCGATACGGTAGGTGCGAAGCTCACGCCCGACGACGAGTTGAAGCCGCGAAACGTTGGCGAGCGTTACGGCGTCCTGCGCGCCGAGCGCCAGAGCCTGTGCAATCGATTCCTCGTCGAGCTTCTCCCGCACGATGAGCACTGGCACATCCGGCGCGAAGCGCGCGCGGAAATCCATGGCGCTCGCGAGGTCGACGATGCCCTCGTCGGCGAACAGCATCAGCATTTCGGCGGAGGCCTGGGTCAGCGCGTCGCCGAGGTCGCGCGCGTCGGGAAGCCAGGTCACGTGGACCGGGTGGCCCGCGTTTCTGAGCGCCTTGTTGATCGCCTCGACATTGTCCTGACTGCGCGTCAGCGCAATCATCGGAACTGCGGCGGGTGGCTTCAAATCCGGCTCCGGAGGGCTGCTGCCCCGGTGGGTGGCCGCATACTAACACCCTGAAAACGGTCAGTTTCGCGACCCGCGTCATGCTCCGGCACGGGGTGGCCGGTGGAACGGGCAGCGGCTATGATACGCGGCCTTTTAACAGCACCCACCCGGCCATTCCGGGCCCCGACAGCGATATCCAATGTCCAGCATCAACACCAGCGATTTTCGTTCCGGCGTAAAGGTCATGCTCGACAACGATCCCTGTTCGATCGTCGAAAACGAGTTCGTGAAGCCCGGCAAGGGCCAGGCCTTCAACCGTGTGCGCATCCGCAACCTGCGAACCGGGCGGGTCATCGAGCGCACCTTCAAGTCCGGCGACTCGCTCCAGGCGGCGGACGTCGTCGACGTGGACATGCAGTTTCTCTATGCGGACGGCCAGTTCTGGCATTTCATGCAGCCAGAATCCTTCGAGCAGTTCGCGGCAGGCGAGACCGCCGTCGGCGACGCCGCGCAGTGGCTGAAGGACGGCACGGTCTGCATCGTGACGCTGTGGAACGGCCAGCCGCTGACTGTCACGCCGCCGCCGCACGTCGAGCTGAAGATCGTCGAGACGGACCCCGGAATGCGGGGCGACACCGTCACGGGCGGTACGAAGACTGCGAAGCTCGAGACCGGCGCCGTCATCAAGGTGCCGCTCTTCATCAACCAGGGCGAAGTGGTCAAGGTCGATACACGCAGCGCCAGCTACATCGCGCGCGCGAAGTAGAAGCCTAAAGGACATCAAAGGGGACGTTCGCCAATAAAGGGGGCGTTACCCGGTTATGTGTTTTGCCTTTTGGGCTAAAGGTTAAAGTGCCCCTTTAAGGTGCACGGCCCCGTTGTATT
>CAYPQX010000042.1:0-4303 GCA_964412975.1 uncultured Steroidobacteraceae bacterium
CGCGTTTCCGCCCGGACGCGGGCTGGGCAGCGCTCGGAGCGGCCCGGTGAGGCTATGATAGGATTCGCGGCCGCAAGGGGCGGCCGCGGAATCGCGTAACGAAATGTCAGACAAGCCGGTCGAACTCGATATTCTCCGAACCTTCAGCCCGCTCGACGGACTGAAGCGCGAAAACCTGCACGCGTTGTCGCGCAAGACTCGCCTCCAGGAACTCGATTCCGGCCGCGTGCTTTTCAAGGAAGGCGAATCGGACAAGCGCACGATCTACCTCGTCGGCGGCGAACTCGAGCTTCGTGTCGGCGATCGCACGGTTTCGATGCTCCGCGCGGGCACGCCAGAGGCCCGGATCGCGATCGCGCCGGGCCAGCCGCGGCGATTCACTGCGCGGGCGCTCTCGGACGTCACCTTTGTAGCGATCGACTCCGACCTGCTCGACGTGATGATCACCTGGGACCAGACCGGTTCCTACGAGGTCGGCGAGATCTCCGGCGGAGGTGTCGCGGACGGCGACGACTGGATGACGGTGCTGCTGCAGACAAAGGCCTTTCACCGGATCCCGCCGGCAAATCTCCAGGCGCTGTTCATGCGCATGCAGCATGTCGCCTGCCGGGCGGGCGAAGTCGTCATCAAGCAGGGAGATGACGGGGACTACTTCTACGTGATCACGAAGGGTACGGCGGTCGTGACGCGCGAGACGCCGATGAACCGTGATGGCCTGAAGCTCGCTGAGCTCGGCGTCGGCGAATCCTTTGGCGAGGAAGCGCTGATCTCGGATGCGAAGCGGAACGCAACCATCACGATGCAGACCGACGGCGCACTCGTCCGCCTTGGCAGGGACGACTTCCGCGAGCTGCTCAACGAGCCGCTTCTGCACTGGGTCGAGTTACCGCATGCGCGCGAGCTGGTCGAGCGGGGCGCGAAGTGGCTCGACGTGCGCCTGCCGAGCGAGTTCGAGACGTTTCATCTCGACGACGCGCTGAACGTGCCGCTGTACTTCATCCGGCTCAAGGTCAAGACGCTCGACACCAAGATCCCGTACATCGCGGTTTGCGACACCGGCAGGCGGAGCTCCGCCGCCGCGTTCCTGCTGAGCGAACGGGGTTTCGACGCCTACTGCCTCCAGGGAGGCTTGTCGGGAAATCAGCTCGGGCCGGAGTGAACTGCTAAAGGGGACGCTCACCTTTGCCGTTCCGATAATGGTGACCGCCTGTTTAAGGGATCACTTGGCAAAGGTGAGCGTCCCCTTTAGCAGTTCACATGGTGTGCGTCGCCTTGTCCCCGCCGAGCGCACCGGCAAGATACGATTCGATCTTCTTCTGGGTTGTGCCGCGGTCCTGTTCGCTGAACTGCACGCCGATGCCCGCCGTACGCTTGCCCTGCGCGCCTTTCGGCGTGAGCCAGATTACGCGACCCGCGACGGGCAGCTTCTCTTCCTCGCCCATCAGGTTGAGCAGCATGAAGACCTCGTCGCCCAGGCGATAACTGCTGTTGGTCGGGATGAACAGGCCGCCGTTCTTCACGAACGGCATGTAGGCGAGATACAGGGCGCTCTTGTCCTTGATCGTGAGGGTCAGGAGGCCCGGCTTGGTCGATGGCGCCCGCATTTTCAATCCGTTCACTCCCCCGCCTTGCCCTGTGGTTCGCCGACCAAGGCTGTCAGTGCGACCCATAGCCCCTCGAACAGGAGCAGCGTGTTCAGTGGGCCGCCGACCTGCCGCCTCGCGTCCCGCAGCTTGTCGAGCAGGCCGTAACCCGCCCGTATCTTCGTTTCCAGGGCGGGCGGCCGCAACCATGGTAAACGATTATTGTTAATCAGATCACTAGCCAAGACGGCATCCTTCAAGCTGCGCGTCAGCCAGGATTCGAGCCAGACGAGGCGCGCAGCAGGCGCCTTTTCAGCGCAGGTCCTGGAGAAACCGACCAGATCGAGCCGGCCCAGGGTGGCCGCCGCAATGGCGTCCTGCATTTCGCCGTCGAGTTCGCCGAGTCGCTCGCGGGCGTAATCCTCCGCCAAAAACGGCGCGCCGTTTGCAAGGCCGAGAAGCGCAGCCCAGTCACTCCGTCCTTCGACGCCCGCCAGCCATTCAATCGCTTCGGACTCGGCTGGCCGCGGCAAACGCAGCCGAATGCAGCGGCTCGCGATCGTGCGCGGTATCCGGTCGATCCGGCTCGTCGTGAGAACGAGGTAGGTATCGTCGCGAGGCTCTTCAAGCGTCTTCAACAAGGCATTGCACGCCTTGATGCTCATGGCCTCGGCCGGCGCGATTACCGCGATCTTGGCACCACCACGGTAACTTCGCATCGACAGGGTCTCGGACATTGCCTGCATCTGCTCGATGCTGATGTCCCTCTTATCGGGCAGGACGCTGATCCAGCAATAATCCGGGTGGCTGCGGGCCATGAACAACCGGCAGTCGGCACAGGCGCCGCAGGCGTCGTCGCCCCGGTTCCGGCAAAGCAATCGCGCCGCGAGCCATGCGCCCAGATCCGCCTGGCCCGCACCCGGCGGCCCGGCCAGCAGCAGGCCATGCGGCAGGCGCCCCCGGTCCTGCATGGCGCCGAGGCGCGCGCGGAGCGGCGCAAGCCACGGTACACCGGCCCGGCGGAGCATCGGGGCCGCTTCCGGTGTCAGGAACTCGGCATCTTCGCGTTCCGCGGCCGCCATGCGTCAAGCGCTCCGCGCGCCTGTAAGCGCATCCAGTGCCCGCGCGACGTCGGCTGCCACCTCGGCCTCGGGCCGCGTCGCGTCGATGACCCGCACGCGTTCAGGTTCGCGCGCTGCAATCGCCAGATAGGCCTTTCGCACGCGCTCGAAGAAACCGGCGTCTTCCGATTCAATCCGGTCCTGGCCGGTGCCGCGCCCGGTCAAGCGCGCGCTTGCGACCTCGGCCGGCGCGTCGAAAACAAAAGTGAGGTCAGGAGCCAGCCGCGGATGCGCAACGCGTGCGAGCTGGCGGATGCAGGCAGGACTGACGCCGCGGCCGCCGCCCTGATACGCCTCCGTTGCATCCGTAAAGCGATCGCAAACTACCCAGCGCCCGCGCCGGAGTGCGGGACGGATGACGTCCGCGACATGACTTGCGCGCGCCGCAAACATGATCAGGAGTTCTTCCGTGGAGCCGACGGGTCCGTGCACCGGATCGAGTACGAGCGCCCGGAGTTTCTCGGCGAGCGGAGTGCCGCCGGGCTCACGCGTCACCAGCAGTTCGATGCCTGCACGCCGCAGGTGTTCTGCCGCATGCGCGATCTGAGTCGACTTGCCGACACCCTCGATTCCTTCGAATGTGATGAAGCGGCCGCGCACGGGAGTCAGCGTACCTTAACGCCGCTGCCGCGACGCAGGTTGGAAAGGTGGCGCGAAACGTTCTCATTGTGTGCATCAAGCGAAGTGGCAAAGAAATGCCTGCCATCGCCGAGACCCGTCGCGACGAAATAAAGCGCATCGGTCCGGGCGGGTTGTACGGCGGCTTCGAGCGCCGCGCGTCCCGGAAGCGCGATCGGCGTCGGAGGCAGTCCGGCCCGCGTGTATGAGTTGTAGGGCGTGTCGGTCACGAGGTCGCGACGGCGCAGGTTGCCGTCGAATTTGTCACCGAGCCCGTAGATGACGGATGGATCGGTCTGCAGTCGCATGTCCTTCCGCAGGCGATTGACGAAGACGCCGGCGATGAGCGGCCGCTCATCGGCTGCACCCGTTTCCTTTTCGACGAGCGATGCGAGGATCAGGGCTTCCTCCGCCGTGTCGAGCGGCAGGTCCGGCGCGCGGCGGCTCCAGGCCGCCTGCAATTCGCGCTGCATGCGCGCATGCGCCTGCAGGAGCAGCTCACGGTCGCTCGTGCCCCGCGGAAACCGGTACGTATCCGGAAAGAACTGTCCCTCCGGGTGGCTGTCCCGGATGCCAAGCCGCGCCATCACTTCCTCGTCACGGAGGTTCCGCAGTTCAACCTTCACCTGCGGATGCGCCTGGATCGCCGCGAGACCCTGCCGGAACGTCCAGCCCTCGGGCAGCGTCAATCCGTGCAGGACGATGTCGCCTGTGACGAATTGCGCAAGCAAAGCCGAGGGCGAGGTCCCGGGCAGGAGCCGGTACTCGCCGGCCTGGATGCGAGTCGCGCTGTCCGTCCGTCTGGCCAGCCGGATCCAGGCGCCCGGGCGCTCCAGCACGCCCAGGGCCTCGAGGTCCCTGGCGACGGCGGCAAGCGACGCGCCGGGCGCCACCTCGAAGGTCAGGGGCTCGCGCAATGCAGCGATCGGCTCTCCGAGCCAGCGAATCTCGTATTGCCGCCAGCCGAGCCAGGCGGCGACG
>CAYPQX010000043.1:0-2110 GCA_964412975.1 uncultured Steroidobacteraceae bacterium
CGGCGGAGTCACGGCCTACTCCGAAGGCTGGGCGCTTTATTCCGAGCGGCTCGGTTACGATCTCGGGCTCTACAAGGATCCGTACTCGCGCTTCGGCCAGCTGACGTACGACCAGTGGCGCGCCGTCCGGCTGGTCGTCGACACCGGCATTCACCAGATGGGCTGGACACGCCAGCAGGCAATCGACTATTTCCTGGCGAATGCGGCGAAGACCGAGGCCGACATCATCAACGAGATCGACCGCTATATTGCCTGGCCGGGCCAAGCGCTCGGCTACAAGATCGGCCAGCTGAAGCTCATCGAGCTGCGCGAGCGCGCGACCGCCGCGCTCGGCGAGCGCTTCGACATCCGCGCCTTTCATGACACGGTCCTTGCGACCGGCGCCGTTCCGCTCGACGTCCTCGAGCCGCTGGTCGACGCCTGGATCGAGGACCAGAAGAAGCCGTGATCGGGACACGCCGCGCCACGGTTGCGGTCCGCATCGGTGGCGTAACCGTCGGCGGCAGTGCGCCGGTCGTCGTGCAGTCGATGACCAACACGGATACCGCCGATGTCACGGCGACCGTCCACCAGGTGCGCGAGCTCGCCGAGGCGGGCTCCGAGATCGTGCGTGTGACGGTGAATACGGACGAGGCCGCCGCGGCGGTGCCCGTAATCAAGGAACGCCTGCTCGCGCAGGACTGCGATGTGCCGATCGTCGGCGACTTCCACTTCAACGGCCACAAGCTCCTCGCCACGCACCCGGCCTGCGCCGAGGCACTCGACAAGTACCGCATCAATCCCGGCAATGTCGGCCGCGGCAGCAAGCGCGACCCGCAGTTCGCCGCAATGGTCGAGACCGCCTGCCGCCATCGCAAGCCCGTGCGCATCGGCGTCAACTGGGGCAGCCTCGACCAGGACCTCCTGACGCGGATGATGGATGAGAACTCGAAGCTACCCGAGCCACGGGATGCGCTCGACGTGCTGCGCGAGGCGACAGTCGCATCGGCGCTCGCGTCCGCGGCGCGTGCGGAGGAACTGGGCCTTCCTCATGATTCGATCATCATCAGCAGCAAGGTCAGCGGCGTGCAGGACCTGATCGCGATCTATCGCGCCCTCGCCGGCCGCTGCGACTACCCGCTGCACCTCGGCCTGACCGAGGCCGGCATGGGCGCCAAGGGCATTGTCTCCTCGACAGCGGCGATGGCGGTCCTCCTTCAGGAAGGAATCGGGGACACGATCCGCGCCTCGCTCACGCCGGAACCGGGTGGCGATCGCCGGCAGGAGGTTCGTGTTGCACAGGAAATCCTCCAGAGCCTGGGCCTCCGCGCTTTCCTGCCGCGCGTTGTCGCCTGCCCGGGTTGCGGCCGCACGACAAGCAGCTATTTCCAGGAACTCGCGCAGCGTATCCAGGATCACGTGCGCGAACGCATGCCCGCCTGGCGCCACGATTACGTCGGCGCCGAGAATATGACCGTCGCAGTCATGGGTTGCGTCGTCAACGGCCCCGGCGAAAGCAAGCATGCGAACATCGGCATCAGCCTGCCGGGCACCGGCGAGCGGCCGGTCGCGCCGGTGTACGAGGACGGCGAGAAAACCGTGACGCTCAAGGGCGAGCGCATCGCCGAGGAATTCCAGGAACTGGTCGAACGCTATGTGGCGCGCCGCTATGCACGCCGGGAGGCCTGATGGAGTCGCTCAAGGAACGCCGGTGCGTGCCCTGCGAAGGCGGCGTGCGCCCGCACGATGCGAAATCCGCCGCCGGCATGATGAGCCTGCTGCACGCAGACTGGCGTCTCGCCGAGGAGGGGCGTGCGATCCGCCGCGACCTGAAGTTTCCGGACTTCTGGCGCACGATGAGCTTCGTCAACGCGCTCGCACATATCGCGAACGTCGAGGACCACCACCCAGACCTCGAGGTCGGCTACAACTATTGCCGCATCCGCTATTCGACCCACGCGATCGGCGGGTTGTCCGACAACGACTTCATCTGTGCGGCTAAAGCAGACGCTTTGGTGTCATCAGGAGGGGACGTTCACCTTTAAAGGGGACGCTCACCTTTAGATGAAATCGCCTCTTCCAAGCGGAACCTCATTCGCCCTAAAGGTGAGCGTCCCCTTTAAAGGTGAAC
>CAYPQX010000044.1:0-8923 GCA_964412975.1 uncultured Steroidobacteraceae bacterium
GCGCTCAGGAGCACGATGAGCCACACGAACTGGAGCCGCGCGTCGTCGACGATCCGCAGGCCGACGAACACACCCAAGGTAGAGAGCAGGTCTCCCAGCCGATAGAAGAGGGTGTCGATGGCGGTTTTCGCCTGGTACTTCTCCTCGCGACTCGTCGGGAGCAGCAGCGCGCTTCGAGTCGTGTTGAGCAACGAGTAGTCAAGGCTCTTCTGGACGATCAGCGCCGACTGGAGCAGCGCGAATACCGGCAGGATGCCGATCACCAAATAGCCGGCAAGAAACGCAACCGGCGTGATCATCAAGGCGCGCGCGAGACCTGCCGCGTTGATGATGCGCGATACAAGCAGCAACTGGATCAGGAAAGCGACCAGCGTGATGGTGGAGCTGTACCTGCCCATGAACTTGCCGATGTAGGCGGCTTCGTCCTGAGGCGCCTGCTGGTGCGCGACGTCGACCAGCCAGCTCGACAGCACGAAGTCTCCGGTTGCGGTAATCCAGTTCAGGAGCACGACGAGTGTGGCGATGCCGATGAGGTAGCGGCTACGGCTGATCACCGCAATTCCGCCGAGCCAACGGCCTGCATTGTCGCTGGCTTGTGGCGAAGCGCGTACAACGTCAGGTTGTGCGCTGCGCGATGAAGCGGGAACGCTGCGGCGCGCCCGTACGCTGAGGTAGATGGCGACGCACAACACGCCGGCAGACGCGAGCATGAGCCCGTAAGGGCCAATCACTTCGAATCCGACCGCGGCCGCGCTTGCGCCGACCCAGGCACCCCCGGCAACGCCAACGGCAATGACGCCGAAAAGCCGGGTGCCGCAATGCGCTGCGAACAGGTCCGTAGCGAACGCCCAGAACTGGGCAACCGCCATCACGGCGAAGACGCTTGCCCAGACGAAGAACGCGAAGCTGAACCGCCAGCCGGCCTGTCCCGCCAGGAAGAAGGCGACCAGGTTCATCGCAAAGAAAGCGATGACGAACTGAAAGACGCGGTTCGACGCCACCCGACGAACCAGCAATGCGTACAGCGGGATGAGCAAAATCAGGAGGAGCGCCTGCACTCCGACGGCATAGCTCCTGAGCTCCGCCGTACCTTCCGTGAGGATCAATGCCTCGCGAACGGGGCGGATCAGGTAGTAGGCGAACATCAGCGTGAATGCCTGGAGGCTCAGCATGCCAACACAACGGCCCTCGCCCGGCTGCACGCGGGTAAAAAGGGTGAGGCTTCGCTCGAAGGCCGTCAGTCGTTGTCCGTCGCTCATCGATATCTCCCCGGCTCACATCCTGAAAAATTGGCGCCCGGCCAGAACCGGCCGGGCGCCGTGACGACACATGTCAGACGCTGCGGAGGTTGGTGTCGCGCCGGACTGCGGCAGTGACCGCGCTGACCGGCGCCGACGCGCCCGGGTCCTGCAACAGTCGCGAGTCAAAGGAATTGACCAGCGTGGACATCAGCAGGGCTGTCGTTGCGACCGCCGCCAGACCGGACACGATGTGCCTGGTGCGGGGCGACATTCCGTTACTCATGATCGTTCTCCTCGAGTTGGTTGGTGATCCGATGCGGGAGTGATCGTGAGCGCGACGGCGAAATCCTTCTGTCAACGACCGGACACAAGTGCGCAGATGACGGTCGCGCGATGCGTGGGGCATGATCCGGGCGCGTCGTGAACGCCCGATTGCTTGCGGTTACGTCCGGAATTGCGGTCGGCGCCCTGTGCGCCGCCCTGATCGGAATTCCGCAGGATCGCGCGCTGGAGCAGCAAGTCGGGTTGCTGTGGCTCTTCCAGTTGCGCGGGCCGGCAAAGCCGCCGGATCAGACGATCCTGGTCCTGATGAGTCAGCAGGCGGCCAGTTCAGTCTCGCTCCCGCGCGACGCAGATAGTTTCCACCGATGCGAAGACACGCGATTCGGCACGCCCCCGGCAACGCATGTCAGCCTTCCGACGATGCCGTCACGATGGCCGCGATGCCTCCATGCGCGCCTGCTCAGCAATTATGGAATCCGCGTCGACTGTTACGCCTGGGGCGAGAATGTTGGTACTGCGACCTCGACACCTGCCGCACCATTCGCCACGAACGAATACACGCTCGACTTCTACGGAACCTCAGGTGCTTCGGCAATCATTGCCGGTGCTGCTTTGCGTGTGCAGGGCATGGCAATGGCCAGTCTTGGTTATCGGCTCAAGCCATCGAGACTGGGGTCTGTGCTTGCGAATCAAGCAGCCGGAGCACGATGCGATGACCCCGCCAACTTCTGGATCGGCGTGATGCCCGACTTGCGCGCGATCATCAACTCAGGCGCAATCGGATCCGTCCCGCTTTTGGTGCCACCGCAAAGGTAAAGGGGCTTATTGGCAAGGTGAAATTTCAGGCGCAGCGGCAAGTTTGTTGAGCGGTCTTCCTTTCCGTACCGGATCGGTCCGGTATAATTGCCCGGGCAATGAGCCGTTCCCTCCGCGAACTCTACGAGTCAAGCCCGTTCTCGAGCGCGCAAGCGCCGTATCTCGAGGAACAGTACGAACGATTTCTGAATGACCCAGCGAGCCTCTCGCCGGAATGGCGGGAATTCTTCGGTCAGTTCGGACCCGTCGCGCGCCCTACACAGCGTCCGTCGGCCGCACGCCCTGAGACGGCTCACGCACCGACGGCGGTCAAGCCTTCAGCCGCAGCCAGCGGCGACGACGGCGAAAAGCAGGCAGCCGTCTCTCGCCTCATCCGGTTTTACGCCAATCGCGGCCACCTGATCGCGGACATCGATCCGCTCGGCCTGATGCAGCGGCCAATGCCGAAGGTTCTCGAGCCGGCTTACGTCGGGCTGACCGAGGCCGACATGAGCCTCGAGTTTCACACCGGCAGCCGAACCAGCGGCGTCGACAAGCAGATGCGCCTGTCGGAGATCCTGAAACAGCTCCGGCATATCTACACGGGACGCATCGGGGCGGAGTTCGCGCATGTCTCCACGAGCGACGAACGGCTCTGGCTCCAGGACCGCTTCCAGGACGGCCGCCTGAATCATCGGTTCACCAGCGAAGAGCAGCTGAATGTCCTCTGGCAGCTTTCCGCGGCCGAAGGCCTCGAGCGGTACCTGCATACCAAGTACGTAGGACAGAAGCGCTTCTCTCTCGAGGGCGGCGACGCGCTGATTCCCTTGCTCGACGACATCGTGCAACGCTGTGGTGCCACCGGCGTGGAGGAGGTCGTGATTGCGATGGCGCACCGTGGCCGGCTCAATGTGCTCGTCAATGTGCTTGGCAAGTCGCCGTCAATGCTTTTCTCCGAATTCGAAGGCAAGCACGAGCCCGAGAGCCTGAAAGGTTCCGGCGACGTCAAATATCACAAGGGCTTTTCGGCGGACCTGCGCACGACGGGCGGTAATGTGCACGTGGTGCTCGCATTCAATCCGTCGCACCTGGAGGTCGTGGATGCCGTGGTCGAGGGCTCGGTGCGCGCTCGCCAGGAGCAACGTGGCGATTCCACTGGCGCCACGATCGTCCCGCTCCTGATCCACGGCGACGCGGCCTTTGCCGGGCAGGGCGTCGTCATGGAAACCCTGCAGTTGTCGCAGGCGCGGGGATTCGCGACCGGCGGGACGCTGCATGTCGTGATCAACAACCAGGTCGGGTTCACGACCAGCGAACCGAGCGATGCGCGTTCGACGCTCTATTGCAGTGACGTCGCCAAGATGATCGAGGCGCCGATCTTCCACGTGAATGCCGACGATCCCGAAGCCGTCGTATTCGTCGCGCGCCTTGCACTCGAGTACCGGATGAAATTCCGCAAGGACGTCGTCATCGACCTGGTCTGCTACCGGCGCCACGGCCACAACGAGGCCGATGAGCCCGCAGCAACGCAGCCCTTGATGTATCAGGCAATCCGGAAACACGCGACGGCGCGCCAGATCTATGGCGAGCGCCTGGAGCAGGATGGAATACTGGCCGAAGGACAGGCGGCACAGATGATCGAGGACTACCGTCGTGGCCTCGACGAAGGTCGTCCACAGGCGCGCGCATTTGTCGGTACGACCGGCAACCGCTTCACGGTCGACTGGAGCCGGCATCTCGACGCTGATTTGTCGGAGAAAGTCGTGACAGGCGTCGAGCGCAAGCGCCTCGACGCGCTCGCGCAGAGGCTCACGAAGTACCCCGACGGTTTCACACTGCATCCGCGCGTCTCACGCATCATCGATGACCGCGCGCGGATGTATGCTGACAAATTGCCGCTTGACTGGGGCGCGGCTGAAACCATGGCCTATGCGACGCTCCTTGAGGACGGCTACGACGTGCGGCTGACCGGGCAGGACACGGCGCGCGGCACCTTCTTTCACCGCCACTCAGTCCTTCACGACCAGGCAACGGGGCGCACCGACGTACCCCTCTCGCACATCGCGGGCGAGAAGAAGCGATTCCGCGTGATCGATTCGACGTTGTCCGAGGAGGCGGTACTGGGATTCGAGTACGGCTATTCGACGACGGATCCCGAAACACTGGTGATCTGGGAAGCGCAGTTCGGCGACTTCGTGAACGGCGCGCAGGTCATCGTGGATCAGTTCATCACGTCCGGGGAGGCCAAGTGGGGCCGGGTGTCCGGAATCACGCTGTTCCTGCCCCATGGCTACGAGGGGCAGGGGCCAGAGCACAGCTCGGCAAGGCTCGAACGTTTCCTCCAGCTTTCCGCTGAGACGAACCACCAAGTCTGCGTCCCATCGACGCCGGCCCAGATGTTCCACATGCTGCGCCGGCAGATGCTGCGAGCGCTCCGCAAGCCCCTCATCGTGATGACTCCGAAAAGCCTGCTTCGGCACAAGCTGTCGACTTCGACAATGCCGGACCTCGTGGAAGGACGCTTCCAGCCCATCATTGACGAGGTGGATCCCGTCGATCCGAAGGGGATCAGGCGCCTCGTGCTGTGCAGCGGCAAGGTGTACTACGACTTGCTCGAGCGGCGTCGGGCCGGCAAAGATTCCGAGGTCGCGCTGATCCGCGTCGAGGAGCTCTATCCGTTCCCGGCGGAGGACTACGAGGCGATCCTCGAGCGCTATGCGGGCGCCATGGAGATCGTCTGGTGTCAGGAGGAGCCGCAGAACCAGGGCGCCTGGTACCAGATCAGGCACCGCCTGCAGGCGCCGCTCGCTGCAAACAGGACGCTGCAGTACGCTGGCCGTGAAAGTGCCGCGGCACCCGCCACCGGGATCCATGCGATCCATCAGCGCGAGCAGGATGCGCTGGTCGCGGCGGCATTGACCAGGAAGGCCACATGACGATCGAAGTTCGGGTGCCACAACTGCCGGAATCAGTCGCTGACGCGACGCTTGTCGCCTGGCACAAGAAGGTCGGCGACTCGGTAGCGCGGGACGAGAACCTTGCCGACCTCGAAACGGACAAGGTCGTGCTCGAAGTGCCTGCGCCGATGGCCGGCACCATCAAGTCGCTCGACAAGCCGGCGGGCACGACGGTGACGAGCGGAGAGTTGCTTGCGGTCATCGACGAGCAGGCTGCTGCGGCTGCAGTGCCCAAGCCAGTCCCAAAAGTCGAAAGCAAGAGATCGGCCGACACAAAGAAACCGCAAGCGGCGGCAGCCGCCACGTTACCCGCGCGCAAGGAAGAGGCGCCGGGCAAACTCTCGCCAGCCGCCCGACGGCTGGTCGAGGAGAATCGCCTGTCGGCCGGGCAGATTGCCGGGAGCGGCCGCGACGGGCGCATCACGAAGAGCGACGTCGCGCATCACCTTGAAGCCGTGCCGGCGCAAATTGCGACCACAGCCGCCCGCGTGGACCAACGCGTACCGATGTCGAGGCTACGCGCTCGCATCGCGCAACGCCTCGTCGAGGCGCAGGCGACACAGGCGCTCCTAACGACATTCAATGAGATCGACATGCAGGCGCTCATGGCGCTGCGTGCTCGCTACAAGGAAGCGTTCGAGAAACGCCACGGCGTGCGACTCGGGTTCATGTCCTTCTTCGCTAAGGCCTGCGTCGAGGCCTTGCGCCGATTCCCGGTCGTCAATGCATCCGTCGAGGGTGGCGACATCGTATATCACGATTACTACGACCTCGGCGTCGCGGTATCGACCGAGCGCGGGCTGATCGTGCCGGTGCTGCGCGATGCGGACCGCATGGACTTCGCAGCCATCGAGAAGGCTGTGACGAGCTACGCCGAGCGCGCCCGCAACGGCTCGATTACGATCGAGGAACTGACCGGCGGGACGTTCTCGATCACGAACGGTGGCGTGTTCGGCTCGCTCATGTCGACGCCGATCGTCAATGCGCCGCAGAGCGCGATCCTCGGCATGCACAAGATCCAGGACCGCCCCGTAGTCGTCGAGGGTCAGGTCGTGGCCCGCCCGATGATGTACGTCGCGCTGACCTATGACCACCGCATCATCGACGGACGCGAGGCCGTGCAATTCCTCGTTGCCGTGAAGGAAGCCCTCGAGGATCCGGCACGGCTACTGCTGCAGGTCTGACAGGAACAATCCAGATGTCCGACAGTTTCGACGTTATCGTCATCGGCGGCGGCCCTGCGGGCTATCCCGCTGCGATCCGGGCCGGCCAGAACAAGCTGACGGTCGCCTGCATCGACGAGTGGAAGAACCGCGATGGGAGCCTCGCCTTCGGCGGCACCTGTCTCAATGCCGGGTGTATTCCGTCGAAGGCGCTGCTGGAATCTTCCGAGCTGTATCACCGCGCGCAGCACGAGTTTGCGCTGCACGGCGTCAAGCTCGAAGGCATCGGTTTCGACGTGGCCGCGATGCAGAAGCGCAAGGCCGGCATCGTCAAGCAGAGCACGCTCGGAATACTTACGCTCTTCAAGGGCGCCGGCGTCACGCCGCTCTCAGGACATGGACGACTGCTGCCCGGGCGCAAGGTCGAGTACACGGGCCATGACGGCGCCAAACGCACGCTCCAGGCGAAGCAGGTCGTGCTGGCATCCGGCTCGGAGCCGATGCCCTTGCGCGGCGTCGAATTCGACGGCGAGCGGATTGTGGACTCCTGGGGCGCACTCGACTTCACCGACGTGCCGAAGCGCCTCTGCGTCATCGGCGCGGGCGTGATCGGGCTCGAACTCGGCAGCGTATGGCGGAGGCTCGGCGCCGAGACCGTGGTGCTCGAAGCGCTCGACCAGTTCCTGCCGATGGCGGACGGACAGCTGGCCAAGGAAGCGCTACGACACTTCAAGAAGCTCGGACTCGATATTCGGCTCGGCGCCAAGGTCTCCGGAGCGAAGATCGAGAAGGATGGCGTGCACCTCAATTATGCCGACGCCAAAGGCAATCAATCGATCGTCGTCGATCGCGTGATCGTCGCGATCGGCCGGCGGCCGTTTACGAAGAACCTCCTGGCCGAAGGCACGGGTGTCGTGCGCGATCAGCGAGGATTCATCCAGGTGGACGATCACTGTCGCACGGCGGCCGCGGACGTCTGGGCGGTCGGGGATTGCGTGCGCGGGCCGATGCTCGCGCACAAGGGCAAGGAGGAGGGCGTCGCCGTGGCCGACCGTATCGCGGGCCTGTACGGCGAGGTCAACTACAAGGTTATTCCTTCGGTCATCTACACCGCGCCCGAGATTGCCTGGGTCGGACAGACCGAGGAGCAGGCGAAGGCGGCGGGTCGCAACTGCAAGATCGGCAGCTTCCCATTCGCGGCGAGCGGCCGTGCAAGGGCGATGGAGGCGGGCGCCGGCTTCTGCAAGATCATCGCGGATGCCGGTACCGACGAGATCCTCGGCATCCACATCATCGGCCCGATGGCAGGAGAGCTAATCGCGGAAGCCGTGCTCGCGATGGAGTACTCCGCCAGCAGCGAAGACCTGCAACGGACCATTCACGCGCATCCGACCCTGTCGGAGGCTGTCCACGAGGCCGCACTGGCTGTCGACAAGCGCGCGATCGACATCCCGAACCGCTAGCCCCAAAGGGGACGTTCACCTTTAAAGGGGACGCTCACCTTTAAAGGTGAGCGTCCCCTTTAAGTTAACCCCCTTCAGGCGCGCCGGCGCGCGCTGATGATGCCGGGCAGCGCCGAGAGGCGCGCGAGCAGGCGTGAAAGGTCCTCGAGTCCGCCGACGGTAACGCGAAGCGTGAGATCGGCGCTTCCCTGGGCGGGGTCGCCCTGGGATGCGAGCCGTTCGATGTTGATCCGCTCCTCCGCGACGAGCGTCGTGATGTCGCGCAGAAGGCCACGCCGGTCCATCGCGTGCACGATGATGTCCACCGGGTAGCGGCGCGAGCCGGGTTTCCCCCAATTCACCTGCAACAGGCGTTCTGGCGACCGCACCGCGAGGCGGGCCACATTGCGGCAGCCGGCCCTGTGAAGCGTGATGCCGCGGCCCACCGTGACGTAACCGGTAATCGGCTCCGGCGGAACCGGGTTGCAGCAGCGGGCGTGGGTCGACATCAGGTCGCCGACGCCCTCGACCTGCACAGCCGCGGCAGGCTCCCGGCGTGTCGGTCCGATCGGCGGCAGTTCCGACGGGAGCGCTGCGGGGCTTTTTCCGCGCAGGCGACGCTCGATCGCGCCCACAACCTGCGCGATGCTCAAGTCACCGGATCCGAGGGCCAGATGCAACGCGTCGGAATTCGGAAGGCCGAACTCGCCGATGAGCTCCGACGTGAGCGTGTGCTCCGCGCCAAGCCGCGCCAGCTCGCGCTCGAACAGCTCGCGCCCATCACGGCGGTTCACGCCCTGATCGCGCCGCTTGAACCAGGCGCGCACCTTGGCCCGGCTTCGCGGCGACGCAAGAAAGCCTTCCCGTTCGATCAGCCAGTCGCGGCTCGGTTGAGACTTCTTCCCGCCGATGATCTCGACGACCTCACCGTTCGCTAGGAGGCGGTTCAATGGGACTCTACGCCCGTTGACGAGGGCACCACGGCAGCGATGCCCGAGCTCCGTATGGACGTGTTAGGCGAAGTCGATAGGCGTCGCGCCGCT
>CAYPQX010000045.1:0-8949 GCA_964412975.1 uncultured Steroidobacteraceae bacterium
AGATCGGACTTTCGCTCGCTCGCCACCCGGCCCGCCAACGCGCGCGTCCTGGCCGGGCGGGGTCCCGAGCAGGCGAATGTCTGTTCTTCTGAGCGCGCGAGGGAATCCCGCCCGGCCAGAGAGCCCGCGCGACGGTCAGCCGGCGGCCTTGACCGCGTGAATCAATTCCGCCGCGACTTTCTGTGCGTCGCCGTAAACCATGCGCGTGTTGTCGAGATAGAAGAGGTGATTCTCGATGCCGGAGAAACCGGCGCCCTGTCCGCGCTTGATGACGAGCACGTTCTTCGCCTTGTCCGCGTTCAGGATTGGCATACCGTAGATCGGACTCGACTTGTCCGTGCGCGCGACCGGGTTCACGACGTCGTTGGCGCCGATCACGAGCGCGACGTCTGCCGTGTCGAACTCCGCGTTGATCTCGTCGAGGTCGGAGATGAGGTCGTAGGGCACGCCCGCTTCCGCGAGCAGCACGTTCATGTGGCCCGGCATGCGGCCTGCGACCGGGTGGATTGCGAAGCGCACCATGACTCCCTTGTCGATCAGGAGCTGGCATAGTTCCCAGACCTTGTGCTGCGCCTGGGCGACCGCCATGCCGTAGCCTGGAATGACGATCACCTTTTGCGCGAAAGCCATCATCACGCCGGCATCCGACGCCTCGATCGGCTTCAGTGCGCCCGTAACGCCTTCGGCCGCGACCGCCGCACCCTCGCCGAAGCCCGAGAACAGCACGTTACCGAGCGAGCGGTTCATCGCCTTCGCCATGAGCTGCGTCAGCAGCGTGCCAGCGGATCCGACGACGATACCGGCGATGATCATGGCCGTGTTCTCGAGCACGAAGCCCTCGAAGGCGACCGCGAGGCCGGTGAAGGCGTTGTAAAGCGAGATTACGACCGGCATGTCGGCGCCGCCGATCGGGAGGGTCATGGTGACGCCAAGCAGGAGCGCGAGCGCGAAGAAGAGGACCACCGTCTGCATCGTCGGATGACCCGAGATCACGATCGATACGCCGAGGGCGATCGTAGCCGCCATGATCAGCAGGTTGACGATCTGCTGGCCCTTGAAGCGGAAGCTGCGCCTGATGAGCCCCTGCAGCTTGCCGAAGGCGATCAGCGATCCCGAGAAGCTGACGGCGCCGATGAACGCGCCCGCCGCCGCGAGCGCGGTGACGACCGGCCCGTGTTCCGCGGACGCGGCCGGGTCCGCCGAGGCCATGCGCAGCAATTCCACCGCCGCAATCGCGGCCGCGGCGCCGCCGCCCATGCCGTTGTAGAGCGCGATCATCTGCGGCATGTCGGTCATCGCGACGATGCGCCCCGACCACCAGGCGAGCCCGCCGCCGATCGCGATTGCCGCGAGCATCAGCGGAAAGTTCCCCATCCCGGGGTAGAGAAAGCTCATCAGCGTGCCGAGCAGCATGCCGAAGCCCGCGACGACGATGCCGCGGCGCGCCGTGACCGGCGAGCTCATGGCCTTCAGGCCCATGATGAAAAGGAACGCGACCAGCAGGTAGCTGAAGTCGATCGCGAGGGTCGCGACGTGGTCGGGTAGCAGGCCCTGCATCAGGCGGATTCCTTCTTTTTCTTCTGGCCGCTCGCCTTGAACATCTGCAGCATGCGCTCTGTGACGACGTAGCCACCGACGGCGTTGCCCGCGCCTAGCACGACGCCGATGAAGCCGATCACCTGTTCAAGCGTCGTGTCGGCGCGGCCGAGTGCGACCATGGCGCCCACGAGCACGATGCCGTGCACGAAGTTCGACCCGGACATGAGCGGCGTGTGCAGGATCACCGGCACGCGCGCGATGATCTCGTATCCCGTGAACGCGGCCAGCATCACGATATAGAGTGCGATCACGCCTTCCATTACTGAGCCTCCACGAGTTTGCGGGTGGGTTCGTGGCGGATGCTACCGTCGTGCGTGACACAGGAGGCCGCGAACACTTCGTCGTTCCAGTCGATGGCGATCGCGCCGTCCTTGAACGCCGGCTTGATGAAATTGAGGAGATTGCGCGCGTACATGTCACTTGCGTGATAGGCGACCGTCGCCGGCAGGTTGATGGGTCCGATGATGCGCACGCCCCCGTGCTCCACGGTTTCGCCGGCTTTCGTCAGCTCGCAGTTTCCGCCGCCTTCGGCGAGGAGGTCCACGATCACGGCGCCCGGCTTCATGCGCTCCACCGCGGAGCGGGAGATGATGCGGGGGGCCGGACGTCCCGGGACGCCGGCAGTCGAGATCACACAGTCGGCCGCCGCGATGCGGGCATCCAGCACTTCCTGCTGCTTTGCTTTTTCTTCTGCGGTCAGCTCGCGCGCGTAACCGCCCGTGCCTTCGGCGACGACGCCGGTCTCGACGAACTTCGCACCGAGCGAGCGGATCTGCTCGCGGGTGGCGGAACGGACGTCATACGCTTCCACGACCGCACCGAGCCGCCTCGCGGTCGCGATCGCCTGCAATCCTGCGACACCGGCGCCGATCACGAGCACGGTTGCGGGGCGGATAGTGCCGGCGGCGGTCGTCAGCATCGGATAGAACTTGTCGAGCGCGCTGGCTGCGAGCAGTACCGCCTTGTAGCCGGCGACGGCCGCCTGCGAAGACAGCGCGTCCATCGACTGCGCGCGCGAGATGCGCGGCACGAGTTCCATTGCAAAACTCGTGATCCGCTTTTCCTTCAGCGCGCTCACGAGCGCCGCTTGCGCATGGGGCGCGAGGAACCCGGCGACGACGGTGTCGGGCTTGAGTCGCGCGACGGTGGCGGCGTCCGGCGGTTGCACGGTGAAGAGCAAGTCGGCGCCCGCCAGCACGGCATCCGGGCTGTCGGCGAAGGTCGCGTCCTTGTACAGGGCGTCCGGATAGCGCGCCGCGCTGCCCGCGCCGCGTTCGATCAGGACCCTCGCCCCCAGGGCCGCCAAACGGGTCGCAACCTCGGGCACGACTGCGACGCGGTTCTCACCCCGCACGGTCTCTTTCAGCACGCCGATCGTGGCTGGCATCCAATTCATCCCCTGGTCAGCCGGCCGAGCGACGGCGCGTTGAAAAATATCATATTGGTGCCGTATTGTTTCAGGCTTTCTGGGTCAGGATAGAGTCTGTGGGCACCGGAACCGGCATCACAAAGGCACCCGTCAAGAACGCCGGAGCGTTTATAGCGCTGTCGCAGCAGGTGCTGCGGACGGATGCGTCCGGCATGCCGCTCGAATGGATCGACTACAAGGAGGCCGTGCGCCTCCATTGCCTGGGCCAGGTGGCCTATGCCTTTGGCAGCCGCCTGTACGCGCTGCATGGCGGCACGAATGCGCGCACCGGCCGCCAGACCGTGATCGAAGTGAACTCGATGATGGCGACGCAGGGTTCGTCCGGGAACCCGGGAAGCCTGCGCGGCGACTACGTACCGCCGCTCAACAACGAAACCCTGTTCCGCCGCGACGCGAACCTCTGCATGTATTGCGGCGGCCGCTTCACGTCGCACCAGCTCTCGCGCGACCACGTGCGGCCGTTCTGCCAGGGCGGCAAGGACGTCTGGAACAACGTCGTCGCAGCCTGCCGGCGCTGCAACAACGCGAAGGCCTCGCGAACGCCGGAGCAGGCGGGCATGCAGCTCCTCGCCGTGCCATTCACGCCGACCTATGCCGAATACATCTACCTGAAGGGCCGGCGCGTGCTCGCCGACCAGATGGAATATCTGCTCGCACATTTCCCGCGCACGAGCCCGCTGCACGCCCGCATCCAGCGTTTCGCGCAGTGAGCGCGGCGGGACCGCAGCCGGTCCACCTGATCGACGCGAGCTACTTCGTCTTCCGCGCCTACTACTCGGTGGGCATGGAGATGACCGACGGTGACGGCCAGCCGGTGAATGCCGTTTACGGCTTCGGGCGTTTCCTCGGCGACCTGCTCGAGGAAGCGAAGCCTGCGCACGTCGCGGTCGCCTTCGACGAGAGCCTTTCGAGCTCGTTCAGGAACGCCATCTATCCCGCGTACAAGGCGAATCGCGAACCCGCGCCGCTGGAACTGAAGCGCCAGTTCGGACTCTGCCGCGAACTATGCCGCCTGCTCGGCCTGGCCGAGTTCGGCAGCCCCACGCACGAGGCCGACGACATCATCGGCACGATTGCCGCGCGGCTGCGCGCTTCCGGCCATCGCGCGGTGCTTGTGACGCGGGACAAGGATCTCGCGCAGCTCGTCCGTGACGGCGACCACTACTGGGACTACGCCGGCGCGCGCCGCTTCGCATACGGCGAAATCGAGGGCCAGTTCGGCGTGCGCCCGGAGCGCATGGCGGACTACCTTGCGCTGACGGGAGACTCCGTCGACAACATTCCGGGCGTCCCGGGCGTGGGGCCGAAGACTGCGGCGGCGCTCCTGCGCGATTTCGCCTCGCTCGAGGATATTTACGAGGGACTCGAGCGCGTCCGGACGCTTCCGATCCGCGGCGCCGGCAAGCTCGCGGAAAAACTGACGCAGCATCGTGAGGCTGCGTATTTCGCGCGGCGTTTGACGACGATCGCCTGCGACATGCCGCTCGACGTCAGCGTTGAGACTCTGCGTCGCCGCAGTCCGGATCTCGAGGGACTCGGTGCGTTCTACGACCGGCAGCGATTCGGCGCGGCCCTTCGTCGCCAGGCGGAACGCCTCGCCAGCAGAACCTGAAGGGGAACGTCCCCTTTAGGGTTAATAGACGTCGAAACCGCGCCTTCCAGTATTGACGGAGCAGGCGCCGAAGCGCGCCGCGAGCTTGCCCGCGACCGTGCTGGGATCCGTGATCTCGGTGCGCCAGGCATCCCAGGCCTTCCCGAACGTCGCGGCGTCCTTGCTGCGGCCCAACCATCGCATGGACTCAAGATCGTTGCTCTGGAGCGGAATCGCGACCTCCGCGTGGTACCCGCGGTTTGCGCCCCATTGCGTGTTGAAGTCGTGCGCGATCTGGACGAACTTCGCGAAATCGCAGCCTTCCTTGAGCTTGAAATCGATCACGTCCAGGTGATCGGCGGCAGCTCCCAAGGGCAGGGCGAGCAGGGCAAAAGCAATGATCTTCTTCATGATTTCCCCCTGTTTGATGATACTCACGGTTGACGGTCCGATGGCCGAACCGCGGGGATGAAAATGCCGCCGAACTATACTCCTCTCTCCGGTTACCAAGAGTTCCCACCGGCCGAGATGCTGGAGCGGGCTCGCCGGTTCGCAGACCAGATGCAGCGACGGCGGACGGTACGCGACTTTGCCCCCCGGCCGGTACCGCGTGCGCTGATCGAAGAATGCCTGCGCGCAGCCGGTTCGGCGCCGTCGGGCGCGAACCAGCAACCCTGGCACTTCGTCGCCGTGTCGGATCCCGCCGTCAAGCGCGAGATCCGGGAAGCGGCCGAGGCCGAGGAGCGCGAGTTCTATGAGCACCGCGCGCCGCCCGAGTGGCTCGAGGTGCTGCGGCCGCTCGGCACGGACGCGAACAAGCCGTTTCTGGAAGATGCGCCCTGGCTGATTGCCGTCTTCATCCGCCGCTTCGAGCGCCGGCCGGACGGCAGCAAGCAGAAGCACTACTACACGGACGAGTCCGTCGGACTCGCGACCGGGCTCCTGCTCGCCGCCGTGCACGCTGCAGGTCTCGTATCGCTGACCCACACGCCGAGTCCCATGAAGTTCCTCAACAAAATCCTTGGGCGCCCGAAGGATATCGAACGGCCCTACCTGCTGCTGGTCGTGGGCTATCCGGCAGCGGATGCAAGAGTGCCGGACATTTCCCGCAAGCCGGTCACAGAGATCAGCACATTCGTCGAATGAGCCGTTCCGGCGCCATTACAGCGCAGCTGCGACGAGGCGCCGCAGGAGCCGCTCGCGAATCCCGCGCGGAGCGGCGAGATTCATGCGCTCGAAGAGCGGCGCAAGGGCCGGGTCGCGCGGCAGGGGTCTTGCAAGCGTTGCGGCGATCGCGAGCTTTCCGCCCCAGGTTTCCGCGCGTGCCTTCAGCCGGCGGAGCGCGCGGCCAAGTGTGATCTCCTCTGGACTCAGGTCGGTGCCGTAGGGCAGGGCGCCGAACAGGCCGGCGGCCCGATGCGCCGCGAAGGCCTGCTCGAGGGCCTCCGGCAAGTTGCGGCGGTGGCAGTCGGCGATGCGATGACTCGCAGGCAGCTTGCCGGCACGCTGCGCCTCGGCGAGAAGTGCCGGCTGAAAGCGCGAATCGGCGATGTCGAGCATCGCGGCCGCGACTTCGGCATCGCTCTTTCCCCGGATGTCCGCGATGCCGTACTCGGTCAGAAAGATGTCGCGCAGGTGACGTGGGATCGTTGCATTGCCATAGCTGAACCGGATATTGGATTCGAGCGTGCCGTGATTGTCGCGCGTCGCGCGCAGTGCGAGCAGTGAGCGGCCACCCGGCAAGGCATGCGCTTGAGCGACGAAATTGTACTGGCCGCCGACGCCGCTGACGACACGGCCATCCGCGAGGCCATCCGAAATCGCGGCGCCGCCTAGCGTCGCCATCATCGTGGAATTGATGTATCGCGCATCACGGCGATGCGCGATTTTCAGTTCCCAGTCGGGACCGAGCAGTTCGTTGGTGAAACTGACGGGCATCATCTGGAACAACGCCCGTTCCGGATCCGGCATTGCCCGCAGTTCCTCGTAGAACGCGCGCGGTCCGAGAATGAATGCGCCGTGCAGCAGCGCACCCTCGGGCTGGACTCGCCGTTTGAGGATTCCCTCGCGATAGAGGTCGAGGAATCCGTCGACGAACATCTCGGTGACGGCGTAGAGACCGTCGGCAAACGGGGCATCGCCGCCGATTGCGGCCTGTTGGCTGGCGAAGCGAAATGCGAACCCGGTGTCCACGAGCACCTGGCGCCAGCGGGCGTTCTGGCGATGCCGCACAGTCAGCGAGTGAACGATGGCATCGCCCAGTTCGCCGATGCCGATCTGGATCGTCCCGCCGTCCCTCACCAGCATGCTTGCGGCGAGTGCAATGGCGTGGTCGGCGGTCGAGATCGGCAGGTTCGGGGGACAGATCAGTTCATGGTAAGTGCGCGCGTCGTCGACGATGGCATCGAAAGTCGACGCAGGCACGTCGGCAGCGCCGAACATGTATGGCATGCGATCGTTGACCTGGCCGATCACTGCGATCGGCACGCCGGCACTGCGGCGTTTCTCGAGCATCGGCAGCAGGTCCACTATGACATCCGGATTCGTTCCGAAACTCGCCCGGCCACCGCCGACTCCCGGTCGCAGGGCGATCTGCTGCGCAATCACGTTTGCGCCGACGGCGGCGACCGTGCGTGCGACATGCGTGTAGTTGATGCTGGCGTAGGATTGCTGTGCGAGCGGCGAGTCGAGCCAGGCGCCGGGTTCCATGAAGAACTCGTGTACCTGGATGTTGCGGGGCAGCTTGCTCGCATGCAGCGGTGCGACCCAAGCCGGGTCCGCTCCGTCGCCATAGATGCGCGCAGCCATCGGCTCGATCAGGCGCCGCTCCAGTTCGCTGCGCGCCGGCTTCCGCGCGAGCGTGAGCCCGGTCAGTATCGTCAGTTCGATGCATGGGTCGGCAGCGGCACGCCGGTAGAACTCGTTGACGAGTGCGACGGGCTTGCCCGCGCCGAGGGGCGTGCAGAGGACGACGCGGCGGCCTATACGCGCGAGCGTCTGCTCGACACAGTCCTCGACGCCGGCAAAATGCCGTGGCAGGTCTTCGCTCATGGGCGAAACTCTAGCGGAGCGTAAGCTCGAATCGCACTTCGACTTCGTCGGCGACCCATTCGGTCGATTCCCATTCGCCCTGGCCGAGGCCGAAAGCGAGGCGCCGGAGATTCGCCGTTCCTTTCATGACGGAGGTAAGTCCTGCGGGAGCGAGGGTGAACCGGACGGCGGCCGGCTTCGTCGTGCCGCGGATGGTCAACTCGCCCAGGGCGCGAAAGCCGGCGCCGTCGGCCTCGAAGCGTTCGGCATGAAAGACCGCCTGTGGATGCTGCTCCGTCCAGAAGAAATCGCGGCTTCGGAGAATCTCGTCGCGCTCCGCGTCCTGCGTGTCGATCGAGGGCGTCTCGACGGTTACATCGAGATTCCCGCACGCCGCGTTTGAAGGATCGAAGTCGAGCTTGACCTGGAAACGCCTGAAAGCGCCGGTGAACTTCGCGCCTGCCTGTGTGGCCGAGAACTCGAGCGTTCCTGAATTCCCGTCCGCCTGCCGGACTTCCGCGAGGGCCGCCGGACAGATGGCGAGCAGCACGCACAGAAGGCGTAGGGCCCCCATCATTTCTTCCGCCAAGGCAGCATGCGGAACAGGAGTCCGTCGCGATCGATGAACTGGTGCTTGAGCGCGGCGGCGATGTGCAGGAGCGCGAGCGCGATCAGGACTTTCGCCAGCAGTTCGTGGATCTCCTCGAACTGCTCCTTGAGCGAACGGTCCGGCGCGACAAGGTCGGGAAGCTGCACGAGGCCGAACCAGCTGACGGGGTAGTTGGAAGCGGAGGACATCATCCAGCCGGTGAGCGGCATGGCGAACAACAGGGCATACAGGGCACCGTGATTGAATTGTGCGGCCATCCTCTGCCAGCGCGGCATGGGCGGCGGGGGCGGCGGGTGATCATAAAACCGCCACGCGAGACGGATGACCGCGAGTCCGAGTATCGTGATGCCGACTGACTTGTGGCGGGCAAGGAGTGCCAGCTTGTCGAGGCCGAGGGGAAGGTCATCGGCGATCTTGCCGAGCGTCACCTGGACGATCAGTAGCCCCACGATTACCCAATGCAGGGTCTGCGCCACGAACCCGTAGCGCTGGGTGGAGTTTCGTATTGGCACCAGGTCTTGGAGAATACGCCCATGCGCAAGTTCCTGTGGCCGCTCATGCTGTTGGTTGCCGGTTGCGCCGTGCCGCCGCAACAGCCGCCCGCCGCTCCGCCGGCGGGAGTGCCGCCGCCGGCTGCGGCCGCCATTCCTTATGAGAGCTGGATCCTCGTATCCTCGCATCTCGAAGTGC
>CAYPQX010000046.1:0-13579 GCA_964412975.1 uncultured Steroidobacteraceae bacterium
GTCGATCTCGACGGCCAGCGGCGCAAAGAAATGTCCGCGCGCGAGCACCCCCGGCAATGCCGCGCGATGGTGCCAGCGCGCATCCTTGACGATGGCGCGCGCATGTTCCTCGAGCGTCGCAACTGCTCCAGCGTCGATGACCGGGCCGAGGTCCGTCGCAAGCAGCGCCGGGTCGCCGATCGCAAGCGTGTCCATGACGCCGGCAAGAAGTTCGAGCACGCGCGGCGCGATGTCTTCCTGCACGAACAGAACCCGTAGCGCCGAGCATCTCTGCCCGGCGGCATTGAATGCCGAAGTTACTGCGTCGTTCACCACCTGCTCCGGCAGGGCCGAGCTGTCGACGAGCATCGCGTTCTGGCCGCCCGTCTCCGCGATCAGCACCGGCAGCGGCCC
This sequence comes from uncultured Steroidobacteraceae bacterium, assembly GCA_964412975.1. Taxonomy (GTDB): domain Bacteria; phylum Pseudomonadota; class Gammaproteobacteria; order Steroidobacterales; family Steroidobacteraceae; genus SCUD01. The sequence goes on from CAYPQX010000046.1 coordinate 394, forward strand.
GTCGTGCGCGGCAAGCGTGCGGTTGATGAGCCGCGCGGTTTCGGTCGAGCCGGTGAATGCGACGCCCGCGACGCGCGGGTCGCCCGTGATCGAAGGGCCGATCTTCGAGCCGCGTCCCGGCAGCAGGTGCAGCACGTCGCCCGGGATGCCCGAGGCATGCAGCAATCGCACTATTTCGGACGCAATGAGCGGCGTCTGCTCGGCGGGCTTGGCAACCACGCTGTTGCCCGCAGCGAGCGCGGCCGTCACCTGGCCCGTGAAGATCGCAAGCGGAAAGTTCCACGGACTGATACAGGCGAACACGCCGCGGCCGCGAAGCCCGAGGCGATTCGACTCGCCGGTCGGGCCCGGCAGCGTGATCGGCCGGCCGAAGGACTCCTCGGCCCGCGCCGCATAGTAGCGAAGGAAGTCGATCGCCTCCCGTACCTCGGCGATGGAATCCGGGACGGTCTTGCCGGCCTCCGCGACACAGATCGCGATGAATCTGGCGGACTCATGCTCCAGGCGGTCCGCCGCGTCGCGGAGCATCTGCGCCCGTGTGCCCGCTTCGACGCCGTCCCATTCCGGCTGTGCCGCCGCGGCGAGCGCCACCGCCCGCGTCGCCATGGCCGCGTCGGCCTCGGCGACCTCGCCGATGACGCGATCGAGACTTGAGGGGGAACGGCAGGGGCGGCGTACGCCGTCCTGCACCTGGCCGCCGACGATCGGCGCCGCCACGAGCGGGCGCGAGAGAGCCTCGGCACAGGCCATCGCGAGTTCGCGCTGCGCGCGGCCGTCGGCCAGGTTGATGCCGGACGAGTTCGCCCGCTCCGCGCCGAAGAGCGCCTTGGGTGCCGGTATGCGTGGATGCGGGCCGCCCCCCGCGCGCTCGACTTCCGCGAACGGGTCGCCGACGACGTCCTCGACCGGCAGCGACTCATCGACGATGCGGTTGACGAAGGAGGTATTGGCGCCGTTCTCGAGCAGCCGCCGCACGAGATACGGGAGCAGTTCCTCGTGTGAACCGACCGGCGCGTACACGCGGCACGGCAGGTTGCGGCCCGACGGATCGGTCAGCGCCGCGTAGAGCTCCTCACCCATGCCATGCAGGCGCTGGAACTCGAACTCGCGGCCGCGTGCCTTCGCGAGATGAATGATGCTCGCAGCCGTATGCGCATTGTGCGTCGCGAACTGCGGATAGATTCGGCGTGTCCCGTCCAGGAGAATCCGCGCGCAGGCTAGGTATGCAATGTCCGTATTCGGCTTGCGCGTATAAACCGGATAGCCCGGCAAGCCGCGTTCCTGCGCGCGCTTGATCTCGCTGTCCCAGTACGCGCCCTTGACGAGTCGCAGATTGAGCACGCGGCCGGTTTCGTCCGCGCGGCGCTGCAGGTACCGGATGACGTCGGGCGCGCGCTTCGAGTACGCCTGCACGGCGACACCGAGCCCGTCCCAGCCCGCGAGCGCAGGCGACTCGAGCAGCCGGTCGAGAAGCACGAGCGACAATTCGAGCCGGTCCGCTTCCTCGGCATCGACCGTGAGTGCGATGCCCGCCTTCTCTGCCGCCAGCGCAAGCGACTCGAGACGCGGTCCCAGCTCGTCCAGCACCTGACGTTGCCGCCCGAACTCGTAGCGTGGGTGCAGCGCGGACAGCTTTACCGAGATGCTCGGCCAGCTCGCAGGCGTGCTGCCCGAGCGCACCGACCGCCCGACCGCTTCGATCGCGGCGCGGTAGGACTCGAAGTAACCTGCCGCGTCCGCATCGGTAAGGGCCGACTCGCCCAGCATGTCGTACGTGTGGCGGTAGCGCGCGCCATCGTCGTCCGCAGCGCGTTCGAGCGCCTCCTCGATGTCGCGGCCCATGACGAACTGGCGACCCATGATTCGCATGGCCTGCCGGAATGCCGTTCGTACGACGGGCTCGCCGAGGCGCGCAACGAGCCGGCGCAGGAAGGACGCGGGATCGCGGGTCTCGACCTCGGACGCGCGCACGAGCTGGCCGGTCAGCATCAGGCCCCAGGTCGAGGCATTGACGAAGAGCGAATCCGCCTCACCGAGATAGTCCGACCACTGGCCGATCGAAATCTTGTCGGCGATGAGTCGATCCGCGGTGTCGGCATCCGGTATGCGCAGCAGCGCCTCGGCGAGGCACATCAGCACGATGCCTTCCTGCGATGCGAGGCCGTACTGTTGCAGGAACGATTCGATGCCCGTGCGGCCCGCGCGACGGCTGCGGGCGGCGGTCACGAGTTCGACCGCGTTGCTGTGGATCGCCGCGCGCTCCGCGGCCGGCAGCCGCGCAAGCGCCAGCATCTCTTCGACCACGATCGCCTCGTCCGCGAGGAAATGCGCGTTGATCGCCTCCCCCGGCGCGGAACCAAACTCGCTCTCGTCGGAGTGCAGGAACCTCGGCATGGCTGCGTCATTCATCGATGTGATTCTAGCCGCGTGGCAAACCCTGGTGTCGGCGCCAGTTCATGTAGTCGCCAAGGATCCGGTCATGATCGAAAACGAGCGGCGGCGCCGCTGCCGGGTCCGTGACCACGATGGCTGCAGCATCGTCTCCCGCCTTCGGTGTGCCGGTTGCGGTCGCCACATAGACGATGCTGACCGTGTGGCCGCGCGAATCGCGTTCCGGATCGGAGTAGACGCCGAGCAGGCCGCCGAGGCTGACATCGAGGCCTGTTTCTTCCCGCGCTTCGCGCTCCGCCGCCCGTTCGACGGTTTCGCCGATATCGACGAAACCGCCCGGCAGCGCGTGGCCGGTGGGCGGGCGATTGCGGCGGATGAGTACGATCGGGCGACCCGGACGGTCGACGAGTTCGATCACGACGTCGACGGCAACCTCCGGGGTCCGCGGCCGCGGCATCAGGCGCGACCGTCCGGCGACGCGGTGAGATACGCGCGAATCAGGCGCCTGCCCACGTAGAGCAACGGGATCAACGCGATCGCCATCGCCATCTTGTAGGTGTAGTTGACGGTGCCGACCGCAAGGAAGAGCGGAATCGGCCACCGCTGCGGACCCAGCACGAAGGCGATGTAGAGGACGATGAAGCTGTCGACGAGCTGTGAAACCGCCGTCGAGCCCGTGGCGCGGAGCCAGATCCAGCGTTCACCGGTCGCGCGGCGGATGCGCTGGAAGATCGCGACATCGACGAGCTGGCCGACGAGGAATGCCGTGACCGAACCGCCGATCGTCCAGAGCCCCTGGCCGAATACGCTCGCGAACGCGGCCTGCATGTCGGGCACGCCGCGCTCGCTGCCGACGGTGACCCACCATCCGGCCGGTGCAAGGCCGATCGCGAGATAGGCGAACACGAAGGCGTAAACGATGCATCCGACGGCGAGCCAGGAGATGAGGCGCACGCCGCGCAGGCCGAAATGCTCGTTGATGATGTCGGTCATGATGAACACGACCGGCCAGAGCATGACGCCCGCGGTGAAGGACAGCGAGCCGCTCTGCCCAAACAGCCGCCAGTCGAACGATTCGACGCCGAGCGTGTCCTCCAGCGCGAAGATCTTGACGCCGACGAACTCGGCGATCAGCGCATTGGTGATGAAGAGGCCCGTGAGCGCGATGAAAAGCCGCGCGGAACGCGAACCAACCACGGCCGTTGCCGCATCCGCCGGGACGCCGCTCATGCGCCTGCGCCCGCCCCCTGTCTGTCGTCACCGTAGCAATCGCTCACGATTCCTCCCGGCCGCGATTATACGAGGCGCCACGCGCGCGGCCGCTATAATCCGCGGCTGGCACAGCTGGCGGGAACGCATGGACCAGGCCCTGCTCGAGCGGCTCGAATCGCAGACCGCGGAACTGGCTCGCGAAGGGCTTTTCAAGCGCGAGCGCGTCATCGCCTCGGGGCAGGGTCCGGTTATCCGCCTGGAGGACGGCCGCGAGGTCATCAACCTCTGCGCCAACAACTACCTCGGCCTCGCGAACCACCCGGCTATCGTCGCCGCCGCCCACGCTGCGCTCGACCGTTACGGCTACGGGATGGCATCGGTCCGTTTCATTTGCGGCACCCAGACGGTTCACCGCGAACTCGAGCGCCGGCTCTCGGCATTCCTCGGCACGGAGGACACGATCCTGTACTCGTCGTGCTTCGACGCGAACGGTGGCCTGTTCGAAACGCTGACGGACGAGAAGGACGCGATCATTTCTGATGCGTTGAATCACGCGAGCATCATCGACGGCATCCGCCTTTCGAAGGCCCGGCGCCTGCGCTACGACAACGCCGATCTCGGCCAGCTCGAGGAGCGCCTCGTGGAAGCGCGGGACGCGCGCTCCCGTCTCGTCGTGACTGACGGCGTGTTTTCGATGGACGGCACGATCGCGCCGCTTCCCGGGATCTGCGAGCTGGCGAACCGCCATTCCGCGACCGTGATCGTCGACGATTCGCATGCGACCGGGTTCATGGGAGCGGCGGGTCGTGGAACGCATGAACACTGCGGCGTGATGGGGCGCGTGGACATCCTGACCGGGACGCTCGGTAAGGCGCTCGGTGGCGCGAGCGGCGGCTACGTCTCTGGGCGGGCACCGGTGATCGCCTGGCTCCGGCAGCGATCGCGCCCCTACCTCTTCTCCAATACGATCGCCCCCGTCGTCGCGGCGACCACCCTGGCCGTCCTCGACTTGCTCGAATCCACGCCAGCGCCGCGCCGGCAGCTCGCCGAGAACGCGGCCTGGTTCCGCGCCCGGCTCGCGTCACAGGGTTTCCGGCTCGTTGCAGGCGAGCATCCGATCATTCCGGTCATGCTGGGCGACGCGGCGCTTGCGGTGCGCATGGCCGACCGGCTGCTCGAGCTCGGCATTTATGCGATCGGATTTTCCTACCCGGTCGTTCCGATGGGCAAGGCGCGCATCCGCACGCAGGTGTGCGCGGGGCATACGCGCGCGATGCTCGAGGCGGCGGCCGCGGCCTTTTCACAGGCGGGCGCGGAACTCGGGATCATCGGCAAGTGAGGAATTCATGAAGGCACTGATCAAGTCCAAGCCGGAGCCCGGTATCTGGCTGGGCGAACTGCCGGCGCCGGAGGCAGGCCCGAACGACGTGCTGATCCGCATGCGCAAGACTGCGATCTGCGGCACCGACATACATATTTATCAATGGGACGCCTGGGCGAGCCGCACGATCCCGGTCCCGATGCAGATCGGCCATGAGTATTGCGGGGAGATCGTCGCCATCGGCAGCGAGGTTCGCGGCCTCGCCGTGGGCGACCGGGTCTCGGGCGAAGGCCACATCACCTGCGGCCACTGCCGCAACTGCCGCGCGGGCCGGCGCCACCTGTCCCGCAACACGCAGGGTGACGGCGTCAACCGGCCGGGTTGCTTCGCCGAGTACATGGTGCTTCCGGCAGCCAACGTCTTCCGGCTTCCCGCCGGAATCCCGGACGAGATCGCCTCGATCCTGGATCCGCTCGGCAATGCGACGCACGCGGCACTCTCCTTCAACATGGTGGGCGAGGACGTGCTCATCACGGGCGCAGGCCCGATCGGCATCATGGCAGTTGCGATCGCGCGTTTCATCGGCGCGCGCCATGTCGTCATCACCGACGTGAACAATTACCGGCTCGACCTCGCGCGCCGCATGGGCGCGACCCGCGCGCTGAATGTCCAGGAGCAGAGCATCGACGACGCGATGAAGGAACTCGGCATGGAGGAAGGCTTCGATGTCGGCCTCGAGATGTCGGGCAACGCCTCCGCGTTCCGCGACATGCTGCGCGTGATGCATCACGGCGGCAGCGTCGCGCTGCTCGGCATCCCGCCGGAGGAGGTATCGATCGATTGGAACCAGGTCATCTTCAAGGGCCTCGTGATCAAGGGTATCTATGGCCGCGAAATGTTCGAGACCTGGTACAAGATGGCGGCGATGCTTCAGAGCGGTCTCGACGTGAGCGGGGTGATTACGCACCGCGACGCCGCCGCGGACTACCGGCAGGCTTTCGACACGATGGGTGGCGGCCAGTCGGGAAAGGTCATCCTCGACTGGGCTGCCTAGGGCCCTTCGCCTACTCGACGCGGCAGCCGCAGAGATACACGGGCCGGCCCTCGGCCGCGAGGGCAAGCAATGCACGCGCGCGAGCCAGAGCCATCCCGATCTCCGGCAATTGGGCGCGGTGCGGGCTGACCGCATCGACCACCCAGGCTGCCGCCCGGCGAAGCCGCATCACGAACGCATCACGCCACGACAGATCCTGTTCGATCCATTCAACGTCGTAGTCGTCGTCCAGGCCGGCGAGCCTTGCGGCCTCGGCAATCGCCTCGTCGACGCCGCCGAGTTCGTCAACGATTCCTGCAGCGCGCGCGTCGGCTCCCGTCCATATGCGGCCCTGGGCCAGGCTTTCGATCTCCTCGGGGCGGCGCTTGCGCGAATGGGCGACGTTCTCGACGAAGGTCCGGTACGCATGCTCGACCGTGGCCTGAAGGATCTGCTTCGAATCCGGCCCGAGCTCCCGGTCAAGATCGGTCTGTCCCGAGAGCCGCGTCGTGCCGAAGCCGTCGTTCGTCACGCCGATCTTTTCAAGCGTTCGCTGGAACGTCGGGATCACGGCAAACACGCCGATGGAACCGGTGATCGTCGTCGGCGCCGCGATGATCCGGTCCGCACCCATGGCGATGTAGTAACCGCCGGAGGCGGCGACCGTTCCCATCGAGGCGACGATCGGCTTGCCGGATGCGCGGAAATCCGCCACCTCGCGCCGTATCAGCTCGGACGCCATGATGCTGCCGCCCGGGCTGTCGATGCGAAGCACGACGGCCGCGAGGTCCTCGTCACTTGCAGCCTCGCGCAGGAGCCTCGACAGCGAGTCTCCGCCGACAATGCCTGGCGAGTGCTCCCCGTCGAGGATTTCCCCGGAGGCCACAATGACGCCGATCTTCCCGCTGCTACGCCTGCCGAGTGCCTCCTCCGAGCGCACGTAAGGCAGGTAGCCCTGCCACTCGACCGCCGCATAGCCGGTGTCCTCGTCTTCACCCGCGACCTTCGCGACGATCTCTTCGAATTCCTTGCGGGTCTTGAGGCCATCGACCAGCCCGCGTGCCAGGGCGTACTGGGCCAGGTCCCCGCCGGTGGCGCGCACGCCCTCCGCAGCCTCATCCGCGTAGGCCTGGATCAGTGCAGGGTCGAGATCCCTCGCCGAACCGACGTCGGCCTTGTAGTTCTCCCAGAGCGCACCGATCCAGACTCGCGCATCCTCCCGGTCCTCGGGCGACATGTCCTTGCGCGTCCACTCCTCGGGCGCCGACTTGTGGCTGCCGGCCTTGAACACGTTGATGTCGACTGCGAGCTTGTCAAGCGTGCCGCGGTAGTAAGTGCGGAAGTAGCCATAGCCTTCGAGCAGGACGTACCCCATCGGGTCGAGGTAGACGGCGTCGGCCTGGGCTGCGAGGAAATACTGGCGCTGCGAGAATGCCTCGCCATAGGCATAGACCTTCTTGCCACTCTCACGGAACCAGCGGATCGACTGCGCAAGATCCTGCAGCAGCGGAAGGCCCGCTCCCTCGACGTCCTCGAGTTCGAGCACCAGTGCCTGGATGCGGTCATCGTCCCGCGCCGCGTCGACAACGTCGACGAGATCGCGAATCCGGGTCTCCCCACGGTAACCGCCTGTCGCGCGCGACAGTGCGCGATCGAGCGGGTCACCCGAAATTTCCTCGACGAGGTAGCCCTGTGGCGAGAGGACGAGAGCCGCGCCGTCGGGCACGTAGGGAAGCTGCGACTGGCCCGCCGCCAAAAGCACGCCGAAAAGCGCGAGCAGCAGGACGAGATGCAGGACCTTGCGCAGGCCGTCGAGGGCAATCCATACGCCCTTGACGACAGACCCGAGCGCGTGAAGGACGGGCATCGTCGCGTCCTCAGCCTCCGAGCTTTTCCTCGATGCGCGCCGACTTTCCGGAGCGGTCGCGGAGATAGTAGAGCTTCGCGCGGCGCACCTTGCCGCGCCGCTTTACCTCGATGTCGGCGATCGAAGGGCTGTGTGTCTGAAACACGCGCTCGACGCCTTCACCATGGGAGACCTTGCGCACCGTGAACGCGCTGTTCAAGCCACGATTGCGGCAGGCGATGACGACCCCTTCATAGGCCTGGACACGCTCGCGGTCGCCCTCGCGCACCTTGACCTGCACGACGACCGTGTCGCCCGGCCCGAACTCGGGCAGCTTGCGCTTCATCGAGCGCGATTCAAGTTCCCGCATGATCTTGTTCATCTCTAGTCCCCGATCTGTGCTTGACTAAACCCCGGTACTCATCGCGGCGGTTCGACGCCGGCCGCAGCGCAATATTCCTCGAGCAGCGTACGCTCCTCTGGCGTCAATCTCCGGCTCCGCAGCAGGTCCGGCCTGAGCCGCCAGGTCCGGCCGAGCGCCTGCATCAGTCGCCAGCGCCGGATTGCGGCGTGATTCCCGCCCAGCAGCACGGCCGGCACCGGCCTGCCATCCCAGACTTCGGGCCGCGTGTAATGCGGCCAGTCGAGCAACCCGTCGCCGAACGAGTCCTCCGCGGCCGACGCCTCGTCGCCGAGCACGCCGGGCAGCAGCCTCGCCACCGCATCGATCACGATGAGCGCCGGGAACTCTCCGCCCGACAGCACATAGTCGCCGATCGACAGCTCTTCGTCGATCAGCGCGTCCGAAACCCGCTGATCGATTCCCTCATATCGTCCGGCCACCAGGCCAAAGCCCGGCAAACCGGCGAGTCGCCGCGCCACGGCCTGGGAAAACGGCCGGCCATGCGCCGCAAGCCCGATCATTGGCGCGTGCGCCGGCAATCGTTCCGCTGCGGCGCGCAGAGCCTCTGCAAGCGGCTCCGCCTTGAGCACCATGCCGGGTCCGCCGCCGAACGGCCGGTCGTCGACCGTGCGGTGCGGGTCCGTCGCGTGGCTCCGTGGGTTCTCAAGACCGACTTCGAGGCGGCCCGAGCTGACGGCCCGCCCCAGGACGCCGGCCGCCAGTCCCGCCTCGATGAGCGGAGGAAAGAGCGTGACGACCTCGATCCGCATCGCTCAGAACTCCGCGTCCCAGTCGACGGTGACCTTGCCGCCCTTGAGGTCAATACCCACGAGCCGATCCCGTCCCGTCGGCAGCCAGCGCTCGCGCTCTCCGACAACGACCATGACGGCACCCGCAGGCATGTCGATGAAATGCTCGATGTGCCCGAGCCGTTGTCCCTGAAGGTTCACGACCTCGAGGCCGATCAGGTCCGTCCGGTAGTGCTCGCCCTCCTTCAATGCCGGCAGTTCCCGGCGTTCGATCCACAAATCCGGTCTCGCGAGCGCGAGTGCCGCATCGCGATCCTCGATGCCCTCGAACCGCACGACAAGCCCCTTGCCGTGACGGCGGCCCTCGGCAGGGCGGAACTCGCGCGTGCCGCCGCCCGGCTGGTCGGCGCGCCACAGCGGAAACTCCAGTATCTGCTCGGGGGGCTCCGTGAATGAGGCGATCTTGATCCAGCCTCGAACGCCGAACGGCCCCGCGATGCGCCCGAGCACGACCCGTGTCACCGGAGCGCGCGAGCAGCGGCAGGCCGATCAGGCCGCCGCTTGCTTCCTGGCAGCCGAGACGAGCGTGCGCACCCGGTCCGACATCGTCGCGCCGGTGCCTGTCCAGTAAGCGATCCGGGTGAGGTCGAGTTCCAGCTTGCGGTCCTTGCCACGGGCGACCGGATTGAAGAAACCCACCTGCTCAAGCACCGTGCCGCCCTGACGCTTGCGGCTGTCGGTGACGACGACGTGATAGAAGGGCGAATTCCTGCCGCCGCGGCGCGTCAGTCGAATCGTGACCATCGGTTGAATCCCTCGCAGCCCGGCTGCGTCAGTTCCGCGGGGATAACGGCCCCGTCAAAGAGCCGCGCATTCTACTCAAATCACTCGGTGAATGAAAGGCTTACACCGGGTACCGCTCTGCCACGGCTCAATGGGGTCCGCCGCGGCCGGGTCGCTGCCCCGACAGGCCCCGAAGAAGCTTCGCCAATCCCCCGCCGCGCATCTTTTTCATCACTTTTTCCATCTGGAGGAACTGCTTCAGCAAGCGGTTCACTTCCTGCACGGGAACGCCGGCGCCCGCGGCAATACGGCGCTTGCGGGATGCAGCGATGATCACGGGCCTGCGCCTCTCGCCGGGCGTCATCGAGTCGATGATCCCGATCTGCCGGCGAATCGAGCCCTCGTCCACGGCGGCAAGCGCACCCGGCGGGAGCGCCTGGGTCGGCAGCTTGCTTGCAAGTGCGGCGACGCCGCCCATTCGACTGAATTCGGCGAGTTGGTCGCGCAAGTCCGTGAAGTCGAATCCCTTGCCCTTGGCGAGCTTGGCCGCGAGCTTCGCGCCCTTTTCCTGGTCGGCCGTCGACTGAACCTGTTCGATGAGCGACAGCACGTCGCCCATGCCGAGGATGCGCGCGGCGATGCGCTCCGGATGAAATACCTCGAGCGCCTCGGCCTTCTCGCCGACGCCGACGAATAGGATGGGCTTGCCCGTGACCTGGCGCACGGAGAGCGCCACGCCGCCGCGCGCGTCGCCGTCCGCTTTCGTCAGGATCACGCCGGTGAGCGCGAGCGCCGCATCAAAACGCTCCGCCGCCTTGACGGCGTCCTGCCCGGCCATGCTGTCCACGACGAATAGCCGCTCGGTGGCTCCGACCGCGCGATCGACTGCCTGCACCTCTTCCATCATTTCCCGGTCCACGTGCTGGCGGCCCGCGGTGTCGACGATGAGGACGTCGTGCAGGTGCCGCCGGGCATGGTCGAGCGCGGCGGATGCGATTTCGACCGGCGCCGCACCTGCGGGTGGGCTGAAGTACGCCGCCCCGACCTGGCCTGCAAGCCGTTCGAGCTGCGTCATCGCCGCCGGCCGATAGACGTCGGTGCTGACGAGTAGCGGATTCCGTCGCTGCCGTTCGATCAGGTGGCGCGCAAGCTTGGCAGCCGTCGTGGTCTTGCCGGCGCCTTGCAGACCCGCGAGCAGCACGACGACCGGTGGCGTCGCGTGCAGATTGAGGCCGCGGCCGGGTTCGCCCATGACACGCGTCAGTTCCTCGTGAATGACGCGGATAAAGGCCTGTCCCGGGGTGAGGCTGCGCATCACCTCCGTGCCGACTGCGCGCGCGCGCACGGCGTCGGTGAAGGACTTCACGACGCCCACCGCGACGTCCGCCTCGAGGAGCGCCATGCGCACCCGGCGGAGGGTGTCCGCGATGTTCTCCTCGGTCAGGCGCCCGCGACCGCGAAGCGAATCAACGGCCTTGCCAAGCCGGTCGGCGAGCATGTCAAACATCGGGAAAAACCTGCTGGCGGCGAGACCGCGATACCTTGCCGCCACGGATTATAGGACGTCGCGCGCCAGCGATCGCCGCCCCCTTGTACAATGACCCGGCGCTTCCCGGGAGTCGGAATTTCGTTGCGCGGATTTCTCGTCATTCTGCTCTATCTGGTGGCTGCCGCAGCGGCCCTGCACGCCGCGCGGCGCGCGGCGCCGCGTGCGGCGTTTCACGAACCGGCCTTCTATCTCGCGGCCGCAGCCCTCGTCGCACACGCGACCTGGCTCGCAGACACGCTTCGACCCCTCGGTGAGTCGACGCTTGCCCTTGCCGACAGCGCCTCGCTGATGGGGCTCGCAATCGGCGCGGGCGGTCTGTTCGCCGTGTTCGCGCCGAGATTCCGGGCGGTCGCCGCTGTCGTCCTCGGACTCGCCGCCCTGCTCGCCGCCGGAACGTCGAGCCTGCCGTCGCCCGGTGAGATGGGACCACAGGGCTGGCCATTTGCGGCGCACGTGGTGCTCGCGATGGGATCCGCCGGCATGTTCGCAATTGCCGCGGTCCTGGTCATCATGCTTGCCCTGCAGGACTCGGAACTGCGCCGCGCGCGCCCCGCTGGCTGGCTCGCCACACTCCCGCCGGTCGAGAGCCTGGAGCGCGCCCTGTTTTCGGTGATTGCGATCGGCTTTGGTGCGCTAACGGTAGCGATCCTCGCGGGCCTCCTGTTCGTGACCGACCTGTTCGCCCAGCACCTCGCCCACAAAACAGTGCTCGCGCTCACGGCCTGGGCGATTTTCGCCAGCCTGCTGTTCGGCCGCTGGCGCTTCGGCTGGCGTGGACGCAAGGCGGCGCGCTACACGATCGCGGGGTTCGTGGTGCTCGCCATCGCTTATTTCGGCAGCAAGTTCGTGCTGGAGATCCTGCTCGGCCGGCATTGGGGTTGACTCCTTGGGCGCAATGATCGTGGCACTCGCGCTCATCGTGCTGGCCGGCCTCATCGAGGCGGCGATACCGGCCCTGCGCACCCGTCGCGCCGCCCCGGCTTCTCTGCATGAACCATGGATCTCGAGGCTGCGCCGCCGCATGGGCGACGAACCGCGGCGAACGAGAGTAGCCACGGCCTGCCTGCGCGCGACCGTGCTGGCTGCCCTGCTCGCATGCATCGCGCTTGCGCCGGACTCCGCGCGCCTCACAGTCGCCGTCGCGGTGGCTGCGGGACTCGCGCTCCTGGTTCTCCTCGCGAGCCTTGGATGGCTGCGCCGCGACGGCGCGCTCCGCGAACAGGCCGCGCGCGTCATCGTCTGGATCGCCGCCCCGTTCTTCAGCCTGCTGCCGCAGCGGGACGACCAGGTCGAGACTCCGCGGGATTCGGCCGAGTCCATTGCCGACATCGCGGACACTCTCGTCGGCCTGCCCACCGAGCGCCAGGGCATGGTCGAATCCCTGCTAGCGCTGGAGCGCCGCCGGGTCGAGGACGTCATGGTTCCGCGGAGCGAAATCGACGGCATCGACATCAGCGCCGACTGGGACGAGATCAGCGCCCGCCTGCGTGTAACTTCGCGCACGCGGATGCCGCTCTTTGACGGCGACCTCGACCGCGTGCACGGAATCGTCCACATGCGTCTCGTCGCCAACGAACTCGCCTCCGGCCGCTTGACTCGCGAACGGCTGCGCGAGATCGCGACGCGGCGCGAGGCGCTCTTTACCCCGGAAGGAACAACGCTTTACGACCAGCTGCTGCGCTTTCGCCGGCTGCGCCGGCGCATCGCCTTCGTCGTCGACGAGTACGGCGACCTGCAGGGGCTCGTGACGCTCGAGGACATCCTCGAGGAAGTCGTAGGCGAATTCACGACGCAGGCCGAACCGCCGCTCGGCCGCATCGACGCACGCGCCGACGGCAGCCACGTCGCGGCGGGAGCGCTCAGTCTTCGCGAAATCAACCGGCGGCTCGGATGGTCCCT
>CAYPQX010000047.1:0-15943 GCA_964412975.1 uncultured Steroidobacteraceae bacterium
ATGGTCTGGTCGAACTGCTGGGCGGAGAGCCGACGCCGGCGATCGGCTGGGCCCTCGGCATCGAGCGGATCGTGAGCCTGATGCAGGCCTCCGGCCTGCAGGCGCCGGACGATCTTCCCGCCGTTTACATGATCCTGTCCGGCGAAGCCGCGGAACGCGCCGGCCTCGCGCTCGCCGAGCACCTGCGCGATGCCATGCCGGGCGCCGGCGTGATGGTCAACATGGAAGGCGGCAGCTTCAAGGCGCAGCTGAAGCGCGCCGACAGGAGCGGCGCGGTGCTCGCGCTCATCATCGGTGACGACGAAGCGGCGAAGAGCGTCGCGGCGGTCAAGTGGCTGCGCAAGGAAGCCGCACAGGTTGAATGGGCGTTCAGCGAATTGCCGGGGCGGCTGGCCGGCGAACTGCGTCCGGGAGCGAAGATGGGGGGCGACGATGGTCGATGAATTTCTTTCCGAACGCGAACAGGCCGAACAGCTGCGGCACTGGCTGCGCGAGAGCTGGATTTGGCTCGTTGCCGGCGTCGCAGTGACGCTGGGCGGTTACTACGGTTATCGCTGGTGGGAATCGCGCCAGGCCTCGCGTTCACTCGAGGCGGGGCAGCGTTTCGCGGCGATGCTGGACGCAATCGGAAGCAACAAGCGCGATGAGGGGCTGCGCATCGCGGGCGAAGTCACCGGCGAATATGCGGACACGCCTTATGCCGACCAGGCGACGCTCGTGCTCGCCCGGCTCGACGTGGATTCCGGCAATTTCGCGAGCGCCGAGACGCGCCTCGCGACGATCGCGCGGGATTCGAAGGATCCGGAGCTGCGCATCGTCGCACGGCTGCGGCTTGCGCGCGTCCAGCTTGCCCAGGGCCGCTATGACGACGCACTCGCGACGCTCGATGCGATCGAGCAGCCCTCTGCCGAGCCGCGTGTCCTGGAACTCGAGGGCGACGTGCAGCTGGCTAAGGGGGACAAGACGGCTGCGCTCGGCACCTGGCGCAAGGCACAGGCTGCCGCGGCGGCCAGCCCGGAAGGTGCCGGACAGCTCGATGCGGAACTTCTGCAACTGAAGATCGACGAACTGAGCGCGGCGCAGGCGGCGGAGTAAGGCATGGCTATGAAGCGGATGGCGGTATTTGCGGTGCTGGCGCTCCTCGCGGCAGCCTGCAGCAAGGACAAGGAAGTCGAACCGCCCGCGGAACTCGTCGATTTCGATCCGCTCATCCGCATCGACCGGGTCTGGAGCAAGGGCACGAAGGGCGGGGACGACGTGCTGCGCCTCGGCCTGCGGCCTGTGGTCGAGGGCGAGAGGGTCTACGTCGCGGGCCATGGTGGCGACGTCCAGTCGCTCGAACTCGCGAACGGGCGCGATGTCTGGCGCGTTGACACCGATCTCGACCTTGCCGGCGGGCCCGCCGTGGGCGAAGGACTCGTCGTCGTCGGCAGTTCCGACGGACAGCTCGTCGCGCTCGATTCCGAGACCGGAGCGAAGCGCTGGCAAGTTTCGACCGGTGGCGAGGTGCTGACCGCGCCCGCGGTCGCGGGTGGCCTGGTCGTCGTGCGGACGGTCGACGGGCGCCTGCGGGGACTGCGCGCGGCGAATGGCTCGGAAGCCTGGTCCTACGAACAACCGGTTCCGAGGCTTTCCTTGCGCGGTAACGGGGCGCCGGTCGTCAGCGGCGACATGGTGCTCGCCGGCCTCGACAACGGAAAGGTCGTCGCGCTGTCGCTCACGTCCGGCGAGCTGTTGTGGATCACGACGGTCGCTCCCGCGCACGGAAAAACCGAGATCGAGCGCCTCGTGGACATCGACTCGTCCGTGCGCGTCAGCGGCACCGACGTGTTCGTCGTCGGCTATCAGGGACGCATCGCGATGCTTGCGCTCGACTCCGGCCAGATCTGGTGGGGACGGGAATTGTCGAGCAATCGCGGCCTCACGACGGATGACGAAACGCTTTACGTCACGACCGCCGACAGTTCGGTTGTCGCACTGCGGCGCCGTGACGGCACGCCCGTCTGGACCCAGGACGGCCTGTTGCGGCGCTCGGTGACCGCGCCCGCGCTGGCCGGCAACGCGCTCGTCGTGGCGGATTTCGACGGTTACCTGCACTGGCTCGATGCGGCGAGCGGTCAACTCCTCGCGCGCGGCAGGGCGGGCAAGAGCCGCGTCAGCAATGCGCCGGTCGCAGTCGGGGACCTCCTGCTGGTTCAGACGGACTCCGGCGAAGTCCAGGCCTGGCGCGCGAAACCCCGCGGCTAGCGCATGCCATGCTCCCAGTCGTCGCCCTCGTCGGCCGGCCGAATGTCGGCAAATCGACGCTCTTCAATGCGCTGACCGGCACGCGCGACGCGCTCGTCGCCGACATCCCGGGCGTCACGCGCGACCGCAAGTACGGCTATGGCCGGAACGAACCGCATCGCTTCATCGTCGTCGATACCGGCGGACTCGTCGAAGTGCCGAGGGGCGTGCAGGAACTGATGGCCCAGCAGACGCGCCGGGCGATCGAAGAGGCTGACCGCATCGTTTTCCTGGTCGACGGCCAGGGCGGGCTCGACGCTTCGGACCGCTTCGTCGCCGACGTCCTGCGCAGGAGCGGCAAGCCGGTGACGGTCGCGGTCAACAAGTGCGAGGGCCGTGACGCCGCGGTCGCGATCGCCGAGTTCCATGGATTCGGGTTCGGCGAGGCGCAGGCGATCTCGGCCGCCCATCGGCAGGGAATCGACAACCTGATGGAAGTCGCGCTGGCGGGACTCGCGCCGTCCGGGCCTGAGGTCGCCGCGGACTCCGGTCGCGCCATCCGCGTGTGCGTGGTGGGCCGGCCGAATGTCGGAAAGTCGACCTTGATCAATCGCCTGCTCGGCGAAGAAAGGTTGATCACCTTCGATGAGCCGGGCACGACGCGCGACGTTGTCGCGGTTCCTTTCGAGCGCGACGGCCAGGCCTACGTCCTCATCGACACTGCAGGCGTCCGGCGCCGTTCGAAGGTCGACGAGGGCGTGGAGAAATGGAGTGTAATCAAGACGCTACAGGCCATCGACGACGCGCATGTCGTGATCGGGGTCGTCGATGCGCGCGATACGGTGGCGGAACAGGACGCCACGCTTTTTGGCCTCGTGGCCGAGCGTGGCCGGGCGCTCGCGATCGCCGTCAACAAGTGGGACCACGTCGCGCCGGGCCAGCGGGACGAAATCCGGACTCAGCTTGCCGACCGCCTGCGCTTCCTCGATTTCGCGCCCGTGCATTTCATCTCGGCACTGCATGGCAGCGGCGTCGGCGAGCTGATGAATGCGGTCCGCGCCGCCCATGCCGCCGCGATGCGCGAGATGCCGACGCCGGAACTGACGCGCATCCTGGAAGCCGCGATCCGCCAGCATCAGCCGCCGCTCGTGCGCGGCAGGCGCATTCGCCTGCGCTATGCGCACCAGGGCGGGCGCAATCCGCCGGTGATCGTGGTCCACGGCGCCCAGGCCGAGCGCACGCCCGAGGATTACCGCCGTTTCCTCGTGAATTGCTACCGTGAAGCCTTCAAGCTGAAAGGCACGCCGGTGCGTGTCGATTTCAAGAGCGAAGACAATCCATTCGCCGGCCGCCGCGACAAGCTGACGCCGCGGCAGCGGCGCACGCGCCAGCGAACCACGCGGCGCGAACGGAGCTGACTTATTTCGTGGTGCCCGTGACGCGGGCGCGGAGACGTCCGTGCGCAAGTTGCGCCTCGATCTCCGTCCCGGCCGGTGACTGGGCCGCATCCGTCACGATGGCGCCGGTCGCCACGAGCGTCACGATCGAATAGCCGCGCCCGAGAGTCGCGAGCGGGCTCGTCGCCTGCCGGCCGCTTCCGGCGGACTGCAGTCGCCCCGCTGAAACCGCCATGGCGTGACTGAGTGCCGGCGCGAGGCGCGCGCGCGCATGGGCTATGCGCTGCAGCAGGGCCGCGACCCTCGAAGCCGGCGAATGGATTTCGAGTTCTGCCCGCAGGCGCAAAAGATGCTGGTTGCGCCCGATCGTCGCGCGCCGGGCCGCGGCCAGCGCACGCAACTGCAGCTCATCGAGTCGCTGTGCGCGCTGGGCGATCGCCTGAGCGGGGTGCAACGCGGTCAGGCGACGTGTTGAGCGCAGAACGGCATCGCGCCGCTCCCTGAGCGAGCGCGTGACGGCGGCCGCGAGCCGCCGCATCGTCACATTGAGCGATTCGATCCATGCGCCGGCATCCGGGACTGCGAGTTCGGCAGCCGCGGACGGCGTCGGCGCGCGCAGGTCGGCCACGAAGTCCGCGATCGTGAAGTCGACCTCGTGGCCGATGCCGGAGATGACAGGCAACTCGACGGTCGCCAGGGCGCGCGCGAGCGCTTCCTCATTGAAGGCCCAGAGATCCTCCAGCGATCCGCCGCCGCGAACGAGCAGGAGGACGTCGACTTCCGAGCGACGGTCTGCCAGTGCGAGCTGCGAGGCGATCTCGCGGGCCGCCCCGGCACCCTGGACAGGCACCGGATAGATCAGCACCGCGATGCCGCGGCAGCGGCGCTTCAGGACCTGCAACACGTCGCGAAGCGCAGCGCCGGTCGTCGACGTCACGATGCCGATGCGACGCGGGAAGCGGGGCGGGGCGCGCTTGCGGGATGCATCGAACAGGCCTTCCGAGGCGAGCTTCAGCTTGAGCGCCTCGAAGCGCCGCCGCAGCTCGCCTTCGCCCGCCTCTTCGAGGTGGTCGGCAACGAGCTGAAATTCGCCTCGCGCCTCGTAGAGCCCCACACGGGCCCGCAGCAGCACCTGCATGCCGTCACGCGGCGCGAAGCGCACGGCGAGGTTCCGCTGGCGGAACATCGCGCAGCGCACCTGGGCATCTTCATCTTTCAGCGTGAAGTACCAGTGGCCGGATGCGGGGCGCGAAAGGTTCGAGAGCTCGCCCGTGATCCAGAGCGACGGGAACCCGGCTTCCAGAAGTCCGCGGGCCTCGCGGTTCAGTCGGCCGACCGTATAAATGTCACGCAGTGCATCGCTCCCACGCCCGGCATCGGTGGAGATCAGAGCCATGCGGCCATGCTAAGCGACACTTTCCTGCTTGCGCCACTTACAACCGGCGGGGTGGCGTCGTACAATGCGCCGCTTCATTCGGACCGCCCCGGGAATGCCGGTTATGCGAATCGTCCAGGAAGCACTCACCTTCGACGACGTCCTGCTCGTCCCGGCATACTCGGAGGTGCTCCCGCGCGAGGTCGACCTGTCGACACGCCTGACCCGCGGCATCCGCCTCAACCTGCCCTTCGTATCCGCGGCCATGGATACGGTCACGGAGGCGCGGCTCGCGATCACGATTGCACAGGAAGGCGGGATCGGCATCATCCACAAGAACATGCTGGCGGCCGACCAGGCGCGCGAAGTCGGCCGGGTCAAGAAGCACGAGAGCGGCGTCATCAAGGACCCGATCACGATCCGGCCCGACGCGACGATCCGTGAAGTCATCGCGCTAACGCGGGCCAAGGGCATATCGGGCCTCCCGGTCACGGCCGATGGCAACCAGGTGGTCGGCATCGTCACCCACCGCGACATCCGCTTCCAGGAACAGCTCGATCTGCCGGTGTCAAAGGTCATGACGCCGAGGGACAAGCTCGTGACGGTGCGCGAGAACACGCCACGGGAAGAAGTCCTGCAGCTCCTTCACCGTCATCGCATCGAGAAGGTGCTGGTGGTCGACGAGGGCGGGCGCCTGCGGGGCATGATCACCGTGCGGGACATACAGAAGGCCCGCGACTTCCCGCGCGCCTGCAAGGACGAGCACAGTCGGCTGCGCGTCGGCGCCGCGGTCGGCACCGCGCCGGATACGCTCGAGCGCGTCGCCGCGCTTGTGGATGCGGCGGTCGACCTCGTCATCGTCGACACGTCGCATGGGCATTCAAAAGGCGTGATCGCGATGGTGAGCCGCATCAAGAAGGCGCATCCGCAACTTCAGGTGATCGCCGGCAACATCGTGACCGCGGACGGCGCGAAAGCGCTCGTCGATGCGGGTGTCGATGCCGTCAAGGTCGGCATCGGGCCCGGCTCCATCTGCACGACGCGTGTGATCGCCGGCGTCGGCGTGCCGCAGATCACCGCGGTCGCCACCATCGCCGAGGCGCTCGCGAAGAGCGATGTGCCGCTCATCTCCGATGGCGGCATCCGCTACTCGGGGGATGTCGCCAAGGCGATTGCGGCCGGTGCACACTCCGTCATGATCGGCGGACTCTTCGCGGGCACCGAGGAATCGCCGGGCGAGGTCGAGTTGTACCAGGGAGCGTCCTACAAGTCCTACCGCGGCATGGGCTCGCTCGGCGCGATGTCACAGCGCCATGGTTCGAGCGACCGGTACTTCCAGGATACGGTGGAGGAGCTCGAAAAGCTGGTGCCGGAGGGTGTGGAGGGCAGGGTTCCTTATAAAGGAAGCCTCGTGACCATCCTGCATCAGCTCGCGGGCGGAATCCGTGCCGCGATGGGCTATACGGGAAGCGCCGACATCGAGCAGATGCGCACACGCCCCGTTTTCGTCCGCATCACGGGTGCCGGCGTGCGCGAGAGCCACGTCCACGACGTGAGCATCACCAAAGAAGCGCCGAACTACCGGATCGGATGATGGCAGCCCGCATGCAGGCCGCGGCCGCCGACATCCATGCCCACCGGATCCTGATCCTCGACTTCGGCGCCCAGTACACGCAGCTCATCGCGCGGCGGGTCCGCGAGATCGGCGTCTATTGCGGGATCCTGCCGTGGGACGCGGGCGACGCCGCCGTCCTAGAATTTGGCGCCCGCGGAATCATCCTGTCCGGCGGGCCGGAGTCGGTCACCGACGCCGCGCCGCCGCGCGCACCGGACGCGGTTTTCACGCTGGGCGTTCCCGTCCTCGGCATCTGCTACGGCATGCAGACGATGGCGGCGCAACTTGGGGGCCGGGTCGCGCCTTCCATGCATCGGGAATTCGGCTATGCGAAAGTGCAGCGCGTTGCGCCTTCGCGCCTGCTCGACGGAATTGCCGACGAAGGCGGCGGCGAAGCGGGACTCCTCGACGTGTGGATGAGCCACGGGGACCGGGTCGAATCGCTGCCTCCCGGATTCACTGCGATCGCGTCGACAGCAAGCGCGCCGCTTGCAGCAATGGCGAACGACAGCGCGCGGTTCTATGGCGTCCAGTTTCATCCGGAAGTGACCCATACGCGCTCAGGTGCCGCGATCCTCGAACGATTCGTCCGCGAGATCTGCGGCTGCGATGCGCTCTGGGACGCGGGTAGCATCGTGGCCGACGCAATCTCGCGCGTGCGCGAACAGGTCGGCAAGGACCGCGTGCTGCTGGCACTGTCCGGTGGCGTCGACTCGTCGGTCGTGGCGGCGCTCCTGCATCGCGCGATCGGCGACCAGCTTGTCTGCGTGTTCGTGGATCACGGTCTCCTGCGCCAGGGCGAGGGCGATCAGGTCATGGAGACCTTCGCGAAGCACCTTGGCATCCGGGTCATCCGGGTCGAAGCCGCGGATCGCTTCTTCGCCGCACTCGCGGACGAGGAAGACCCGGAGGGCAAGCGGAAGATCATCGGGCGGCTCTTCATCGAGGTGTTCGAGGAGCAGGCGAAGCGCCTCGAAAACATCCGCTGGCTCGCCCAGGGCACGATCTACCCCGACGTAATCGAGTCAGCAGGCGCGAAGACCGGCAAGGCCCATGTCATCAAGTCGCACCACAACGTCGGCGGGCTGCCGGAACGCATGCACCTGGCCTTGATCGAGCCGTTGAGGGAGCTCTTCAAGGACGAGGTCCGGCGCATCGGTCTCGAGCTCGGCCTGCCACGCAAGATGGTGTTCCGCCATCCGTTTCCGGGGCCCGGTCTCGGCGTGCGGATCCTGGGCCGCGTGAGCCGCGAAGCGGCGGACCTGCTGCGCCGGGCCGATGCCATCTACATCGAAGAGCTTCGCGCGCACGATCTCTATGACCGCGTGAGCCAGGCCATGGCGATCTTCCTTCCCGTCCGGTCCGTCGCCGTGATGGGCGACGGCCGCCGCTACGACTGGGTCATTGCGCTGCGCGCAGTCGAGACCGTGGATTTCATGACCGCGCGCTGGTCGCGCCTGCCCTACGAATTCCTCGACCACGTCGCCCGGCGCATCGTCAACGAGGTCCGGGGCGTTTCGCGCGTCGTCTACGACGTCTCCGGCAAGCCGCCGGCGACGATCGAGTGGGAATAGGGGCGATTTGCTCCGAATCCGTTTGTTTCGCCGAGAATCGCGACGATGACCTGCACGCGCGGCGGCGTAGCGTGGCCGCGTCCATTCATCGCAGGGACGCGAGGCCATGGCGAGCGAGCGGGCAGAGCGCCTGCGTGCTCCGCCGTTCATCGATCCGCCCGGGTACGCGCGGCACCGCCCCGAGGCGACGCTGCTGTATCAGCTCGTCGAGCGGCATTACCCGGAGCTGGTCGCGACGCGCGAGGCGACCGGCCGACCGTTATTGCGGTACGTGCAGGAGGAGTTCGAGGCGTACTTGAAGTGCGGGCGCTTCGAGCACGGCTTTCTGCGCGTGCGTGGCGAGGACTGCCGGGCCGAGAAGCTGGGCGCGTTCAACTGCAAGCGGCTGGGCTTCTGCCCGAGCTGCGGCGCGCGGCGGGGAAAGTCGCGACCTCTTTGACCTGGTAGCCGAAGCCAATGTGCGCGAGGTGGAAGCGACACCCGATGAGGCGGCAGTTGCGGCATAGCCGCCTTACTTCATCGGGCGACGCATCGGTCGCGACGTCGAACTCCTTCGGCTCGATGCCGATCAGGAGGTCGCGCACGCAGCCGCCGACGAGGAACGCCAGGAAGCCGGCGTCCTTCAGCCGGTAGAGCACCTTGAGTGCATTGCCCGAGATGTGCGAGCGCGAGACCGGATGGTCCGCGCGTACAACGATGACCGGCGACGGGGCGCCGCCGCTTTGAGGATCCAAGGGGTGTCGGGTCCGCTTGAGGCAGGGAACTGAGCCGATACAATACCAGCCCCTTTGAGGACCCCGACGCTCCCATCGTCTAGAGGCCTAGGACACAGCCCTCTCTAAGGCTGGTACGAGGGTTCGAATCCCTGTGGGAGCGCCATTAATTGCGGTGGATGTCGCGTCCGCCGGATTCAGCCCAGTCTTCTGCAATCGCCTTCGCATCGGCCGGCGATTTCGCTTCGACGGACATCAGGATCGCGCCCTTGCGGACGTCCGCTTCATAGCCATGCAGGCGCTCCTCGGGCACACCCCAGTCACTGAACGCTGCGAAAAGACCGCCGGCAGCGCCGGCGGCGCCCGCGGCCGTCAAGGCGATGGCCAGGGGGCCGACGACGAAGCCGATCGCAGGCACGGCGACGGCCGCGCCTACTGCGGCGAGTACGGTGACGAGCATGCCGACGCGGCTGCCCTGGGGGCCGCCGAGCTCGCCGCCTTCCGCCTCGCGCCCGGCCAGTTCCGCCTTGACCTCGTTGTCGGAAGTGAGCAGCTTCTGGCGCGTTTCCTCGGAGACGACGACGTTGATCTGACCGAGCTCGTAGCCACGATCCAGGCACGACTCGTACGCACGTTCGGCGGCATTGGCCGTGTCGAAGATGCCGACGAGGGGGTAGGTCTTCTCGGCGGTCGCCGGTTTCGCCATAGCAGTCGCGACTCCATTCGATCCAGGTTCGTGCCACATTGCGCGGGCCCGGGGTCCGCGTCTGTCGGCCGGCGCCGGCTTATCATGGCCGACGGTTGCCCGGTTCGACGGGCAGAGGGATTTTGACGATGGACCTGCAGAATGCGATGAAGAATCCCGCCAGGGTCTTTGGCACGCCCGAGGCAATCGAGTCCTCGAGCGAACTCTCGGCCGAGCAGAAGCACGCAGTCCTGCTGCAATGGAAGGACCAGCTCCAGCAACTCATGGTGGCGACCGAAGAGAACATGCCCGGCCCCGAGACCAGCTCCGGCGTCAACGCCGACTGCCTGCGGCGCGTCGTCGACGTCCTGTCCCGCGTCCACGTGCAGATCGGGTAGAAGCGCTGCCGGGATGCTGACGCTCGACCGGCTCGACCGCCCCGTGGACACGGGGTACGACCGCGTGTTCGGTCCGCCCGGTGCCGAGGTGATGCTCGTCGAGTACGGCAGTTACGCCTGTCCGCACTGCCGCGCGGCGAACGAGCGCATCGCGGCACCTACCGGGGCGACGGCGAAAGCGTGTATTCGGGCTACCCGCCCCGCGACTACTGGGCGTCGGCCGGTCTCCTGTTCACTGTGCGCGACATGGCGAAGTACGACCTGGCGGTCGATCGCCATGAGCTGCCAAAGGCCGAGACGCTGGCCCGCGCCTGGACGCCCTTCCTCTCGAACGCCGGCCAACCGCTCGCCCAGGGCTTGGGCTGGTACGTGACCGACTACTGGGGTACGCGGCTCGTCTGGCGTTACGGCCACTGGGGCACCGGCTTCTCCCCGATCATCACCAACGACATCTTCGCCTGCGACTTCACCAACGTGTTCGTGCCGGAGGTGGCGAACGGCACCGGCGCGGAGGATGCTTCGCGCAAGACGCAAGCGGCCCCGGCGTCACCGGACGAGATCCCGACGACGGGCCCGGCCAGGGACTGCGAGCGCAGCTCGGGCACCGCGCTGGCGAAATGGATCGTCGACTGCCGCGCCAAGGCGCGCAAGGCCATCCCGCTGGACCCGACGCTGGCCGCAGCCTACGCGGGCCGCTACCAGCTGCCCCACCGCGTGATCACCGTCACCGAGGAAGACGGCCGCCTGTACCTCGACATCCCTCAAGGCGACCGAAGCGAGCTGTTTTCCGAAACGCCCGCGCAGTTCTTCCTGAAGATCCGGCCGTGGACCCTGACCTTCGTGAAGGAGGGATCGCAGGTCATACGGCTCGATATCCTCGACACCGGGGAAATTGTGAGCGGGCGGAGGGTCGATTAGGGCCTCACCGGCCCCGCCGACGGCTGCGCTTCGGGCAATACCAGATCAGGCATCTGTCGGTACTGCGGGCCTGCGGCGTGATCAGCGGCGAGCGACGACGGTCGAACCATCGCCGCCCACCCGGATGCTCTGCTTCTAGTGTCGCGGCGCGTCCCAGTAACGCGGCGCCTTGTAGTAGTCATATGCCTTGTTGCGAAACGCCTGGCCGTCGCCACGGGTCAGTTCTTCCAGCGAAGCGGCGGGCGCCGCTTCCAGTTGTTCCCTTGTGAAATCGACGACGTAGCTGTCTTGCGACTTGTCGTACTTCAGCGAGGACCACGGAACCGCATGGTACTTCTCCGAGATTCCGAGGAAGCCGCCGAACGACACAATTGCGAACATGATGTTGTTCGAGAGCTTGTCGAGCACGATGTCCTCGACCTCGCCGATCTTATCGCCGGACCCGTCAACGACCTTGGTCCCGCTGACTTTCTTGGCGCGGATGGCCGATGTGTGGCCTGATGCGGTGGGCATTGCAGTCACCTCCATGTGTTCAGTCAGTATCAGATTTGGACCTCAAGGATAAGACCAAAGGCGACATCGATCAGACGGTCGAAGACTCCACCGTATGTGGGACTGACTCCGACAAGCGATCCGGGGCAATGACCATCAGGATGCCCCGGTGTCGAAGCCTTCGAGCGCATGAACGAGCTGGGCATCATGGTGGATCTCAGCCATTGCGGCCGCCAGACCGCGGCGAACGCGATCCGTCATTCGAAGAGGCCGGTGGCATTCACGCAAACGGGCAGCGCCGCCCTTGCCGATCATCCGCGCAGAGGCTCATGCCCCGGTCTTCGACCGGGCGTGTCCGCCTCGCTTTGCCTGATAGCGTCGCATCAACGGCGTGACCGAGATGCCGTGGACCACGATGGATGAAGCGATTACCCACAACGTGACGGATACCAGTTGCATGGAAATGCCGGGCTCGAGACCCATGCCGATCGCGAACATCAGGTAGTACAGCGATCCAATGCCGCGTATCCCAAACCAGGAAAGCAGCGCAACCCTGGCCTTCGGAATTCCGATGCCCGCGAGACCGAGCACGACGGCAATCGGCCGGATCACGAAGAACAGAACCGGTACGAACCACAGATGGCCAGCATCCAGAAACGCCGGGGCGAGCATGACGCCGATGACGAGCACGAGCACGACTTCGAGGATGCGCTCGAGTTGCTCGTTGAAGGTCAGCACGGACTCTGCCAGATGCAATGGCGCGGTTTCGGGATGGGTCTCCCGATCTCCATGCGTCGGCGCCGCGGGATTCCCGCCGGCTCCGATCTCGGTTTCGCTCCGCTCGATCATCCGAAGTGCGAGGCCGGCCGCGAAGACCGCGAGAAATCCGTATGTGTGGGCCACGAGCGCGGCGCCGTAGGAAAGGCCGATGAGTCCCAGCGTGAGGAATTCCTCGCGGCCAAGCCCGGCCTTGTGCGTGCGGCGCAGGTACAGCACGGCGCGCCCGACGCCAATGCCGGCCAGCGTGCCGATCGCAAGGCCGCCCCCGATCGCCCAGAACACGTCCCCGGCAAACCAGCGCCAGCCATCGTCACCCAGCTCAGGCAGACCGAGCAGGCCGACGCCGAGCATCACGAATGGAAAGGCGGCGCCGTCGTTCATGCCAGCCTCGCCGGTCAGATCGGACCGGAGCCGGTCCTGATCGGTTGCGCTCTCGAGTTGCACGTCGGATGCCAGCACCGGATCGGTCGGCGCGAGAATCGCACCGAGCAGTACGGCGGCACCGAGAGGCAACCCCAGGCCGAACACGCCGACCAGCGCGATCATGCCGACGGTCAGGACCATTGATCCGAAGGCAAGGCGGACGGGGATCTTCCACTTCCCGTCCTTGAATGGCGCGCGCAGTTTCAGTCCGGCAGCGAATAACGAGACGATGACGACGAGTTCCGCCGGCCACTCGAGGAACCGGGCGTCCTCGAGCGGATGGATGGCAGCAACGCCGATGCCGAGCGGGCCGATGACGATGCCTGCAAACAGATAAACCATCGTCGTAGTCAGCGGCCACTGCTTGACAGCCGATGCCATGAGGGCGATCAGCACCAGGAGCGCGCCAAAGAACAGATACCAGAGATCCAGGCTCATGTGGTCGCGATCACATCCAGCTATTGTCGTGAAAGCGGTTACGGCTCACGGTGTAGCCTCCTCGTTTTTCCGGATCAATCAGAAGTAGAGGGTTAGCGGGATTGTGCCATCAGGTATTGCTGCGGGGCGATGTTGCCGAGGGACTCGTAACCTTCCCCGTCAAGCGCAAAGTTCGTAAGTAGACTTAGCCAGCGGTTGCGGCCTCGGCATGAACGTCAATGGCGGCATCCGGCCAAGGCTGTCGTGGGGCCGCTCCTCGTACGTGAGCCGGCCGCCGGTGTCGATCGAGCGCCGCGCGCTGACCGCGCAGGGGGCAGGTGCGCTATCGTCTGAAGATCCCGTACAGCGACGGCACGACGCACATCGTGCTCGAGCCGGTGGACTTCTTGGCCCGGCTCGCGGCGCGGGTGCCGCCGCCGCGGGCGCATCTGACGCGCTATCACGGGGTGTTCGCCCCGCATGCGGCGTTGCGCGCGGCGGTCACGCCGACCGAAGCGGGTATTCGGCATCGAGATCTAGTGGTGCGCGCGCTGCGGTGGGCGGCTTGACGTAATCGCCAGCATCGGGGGGCCGGCGCTGATTGCGCGCATTCTGGCGCACCGGCGGGAGCGGGGAGCGGAAGGTCCGCCGGTCTCGTCGCTCGGGCCGCGGGCGCCGCCGCCGGGATTGTTGTTCTGAATCGGGTTGCCGTCGTCGTACTCGTTTTTGGAGAGGAGTGCGTGGGGGTGCTGCGCGCGATGAAGCTGGTCGGTCCAGTGATTGTCGTGCATCCGTACACGCATACCGATCAGGTCTACTTCGACACGAATAGTCGCAAGAAATACAAATAAAACCTATACATTTATGTATAAGTATTTGAGTGTGACACTCCGCGGTTGCGCGCTATGCTTCGATGCCGTTACGGGGCGGAATCAACGCATGAACGACGCGGACTGGATGCGCCGCGCGCTCGCACTCGCAGAGCGGGCGCGAGAGGAGGGTGAAGTGCCGGTCGGCGCTCTGGTCGTGCGCGATGGCCTGGTGCTGGGCGAGGGGTGGAATCGGCCGGTCGCCGCTCACGACCCCACGGCCCACGCCGAAATCCTGGCCCTGCGTGCCGCATCCATGCAGGTGTGCGACTACCGTCTCGGTGGCGCGACGCTTTACGTAACGCTCGAGCCCTGCCCGATGTGCGCGGCTGCCATGGCTCATGCACGCATCGCACGCCTCGTTTTCGGGGCATGGGATCCGCGGCAAGGTGCCGCAGGCAGCGTCTTCAACCTTGTGGCGGCCGACGCGATGAATCACCGCCTGGATGCGTTCGGCGGCGTACTGTCGGACGAGTGCGGCGCGCTACTTCGACGCTTCTTCGCCGACCGGCGCTGAAGCCGGTTCGTCCGCGATCATCCAGCGCAGGAGTTCCGCGTAGGTCTGGACGTTCCGCACGAAGCCGACCGGCTCCCAGCCGCGGGCGTAGCCCCGTCGCGCCCTGGAGAAATAGCGTTCCTGCGCAAGGAGCGGCAGATTGGCGCGCACGTCGGGCCAGCTATCGGGATTCTGGCCGCGTTGCTGGGTGAGAACGCGCGCATCCTCAAGGTGCCCGTAGCCGACGTTGTATGCAGCAAGTGCAAGCCAGGTTCGATCCGGTTCTGCGATGCGTTTCGGGAGCGTGCGCTCGACGAGACGGAAATAGCGGGCTCCGCCCAGGATGCTGTCGCGCGGATCATTTCGGTTGCGGATCCCGACGCGCGCTGCCGTTTCAGCCGTCAACATCATCACGCCCTGTACGCCGGTCGGCGACACGGCACGCTCGTCCCAGCGCGATTCCTGGTAGCCGATGGCGGCGAGCAGGCGCCAGTCGAGGCCCGTCTCCGCGGCAGCCTCCTGGAACCATGCCTGGTAGCTCGGCAACCTTTCACGCACGCTGGCCACGAAGCTCGCGGCGTTCACGCGGTCGAATCGAACGAGGGCAAGCCGGTTTCGCTCGAGGATGTCGGCCAGAACGCCGGCTGCTCCGATGTCCGCGAAGAAGCGTTCGACCTCCGGAAGCAGGTCGCGGCCGGTCGGCGACAGTGCCCAGGCGACGGCCTCGGACTCGGCCAGCTTAAAGGCGGGGCGCAGATCCGGATGAAAATGCCGGCCGAGGGAGAACTCGATCGAGTCGGCCACGGTCATGTCCGCCTTGCCGATCGCCACCTGCGCAAGCAGATCGAGTGCGTCCGGGTTGTCGATTTCGGTCCACTTCAATTTCGGCCAGTCTTTCGCAAGGCGTCTGAGACTCGCGGCATGGGTCGAATTCCGGTTCACGACGACGCGCCTGCCGATCAGGTCCGCGGGGCCCGCCGGCAGGCGATCCTGGACGCGATAAACGACATGCTGGTCGATGCGCTGAAACACCGGTCCGAATATCACGCGTTCCTCGCGCAGGTCGTTCGCAAAAATGCCGGCCGCCGCGACATGTGCTTGGTTTCGCGCAACCGATTCGAGCGCCGCGGCCGCCGATTTGGCAAACGTCAACTCGAGCCTGACACCGAGCGTCCGGGCGAAGTTGCGTGCCAGTTCGTATTCCGGGCCCTCCGGCCCCGCAGCGCCTTCGTAGTAGGCAAGGGGACTGTTTCGAGTGACGACTTTGAGGGCGCCCAGGAGGCGGATCTGCTCGAGGCTGCCAGGCAATCGCGAACACGTGCCGAGCATCAGGCAGACGGCGACGATCGCCGGAACGCCGAAGCGGCTTCGGACACGCGGCCAGGGCTTCGCGGCCTGCTCGGGTTCCGGGTGCATTGTTGTAGAATAGCCGCTCCGGAATGGGCCGCTATGACGGCTGCCGGATTCCAGATCGGAGAGGTACCGAAGCGGTCATAACGGCACCGACTCGAAATCGGTTGAGGGCATTACGCCCTACGTGGGTTCGAATCCCACCCTCTCCGCCA
>CAYPQX010000048.1:0-11531 GCA_964412975.1 uncultured Steroidobacteraceae bacterium
GACGACGGCCGCGGATGTCGACCGGCACACCGAAGTGTTTGCCGATATGGCTGACGAGCTGGTCGGGGCCTGAGTACGGCGATACGAATTCGGTCATGCGACAACTCGTGCTCCCGTTCGTTCTCCTGCTCCTGGCCATCCCCGCCAGCTCGGCAGTCGAGAGCACTGCACGGCCACCGAACATCGTTGTCGTCCTCGTGGACGACCTGCGATGGGATGACATTGCGATCGCCGGGCATCCCTTCGTCGAGACGCCGAACATCGACCGGCTCGCGAACGACGGCGCGCGATTCCTGAATGCCTTTGCCGCGACACCGCTTTGCAGCCCGAGCCGCGCGACGATCCTGACCGGTCAGTACGCCCACACCCACGGCATCACCGACAACACGGCGCGCGATGCCGCGAGCCACGGTCTCCCGACATTTGCGATCCCGCTCGCCGCCGCCGGCTACCGAACGGCGTTCATCGGCAAGTGGCACATGGGGAACGATGACACGCGGCGCCCGGGGTGGACCCGGTGGGTCGCGATGAAAGGGCAAGGCGAAGCGGTCGACCCGAATCTCAACGTGGATGGCGAGCGCAAGCAGGTAAAGGGCTATGTCACGGACGTGCTGACCGATCAGGCGGTCGACTTCGTGAAGCAGTCCGGCAGGAAACCCTTCATGCTGTTTCTCGCGCACAAGGCGCTGCACCCGAACTTCTTGCAGCGCGATGATGGAAGCGCCGGAACGCTGACGGGACAACCGCCAGGATTCGTGCCTGCAGAACGCCATCGCGGCCGCTACGCAGCCGCCGCCGTGCCGCGCCGGCCGAACGCGAGCCAGGCGCCCGTCCGCAAGCCCGCGCTGGAACGCGAGATACCCGGACTTCCGCCCTTGAGCGCAGCGACCGGCACCAAGGATCGCGACGTCCGCTCGCGGCTCGAGATGCTGCTCGGCGTGGACGAGAGCCTCGGCCGCATCGTGCAGACGCTCGGTGATCTGGGCGTACTCGACGATACGGTCGTGATTTTCACCAGCGATCACGGCTACTTCTATGGCGAACACGGGCTCGATGAGGAGCGCCGTCTCGCCTACGAAGAGACGGCGCGGATTCCGCTGATCGTCCGTTACCCGAAGCTCGTGCGAGCCGGCGCGACGCCGGCGCAAATGGTCCAGACGATCGACCTCGCTCCGACGGTGCTCGCGCTTGCGGGTATCACCGACAAAGTGCAACGCAATGGCATCTCCCTCGTCCCACTTCTGAAGGGTGAAGCGCCTCCCTGGCGCTCATCGCTCCTGATCGAGTACTACTCGGACACCGTCTTTCCACGCATTCTGAAGATGGGATACGAGGCAGTGCGTACGGATCGCTACAAGTACATCCGCTACACCGAACTGCCGGGCATGGACGAACTTTACGACCTGCAGGCGGACCCTTACGAGATGGACAACCTCATGGGGTCGCAGAGGGCCCAGGCGCTGCTGCCGGAACTGCAGGCTGAGTGGGTGCGTCTAAGGCGGGAATCGGGGCACATGGACCGCAAGTAGCGAGTTGTAGCGTGAACAGCGACGCGACGGGTCGCTCGCCTCATGCGGGCAGAAGTGCTTCGCCAAGTCCCGCGACGATCAGCGCTGCGTGGCGGCGAGCCAAGGAGCCGTCGCCGTCCAGCGCCGGATTGAATTCGGTGACGACCAGGCCGATGCACTTCGGACTCGCTGCAAAGATCTTCAGGACCCGGATCGTCTCGTCGACTGACAGCCCATCCGTGTGAACGACGTCCACTGCCAGACTGTCCGTCACATCAATGTCAAAATGAACGAGAATCCGATCCACGCGTTGCTCGAGGATATCGAGCGCCGCGCGCGCCGCGGCGCGCGGATCCTGCCGCACGACCTCAAGCGGAAACTTCAAAGCGGCGCTCCTCGAGAGGGTCGCCATTTCCGGCGGGTCGATGCCACCGGCATCCACGTTGTAGCCGAAATACACGAGACTGGACTCGCGTAACAGCGGGTACACGGGCCCGATTCCCGCCAGTTCCTGCGCGCCGCTGCCGAGCAAATGCGCAGTCACCATGCCGTCGAACGCGCCCGATGGCGTTGTATCGGGCGTATTCAGATCCAGATCCCCGTCGAGGTAGATCACACCGAGTCGCGAGCCGTCCTCGGTGAGCCCCGCCAGTACGCCGATCGTGATCGTGCAGTCGCCGCCGAGAATGAGCAGAAAGCGGTCGGCGCTGATGGCACGCCCGACTGCCGTGGCAATGTTGCGGGACATGCGTGCGACCAGATCGAGATTCTGCTGCCTGGGATTCTCCGGGTCAGGACGGAATGCGATTGCAGGCAGGTCGCCCATATCCTGTGCGTCGAGGCCGTTCCGGCGCAGGGCGTCGATCAGGCCTGCGGCGCGCAGCGCCCTCGGGGCATCCTCTTGTCCGCCGCGCCGGGCTCCAGCACTCGATGGCACGCCGATGACTGACAAACGTCGCGCGGGACGCGCTGCGGCAACGGGGAAAGCGCTGGCATCCATGGATCCCTCAATTGCCGCCGCGACCAAGCGGATCACGGATGGCATAGGACGCCTTGACGAATATTTCCTTGCGCGGTTCGCCGAAGCTTCCCGAGTCCTGGACAAGCCGCGAATCGCCGTAGCCCACGTACAAACTGGTCTGCCAGGTCAGGCGATAGCTGTAAAGAAAGGTCGTATCAATAAACCCCTCCATTCGGCCATCGTTATAGGAGATCCGCTGGCCATCGGCGACGAGCCGGAGGAACGAGCGTTGCGTGAATGCCCACGTCAGGCGGGTGCTGAGCGCGAAGGCATCGAATAGCGGCTCGCGTTCAAGTTCGAGGCGATGGGCCGAGGCGATCAATTCCATGTAAAGCGAATCGGCGGGCTGGAGCCTGACTTCGGCGGACAACAAGGTGCCGCGGCCCACGCGCGCCGTGTCCACGTCAACCTCCTCGCCATAGCGCGCGGACAGGCCCAGGTACGGAACACGTCGTGATGGGAAAATGCCGATGGCCGCGGTGACGTAGTCCTCCGACTGCAGGCTGCCGTCAAAGGCGCGGAGCTTCTGGTTGGGATGCAGCCGGACTTCCGCCGTCATGCCACGCCATCCATCGACGGACACGGACGGAACGAGGGACCTCGAGACGCTGCCACCACCGATTTCGTCAACCTGTTCGAATTGCAGGCCGGCAGTGACCATTGACAGGTATTGCTTCGGATAGGCAGTCGCAGTCGCATTCACGGAAACGCTCCGCACACCCGTCTGCGGTACGAATCCGCTGTCGGCGCGAAACTCGTCGCCAATATCCTGCAAGAGGACGTTCCACCCATAGTGAGTCGCGGTCCGGATCCAGCCTATGGTCGCCGCATGGTCGGAAGTCGGCCCGCCTGCTACGCTCGAATCTCGCGTCTCGCTTCGCAGGAATTGCGCAGTGACGCGATCATCGGCGGTCGGCCACCAAAGCACGTCGGGTCCGAACACGCGATTGGACCGTGCATCGCCGTCCCTCGACGTCAGGAGCAGCCCGGCCGCCGATTGCCCGAAGCTGTAGCGGTAACGGCCAATCAGTGCCAGCGCCTCGGGCTGCGTCTCGAAAGAGGAAGAGATGGGACCCGGCTCAATCCTGCTGCCGCCGCCGCTGTCGTTCGCGGCGATAATCGTAAACGCGTGATCGCCGGGCCGCGCAGTCAGGCGTCCACCCCACAATGGATCGGTGATCGTGCGTGTGTGAACGGCATTGATCGGGCTCGCAAGCAGGTCCGATCCCTCCATGAAGAAGGGGCGTTTCTCAGGATAGAAGATCGCGAACCGTTCGTTGACCGACAGCTGCGTCACATCCGCTTCAACCTGCGAAAAGTCCGGTCGGAGCGTCGCATCGACAGATAGGCTCGGCCCGGCGAGCCACTTCATGTCGAAGCCGCCTTCCGTTTCGTACTCCCTGCCACCTTCGGCTGGAGACACGGCTCGCGTCGTGACGTACGGCGTGAGCACCAGGCTCCGCGGGCTGCCCAGGCCTGTAATCCCCTCGAACCTCGGCGCCGTGCAGAGCCAGCATGTCTGGCCGCTCTCGATTGGCATGGAGCTGATCCGATAGCGCTGCTCGCGCGGATAGGTGCGGTAATAGGTGATGCGCCAGCTCTGCGGATCACGCTGGGAATAGCGGATTGACGCCAGGGGGATTCGCAACTCCGCCTGCCAGGCGTCCGCAACGATTCGCGTGGCACTCTCGAAGTCAAAGTCCGGCGCGAAGTCGTCCACTTCCGTCGCTTCCGTGTACACGCCATCGGTCTGCACGCCGCGCGCGTTGACCCGAAAGATCGTCGACGATTTCCCATCATCCTGGGCGTCGATATCGATCTGCATCATGTCCTGGTCGCCGAAGACCTGATCGCGCGGCACCTGCGGCGCACGGATCAATTCCGGCGCCGGATCCTCGGCACGGAAGGCGATGTAGAGGTACTGCGAGTCGTAAGCCGCCCAGCCAATGGTCCGGACCGGCGGCACGTCCTTGCCGGTGGAACGAATGTCGTAGAAATCCTCGACTCGCAATGCCCGGGACCACAGGGCATCGGAAAGGTCACCGTCCACGGTCAGAGGTACATCGACACGCGGGAGCGTGACAGCTGCCGCCGCTCCGCTGGCCAGCCAGGCAACGCACAGGATGATATAACCTGTAATATGCCTCATATAGGTTATACCCTACGTTTCCGGCAGTAACCTGTCAAGCAACATTTAATGGTTAGGTTATACTCCCGCCATGATTGATCGCGACCGAATCCGCTTCGGCGGCAAGGACACGCCGGACGGCTTCCTGTTTGAGTTGACGGGCGGCAATCTGGCCCTGGACCTGGCTAACACGGTCGTGTCGCGTGGATCAGCCGAACCACGTGAACTCCTCCTCCACTATTCCGATCTCGTGAACTGGTGCAGGCAGGTGGGACTCGTCGACCGGGCCGAGGCTTCCGAGTTGCTGAACCACGCTGCGCGGAGTCCACGCCTTGCCGCGCGCGCGCTCGGCCGCGCAATCAACCTGCGCGAGACGGCCCATTCCGTATTCAGAAGTGACGGTCGCGATGACGCCGGCTTGCGGAAGCTGCAGGCCTGTGCCGAGCAGCTGTCGCGGCATCGCCAGCTCGTGCGCGACGGAGATTCCGTCGTCTGGCG
The DNA here is from genome assembly GCA_964412975.1 of uncultured Steroidobacteraceae bacterium. Lineage (GTDB taxonomy): Bacteria > Pseudomonadota > Gammaproteobacteria > Steroidobacterales > Steroidobacteraceae > SCUD01. The sequence goes on from CAYPQX010000048.1 coordinate 5,156, forward strand.
CTGGAAGCGCGCGGGCCTTGACTGGATGCTCTGGCCCGTCGTGCACGCTGCGACGGAGTTACTTACGTCCGACAAGCGCGACCGGGTGCGCGTTTGCGCCGCCGATTCTTGCGGCTGGGTGTTCATCGACAACAGCCCGCGCAGAAATCGCCGCTGGTGCGACATGACCGTCTGCGGAAATCGTGCGAAAGCTCGAAGACACTACGCGAAGCAGGCAGTCGAGGCCTGACTGCAATGCAGCTAACCTTGTCTCAAGACCATCCTACTGATGGTTCCGGCCGATGCGCAGCATGGTGCGCTTCGAGATGGCTGACCGATTCATTGGAGTCTGACCAAAGCACGATCATGCGCTGAGCGCCCGCGGCAACGCTGCCAGGAACCGGTCGACCTCGTGCCGCACTCCGATCGTGACGCGCGCCCAGGTGTCGTAGCCATCGAACTGGCGACCGACCTTGATGCCATCGGCGAGCATGCGATCCTGAAACCGCTTCAAGGGTCCGCCTGTATCGAAGAACACGAAGTTTCCCATTGCTGCGGTACGGCGCAGCCCCATCCGGTCGAGCGTCGCGTGCACGCGCGTGCGGTCACCGACGAGCGCTTCACGGGTCGACTTCAGGAACGCGTGGTCATTGAAGCTCGCGATCGCCGCTGAAATTCCCGTCGTGTTCGGCCAGGTCAGTGAGAGTTCCGCGAAGCGTTGCCCGAGAGCCGCAGGCGAAATGGAGTAACCGACGCGCAGGCCCGCGAGCCCGTGGATCTTCGAGAATGTCCGCAGCACGATCACGTTGGGGACATCTTTCACCAGCCCCGCAGCCGTTTCGAAGCCCGGTTGATCGATGAAATCGATATACGCCTCGTCCACAATCACGGTGCATTCGGCGGGAACCGACCGGACGAAGCGCTCGAGCGCCTCGCGCGAGACCGCGGTCCCGGTCGGGTTATTGGGGTTGCAGACGTAGACGAGGCGGGTCGACTCCGTGATGGCACTGCGCATTGCCGCAAGATCGTGGCGATGTTCGCTGTCCGGCGCGACCCAACGCAGCTTCAGGCCGAGTCTTTCGGCAAACCGCGGCAGCTCTTCGTAGGTCGGCTTCGAAGCGACAAGTTCGCTGCCCGGCGCCGTCGTCACCGCGAGCAGCCCCGCCACCCGGAGCAACTCACCGGATCCCGTGCCAATCAGGATCTGTGTATCCGCGACGCCCTCGTGCGCGGCGAGTTGACGGGTCAAGGTCGTGATCGTCTCGTCTGCATAACGCGGCGCCTCGGCGAAACTCGCGAGAATTGCCTGGCGGGCCGCTGGTGAGGGGCCGTAGGGGTTTTCGTTGCCGTCGAGCCGGATCAAGCCCGCCTTTTCAACCGGGGCGTTCGCTGCTGCGGCCAGGACGCCTTCCGGGAACGGGGCAAAGAGAGCAGCAGCTCCGATCAGTGCATTGCGGCGTGTCACGCCCATGGGCGTCTCCTCGATGGATTCCGGACGCTACCACGCCGCGCCTTATGTGACACGCGTCACCCCTTGGGCATGACTGCCTGACCATTTCGGCACGTATCGGTTACGTCACATTCCGGACGCTCTCCGGTGCGTCATATTCCAGCCCGTTCGCCGGTTAACCGGCCCGGATCATGAAGATACGCGCCAAAGTCGTTGTGCTGCTCGCGGCCGTGTTCGTCACGCTCACTTTTGTCGAGTGGGGCGTCGGGCAGGCATTGTTGTTGCCGCGCTTCGAGGAAATCGAGCTCGACACGGCGCGTACCGCCATGAAGCGCATCGATTACGGCGTCCACCAGTCGCTCAACGAGATCCGCGTGTCCGCGACTGACTGGGGTAACTGGAAGGACACCTACGAATTCATCCGGAACCGCAATCCGCAGTTCGAACAGGACAACCTGAGCGAAGCTGCGATGAAGCAGCTGCGTCTGACCGCCCTCGCATTCGTCAACCTGAATGGCGATATCGTCCTTTCCAAAGCCTTCGATCCGGAAACGGGCGAGATCCTGCCGCTCGACCTTTTTCCGCAGGCCATGCTCCCGGACAACTTTGTCTGGCGCGAGAACCTGGAGAGCGGACTCCCGGACCAGGGCTTGATTGCGACCGAACGCGGCGTCCTGCTTGCGGCGGTCGCCCCGATTCTCGACGGCTTCGGACGGGGCCCGTCGCGCGGCATGGTGCTGATGGGCCGGCTGCTCACCGATGCGGAGGTCGCGGAAATCGGCGCAAGAGCCCAGACCACGGTCAAGCTCGCGGCGCTTCAGGGCGACCTGGGCGCCGAAGCGATACTCAGGCTCGACGGCGAGACGGTCGCGAATGAAAAAATCGCGATCAAGGGCGACAACACCGAAGTCCTTCGGGTATTCAACGACGTCTATGGCGTGCCGGTCATGGCGCTGCGTGTCGAAGTCCCGCGCACGATCAGCGCGGGCGCGCAGACGACCGTGGCCTACGTGCTGGCCTTCACCATCGGCGCGGCCGTCGTGGTGCTCCTGATCCTCCTGGTTTCGCTCGACCGCACGGTGCTTACGCCCCTCGCCCGGGTCACGCGCCATGCCGTCCGGATCGGCGCGGGCGACGACCTGACGACACGGCTCAATCTCGATCGGCGCGACGAGATTGGGGCGCTCGCGACGGAATTCGACCGGATGGTCGCCAAGGTTGCCGAGTCGCGAAGGCAGCTCGTCGACCACAGTTTCCACGCCGGCATGTCGGAGAATTCCCGCGGCGTCCTGCACAACATCGGCAACGCCATCACGCCGCTTCGCGTTCGCCTGGCCGGGTTGCAGAAAAGCCTGCGCGCGGCCCCCACCGAAGACGTCGAGCGCGCGCTTGCTGAACGCAGCCGGGAGGCCGATGGGACGCCCCGCCAGGCGGATCTCGACGAGTTCCTGCGCCTCGCGAGCGGCGAGATGGCGAGCGTCATCAGGGATGCGAATGACGACGTCGAAGTCATCACGCGGCAGGCGGAAGTCGTGCAGAGCGCCTTGAGCGAACAGTCGCGTTCCGCGCGCACCCAAGTCGTCATCGAGGCCGCGGAAATCCCGGCCATCATCGAACAGAGTCTCGAGATCGTCCCCGACCGTTGCCGCGAACTCGTGAATGTGACGCTCGATTCTTCAGTGAAAGCCATCGGCACGGTCAAGGTGGCCCGAACGATGCTGCGGCAGGTCTTCCAGAACCTGATCATTAATGCCGCGGAGGCGGTCCGTGCCGCGGGACGCGACCGCGGGTCCGTACGTATCTCGGCTGCCCTGGTGCACGACGACGACCAGTCCAAGCTGTTCATGGACTGTACGGACAGCGGCGTCGGCATCGCCGCCGAGAATCTCGAGCGCATCTTCGAAAAGGGTTACTCGACGAAACTCGAGAACGGCAACTTGGGTATCGGACTGCACTGGTGCGCCACGACCATCAACGCCCTGGGTGGGCGCATCTGGGCAACCAGCGACGGTCACGACCGCGGAGCCACCCTGCATCTCGTCATTCCAGTGCCTGCTGCAACCACCGAAGCCAGCATCCAGGCCGCCTGAGGTCAACCATGGCAGATCCAAACCGCGCGCCGATCCGCGTCCTCGTCGTCGACGACGAGGCAGAGCTTCGTGACGCCTACCGCCAGATTTTCAGCGAGCCCGAGCCGGGTGCCCAGAACGACGCCCGCCGCAGGCTGGGCGCGAAGCTCTTCGGCGGCGACAAGCCCCGGAAGGCAGAGCGGTTGCCGAACGGCGCGCTCACATTCGACGCCGAGTATTGCGACGGCGCGGAAGCCGCGGTCGAAGCCGTCAAGAAGGCGCTCGACGCCAAGCAGCCCTTTGCGGTCGCCTTTCTCGACATGCGCATGCCGCCCGGCCCCGATGGCGTGTGGGCCGCAGGCCGCATTCGCGAACTCGATCCCGCCATAGAAATCGCAGTGTGCACGGCCTATTCGGACGTGGACCCCTGCGAGATCGGCGGGCGCGTGCCGCCGGAGGACAAGCTCTCGTACCTGCAGAAGCCGTTCCATCCGCACGAAGTGCGGCAGATGGCCATCGCCCTCGCGAGCAAATGGCGGGCGGAGCGTCACCTGGCGCGCCTCGCCTACTTCGATTCATTGACCGGCCTGCCCAATCGGGAGCAGGCACACAGCCGTCTTCGCTCGGCACTCGAAACGACGCAGCAGCAGGGCAAGATGCTGGCCGTCATGTACATCGACCTCGACAATTTCAAGCGCGTCAATGACACGCTCGGTCACTCCGTCGGGGACGAGGTACTGAAGGTCGCTGCAGAGCGCCTGCGCAATTCGCTGCGCCGCGTCGATGACCGGGGCTCCGAGGACTCCGGGATCGAGCAACCCGGCAACGTCGGCCGCCTGGGCGGCGACGAGTTCCTGGTCATTCTTCCCGACATCACGACTTCCGACGATGCGCGGTCGGTGGCCGACCGCCTGATCGCGGCGATTCAGCAGCCGATGCAGCTTTCGACCACCACAGTCATCATCACGCCGAGCATCGGCATTGCGATGTCACCGACAGATGGCACGGACGCGGCCTCCCTGCTCCGCCACGGCGACCTCGCCATGTACTTTGCGAAGCGCCGCTGGCCCGGCTCCTACGCGTTCTTCGATGTTTCGATGAACGAAGGCATGCTCCAGCGTTACACGATCGAGGGCAAGCTGCGCGGCGCGCTGGAGCGCGGCGAGCTGTCGCTGCACTACCAGCCGCAGATCGAGATGTCCACGGGCGACATCGCCGGCATGGAAGCGCTGCTGCGCTGGACCAACGACGAGCTCGGCGTCGTGCCGCCGATGGATTTCATCCCGATCGCGGAAGACTGCGGGCTGATCATCCCGATCGGCGAATGGGTGTTGCGAACCGCCTGCGCCCAGGCCAAGAAATGGCATGATGAAGGCCTGGCCGTGAAACGGATTGCCGTCAACATCGCGGGCCAGCAGTTTGCGATGCCGAACTTTGTCGAGCTGGTCAGCAGGATCCTCGCAGAGACGGGGCTCGATCACGGCATGCTCGAGATCGAGATCACCGAGTCCATGGTGTTGATGGACGAGAAGCGCTCGGAGAAGATCCTCGAGGATCTCCACGCCATCGGCGTATCCGTCGCGATCGACGACTTCGGGACCGGTTATTCGAACTTCCAGCGCCTGCAGCATTTCGCAATTGACCGGCTGAAGATGGACCGCTCCTTCGTCCAGGACCTCAGCGAAACTGCGGATGACGGCGCGATCGCGGCCGCGATCATCTCGGTCGCGAAGGCGCTCAAGGTCGGCGTCGTCGCCGAAGGCGTCGAGTCGTTCGCGCAGCTCCGATTCCTGCAGGATCACCTCTGCAATCAGGCACAGGGATTCCTGCTGAGCCGGGCGCTGCCCGTGAACGAAGCCCGCCTGCTGCTTCAGCGGGCGACCGAGACATTCGACGGAACGCGCTCGCAGCGCATCAAGCGCCTGAGCGAGTAACGCCGAAGTCAAGGACTGCCGCGCCGCCTCGCGGCTCTGTAATCTACCCGGATGGGTAGGTTCCGCATCCGTTCCCTCGTCTTCGCGATGCTCTTCGCATTCGCGTTCACCGGATACATCCAGCGCACCGGAGTCAGCATCGCGGCCGAGCGGATGATGCCGGAGCTCGGCCTCACGCAGGTGCAGGTCGGCTGGCTATTCACCGCGTTCCTGTTTGCCTATGCGGTTTTCCAGCTGCCCGGCGCGCTCGTCGGCCAGAAGTTCGGCGCCCGGATCGTGATGACCGCGATCGGGCTCACGACGATCATCGCGAGCATCCTGACGGCGAGCGCACCGCTCATCGCGGCGACTGGCGTCATGTTCGTCGCGCTCCTGCTGGCGCGCGGGCTGCTCGGCGTCGCGCAGGGTGGGCTCTTCCCGGTCGCATCGGGGACGATCCGGTTCTGGTATCCGGTCGGGTCCTGGTGCTCCATGCAGGGGCTGATCGTGACCGGCCTCTGGTTCGGCGCCGCTACGACGACACCGCTCGTCGCCTGGCTGATGCAGTCCTACGGCTGGCAGGCGGCGCTCGTCATCTCGAGCGTGCCGTCGCTGCTCCTGGTCTTGCTCTGGTACGCATTCGCGCGCGACCGCCCGGAGCTGCATCCGGCGGTATCGCCCGCCGAGCTCGTCGAATTGAAGGCCAATCCTCCCTACGATCCGGGCGCGCCGATGACGCTCTCGCGGATCCTGCACGTGGTCGGCGATCCACAGATCCTGCGCATCACCGCCTCGTACTTCATCATGAATTACGTGTTCTACCTCGTGACGTTCTGGAGTTTTCTCTATCTCGTGCAAGAACGGAAACTGGGCGTGCTCGAGAGCGGCTGGCTCGCGGCGCTTCCTTTCGTCGTCGCGGGAGCGGCCGCGGCCACCGGCGGCAGGCTCGCGGACTACTTTCGCGC
>CAYPQX010000049.1:0-7977 GCA_964412975.1 uncultured Steroidobacteraceae bacterium
CGAGCGAGCGAATGTCCGATCTTCTGAGCAAGCGAGCCATCCCGGCCCGCCAAAGCGCGCGGGCGCGACCGACCGGTCAGGCGTCCGCAGCGTCCAGTAACAGGACTTCGTAGAAGGCGCCGAAAGGGCGCGTCGGCAAGCGCACCGACGTAGTGGGCGGCGTGCGGGAAATCGGAGACGCGGTGGCCGGTCATTTCACGGTTGAGCAGCCAACCGCGGCGTTCCGACTCCAGGGCGGCGATCTCATAGAGTGCCGTGCCCGTCAGGCGGTCCCGGCGCCAGCGCGCCTGCGCGGCATCGAAAACCGCCTTCACGTCGCGCTTGGTGCGCTTCATCTCGGGATCATTGCCGGTCGCGAAGGTATCGCCGCCGTCGCCTTCCCAGTGGCGCCAGACCGGGCCGATGTCGACGAAAAAGACATCGTCCTCGCCGAGCAGAACACCCGGCCTCCGACCGCGATGCCATCCTGTTCCGTCATGCCGGGCAGGATTAGCGAGCCGATCCTCTGAATCGCGGCGAAGGTGCGGTTCCGCGTCTCGACCATCATGTGCCGGTTGTAGCGCGGGCCGCGGGCTTCCGCGCGCAACCGGTCGGCGGTTGAAGACGCCTCAGCCAAGCTCATTGGTCAGGAAATCAATCGTCCGTTGCCAGGCGAGCCTGGCGGCCTCGGCGTTGTAGCGTGCGGCGTTGGTGTCATTGTGGAAGGCGTGATCCACGTCGGCATACATGTGAAGCTCATAGCGGGCGCCAGCGGACTTGAGCGACTGTTCGAAGGCCGGCACCGCGGCATTGATGCGCTCGTCGCGGCCGGCGTAGTGCAGGAGCAGCGGCACACGGACTTTCGCCGCTTCTTCCGCGGCGGGCGGCATGCCGTAGAACACGACCGCAGCGTCGAGTTCCCCGGAATTTGTGGCTAGACGCCCGGACATCCCGCCGCCCCAGCAGAAACCGACGCAGCCCACCTTGCCGGTGCTCCGCGCGTGTCCCGCGGCGTGCCGCACGGCGGTGAGATAGATGCCGAGCGCGCGTTCGCTATCGAGTTCTCCGATCAGCCTGCGCGCCTCGTCCTCGTCGGCGGGCGTCCCGCCAGTGGCCGACAACGCATCCGGCGCCACCGCGAGAAACCCCGCGAGCGCAAGGCGGCGCGCGACGTCCTCGACGTGCGCGTTGAGGCCGCGGTTTTCATGGATCACGACGACCGCCGGACGGCGCGTGGGCTCCGCAGCCGGGTGCGCGACATAGCAACTGATGACGCCGCCGGCACTGTCGAAGCGTTCGCGGACAATCACGAGTGAGGGATCGTCGGGAGCGACGGTCGCCGCGGCGGCGTAACGGTTCTCGAGCAGGGGCAGCAGGAGGGATGCAGCTGCGGCACCGCCCGCGATGCGCGCGAGCCGGGCGAGGAACTCGCGGCGCGGCATCCCTGCGTGCGTGTACTCGTCGTAAAGCTCGATGATCCGGCGGTTCATTCGTCCACGTCGGGCATCAGGAGCCAGAGCAGCAGGTAGATGATGATCCCGGGGAAGGCGGCGCTGAGGATCGAAAGGATCACGTAGGCGACGCGGACCCGGTCGGCCTTCCAGCCGAGCCACTCCGCGAGGCCGCCGCAGACGCCGGCGATCATCCGGTCATTGGAGCGCTTGAGCTTGGTATTCGGCATCGTGGGTTTATCGTCCCACGACGGTCGGCCGGATGCGAGTCCTTATGGGCCGGGGCGGCGCGGCGGCGGCTGGCCCGGCCGCGGCACCTGCCGGCGCTCGATCACGCGCTGCCGTTCCTCCGGCGTCAGCCGCCGCCAGCGATCGCGGAGCTGATCACGCTGCTCGGGCGGCAAGGACTGGAAGCGGCGGTAGGCGTCGCGGAGCGCATCCTTCTGTTCCGGTGTCAGATCGCGGAATCGGCGCCAACGCTCTCGGAGCTGGTCGCGCTCCGCCGGCGTGAGCTTCCGCCACTTCTGCCAGCGGTCGCGTGCGGAAGCGCGATCCCCCTCGTCCATCGAGAGCCAGCGTTCCGCGCCGTCGGCCATCGCGCGCTGGCGGGCGGGCGGCAGCGCATCCCAGCCTTCCCTTTGGCCGGAGAGCAAATCCTGCGTTGCTTCGTCGAGCGATTCCCATGCGACGCCCGTCTCGCCGGCGGGTTCCTCCGCGGCCACCGGCGCGCTGCCGAGCAGGAGCCATGCCACCAGAATCCATGCAAGCTTATTCATCGTCGTCTTCCTTCGAAGCCTCTTTCTCGGCGCGCTTCAGCGCGCGCTCGGCCGCAGCCGATTCCAGGAACAATGCGAAATCCTCGTCCTCACCCGCCGTTTCGCCCAGGAATTCCAGGAACTCGGCGTCCGGCGGCTCGGGCGGCGGATCCGCGGCCTGGGCCGGCCAGGCGAGCAGGAACGCGCCCAGGAATCCGGTGTGTCGCATATGTCAGCCCACGCCGTCCGAGATCTGTTCATCCGCCCAGGCATAGAAGCCCGGGTCCTCGCCGAGCAGGTCGAAGTCATCGCCCGCCGCCATCAAGTCGAGATCCTCGAGCGCACCGACGGCCGTCTCGACCTGCGCCACCGCAGGCAATCCTTCCTCGCGCTGCCACAACATCGCGGCCACGAGCGCAGCCGCCGCGGCACCCGCCGGAATCCACAATGCGGGCGCGGCCACAGGGCGGCGTCGCAATTGCTCGAGTGCGTCCGCGCGGGCACGGGCGAGCCGCGAGCGCGTCGCGGCATCCTGCGACTCGACGCTCTCGTCGAAGGCCGCGCGGCTCCTGCGTTCGAGTTCCCGCATTTCCTCGTTCATTTCTTCCATTCCCCGAGCGCCTCGTTGAGCGCCTGCATGGCACGAAAATAATGCGTCTTCACGCTGCCTTCCGCACAGCCCATTGCGAGCGCGGCCTGAGCGACGTCAAGGCCCTCGAAATTCCTGAGCAGGAACGCCTCGCGCTGGCGGTTGCTCATCCCGGCAAGCAACTCCTCGATGCGCCCGAGGAGTTCCTCGCCCTCCAGCACCTCGTCCGGCCTGCCGCGCGGATCGACGGCCGATTCGAGCGGATCCGGCGCCTCGTCCTCCGTTTCCTGGCCGGGCCACCACGCCCTGATGGCGCGCCGTACTTTCCGGCGGCGCTGGAAGTCGGTGATCCTGTTTTTCAGGATGCGGTAGAAAAGCGGGCGCCACTGGTCTTCCGGGTGTCGCCCGTAACCGCGCACCAGGCTGATCATTGCGTCCTGCACGGCATCCTCGGCTTCCGCGCGATCGCGAAGTGCGATGCAGGCGATGCGGAATGCACGCCGCTCGATTCCGGCCAGGAATCTGTCGAGCGCCCGCTCCCGGTCCACTGTGTCCTCCCGCGTCCCGTCACGCCTGCCGAGCGACAGAGGCGCAGAAAGCGTAGCAGAGCAGTTCACGTGCTCCTCCTGCATCGGTACCCGTCTCCGCGCCCCGCCACGGTGATATAACGTGGCTCGCAGGGCCCCGTTGACGCGCCCGGCACTTGATTCGTAACTTATTGATAAAGAAAATAATTTTGGGTTCTGACTCGCCCATACTCCAGGTCGTTTTCGACACGCCGCTCAGGCGGCGCTTCGACTACCTGCCGCAGGACGGCGCCGCGATCGCAAGGCCCGGTGAGCGCGTGCGCGTCTCGCTCGGCCGCGGGCGCGCGATCGGCATCGTCGCGGCACATGCGACAGAGAGCGACCTGCCGAGGGCGCGGCTGAAGAATATCGGTGCCGCGATCGACACGATGCCGCTCTGGGACGACACCACGTTTGGCCTCCTGCTCTGGGCCGCCGACTACTATCACCACCCGCTCGGCGAAGTGCTCTTCGGCGCGATGCCGAAGGCGCTCCGCAAGGGAGACCCGGCGCGGCGCGACGAGGTTGTCTGGCGGCTCTCCGAAGCCGGGCAGGCGGCGGTCGCCGCGGGGACGCGGCTCGGCGGACGCCAGAAGAAACTGATCGAACTCATCGGCCGGGACGGCGCGAGCGTTGCTGCGATTGCAGCGGCCGGACACACCTCCGTCATCCGCCCGCTACTGCTGCGTGGCTGGCTCGAGTCCTTCGCGCGACCGGAAGCCGCGCTCGCCGCCGGTGCGGGTCGTCCCGGGCCGGTGCTGACCGCGGACCAGGGCGCCGCGCTCGAAGAGATCGGCGGATCCCTCGGGCGCTATGACGCCTGGTTGCTGGCGGGCGTCACGGGCAGCGGCAAGACCGAGGTTTACATGCGGCTCATCGAGCGCGTGCTCGAAGCGGGACGCGGCGCACTCGTCCTCGTGCCCGAGATCGCCCTGACGCCGCAACTCATCGCACGCTTCCGGTCGCGGCTGCCGGCGCCGATCGTTGCGCTGCACTCCTCGCTCGCCGACGGTGCGCGCGCGGAGGCCTGGCGGGCGGCCGCGTCCGGCCGCGCGCCGGTCGTGATCGGGACACGATCCGCCGTTTTCACGCCGATGCCGGCGCTAGGTCTCGTCGTCGTAGACGAGGAACACGACGCTTCGTACAAGCAGCAGGACGGATTCCGGTATTCCGCACGCGATCTCGCGGTCGTTCGCGCGCAGCGCGCCGGCGTTCCGGTCGTTCTCGGCTCCGCGACGCCGTCGCTCGAAACCCTCGCCAATGCCGCAGCCGGGCGATACACGAAGGCCTCGCTGCCGGAACGCACGGGCCGCGCCGGAAAGCCGCGCGTCACGGTCGTTGACCTCCGCGTCAATCCGGCGCGCGACGGGTTGTCGCCGCCGGCCGTCGCTGCGATCGAGCGGCACCTTGGCGAGAGCGGGCAGGTGCTCGTCTTCCTCAACCGCCGCGGCTACGCACCGACGATGTTCTGCCCGGCTTGCGCATGGGTCGCGCCGTGCAAAGCCTGCGACGCGCGCATGACCGTCCACCTGAAGCGCGCGCGACTCGTCTGTCATCACTGCGGCGCGGAAGAGCCCCTGCCCTTCGCGTGCCCGCGCTGCAGCAACGAGCTCTCGCCCGTTGGCGAGGGCACGGAGCGCGTCGAGACGACGCTCAACCAGCTGTTTCCGTCGGCCACGCTCGTCCGCATCGACCGCGACGTGATCCGTAGGCGCGGCGACCTGGAAGCGGCGCTCGCCTCGGTCGCCGACGGGCGCGCCCGCATCCTGCTCGGCACGCAGATGCTCACGAAGGGCCACGATTTTCCCGACGTGACGCTCGTCGTCGTGCTCGCGGCCGACCAGGGACTGTTCGGCGCGGACTTCCGCGCAAGCGAGCGCCTCGCGCAGCAGATCGTCCAGGTCTCAGGGCGCGCGGGACGCGGCGACCGGCCCGGCGAGGTCCTCATCCAGTCGGCCTACCCGCATCATCCACTGCTGCATTGCCTCATTGCCGAAAGCTACGAGGGATTCGCATCCCTGGCACTGGCGGAGCGGCGCGCCGCGGGATGGCCGCCCTACTCGCACCTCGCGCTGCTTCGCGCCGACTCCCCATCACGCGCAGAGGTGTTTGCATTCCTGGATGCGGCACAGGCCGTCGCGCCCGCCATGCGAGGCCCGAAGCTCAGGATCCTCGGGCCCGCGCCGGCATCGATGGCGCGCCGCGCGGGACGGCATCGCGCGCAGCTGCTCGTCGAATCGCCCGCGCGCGCGGCGCTGCAGGGATTCCTCGCGCAGTGGATCCCGGAGATCGTGAAGCTGCGCGCGCCGCGCGCTCTTCGCTGGTCGGTGGACGTCGATCCGGCCGAAGTGGACTGACAGGAACCTTGCTAGACTTGCGCGCTTGAAGAACCTGATCGAAAAACTCGTGGCGGACGCGCTCGCGGCGCTGCCGCCCGGAACGCTCGGCGACGCGGTGTTGTCTCCGGCCACGGTCGAGCGCTCCCGCGACGTGGCGCACGGCGATTTCGCATCGAACGTCGCGATGCAGGCGGCGAAAGCCGCGCGTACGAACCCGCGCGCGCTCGCGCAGAAGATCGTTGCCGGCCTGCCCGCAAGCGAGCTGATTGCGAGAACCGAGATCGCAGGCCCCGGCTTCATCAATTTCTTCGTGACGCCCGTGGCCTGGAAGGCAGAGATGAGCCGCGTGCTGGCGGAAGCCGCCGGCTACGGACGCGGCGATGCCGGCGCCGGAAGGAAGGCGATCGTCGAGTTCGTTTCCGCCAATCCGACGGGACCGCTGCACGTCGGTCACGGCCGGCACGCGGCCTTCGGTGCGACGGTCGCGAACCTCCTCGAGGCGGACGGTTGGCGCGTGCACCGCGAGTACTACGTCAACGATGCCGGCCGGCAGATGGAGATCCTCGCGGCGAGCGTGTGGCTGCGCTACCTGGAACGCTGCGGCGAAACCCTGCCGTTTCCGGCAAACGGCTACCGCGGCGACTACATCCGCCCGATCGCAGAGGCGCTTCATGCGAAGCACGGGTCCTCGCTGCGACGTCCCGCCGCCGAGGTCACGCGCGGCATGCCGCCCGACGAGCCGGAGGGCGGCGACAAGGACAAGTTCATCGACGCCGTGATCGCGCGCGCGAAGGAACTCCTAGGCGTCGATTTCCGCGCCGTCTTCGATGCCGGCCTTGCGGACATCCTCACGGACATCAAGGGCGACCTCGCCGAGTTCGGGGTACGCTTCGACCGCTGGTACTCCGAGCAGGACCTCGGCGACGGCCGCGACGGCGGCCCGATCGACCGAGCACTCCGGCGCCTGCGCGAGCACGGGCAGGTTTTCGAGCAGGACGGCGCGACGTGGTTCCGCGCCACGGCCTTTGGCGACGAGAAGGACCGTGTCGTCGTTCGTGCGAACGGCCAGAAGACCTATTTCGCGTCCGACATCGCCTATCACCTCGACAAGCGCGAGCGCGGATTCGACCTGCTCGTGACGATCCTCGGCGCAGACCATCACGGCTACGTGGCGCGCGTGCGCGCCGGCCTCGAAGCGATGGGCGAGCCGCCCGATTCGCTCCAGGTGCCGATGGTGCAGTTCGTCACGCTGTTCAAGGGCGGCGAGAAAGTGCCGATGGGCAAGCGCGAGGCGCAATTCGTCACGCTCCGTGACCTCCGCAACGAAGTCGGCAACGACGCGGCACGGCTCATCTACGTGATGCGCTCGAACGACCAGCCGCTCGACTTCGACCTCGAGCTTGCGAAGAAACAGACCAACGACAACCCGGTCTACTACATCCAGTACGCACACGCGCGTATCGCAAGCGTCCTGAAGCAGTCCACCGAGCGCGGCCTCGCGTTCGACCGCGCAGCGGGCGTCGCGGCGCTGGACTCGCTCGCGGATCCTGCCGAGCAGGCGCTGATGCGCGAAATCTCCCGCTGGCCCGAGGTCGTCCGCCAGGGCGCGGAACTGCGCGCGCCGCACCTGGTCGTCCATTACCTGCGCGATCTCGCGCAGGCGTTCCACGCCTGCTACGCGGCACTCACCTTCATCGTCGACGACGCAAGGATCCGCAATGCGCGGCTCGCCCTGATCACCGCGGCGCAGCAGGTGCTCCGGAATGCCCTCGCGCTCCTCGGCGTATCGGCGCCGGAGACCATGTAATGGTGGCACGCGACTACAAGCGCAGCCGCTCCCGCCGCGAATCGTTCTCCGGCTGGACCGGAATGCTGATCGGCCTGATCGGCGGCCTGTCCGTCGGCCTCGCGCTCTATATCTTCGATCCCCGCACGCCGAAGGATCCGGCTGCCGAGACGGCGGCCGCGACAGAGCCCGCATCGGCGCGGGAGTCGACGGGCGAAGAGCCCGCCGAGCGCTACGACTACTACCAGATGCTCCCGAATTTCGAGGTGGTCGTGCCAGAGAAGGAAGTCGCGATGCCGCGCGACGCGCCGGAGGCCGTCGAGAAGAAGGGTGCTTACGTGCTGCAGGCCGGTTCGTACCGGAGGTTCGAGGAAGCGGACCGCGTGCGGGCACAGCTCGCGCTCCAGGGGATCGAATCGAACGTACAGCGGGTCGCGATCGACAACGACACCTGGCATCGTGTGCGGGTGGGGCCGATCAGCGACCTCGGCGAGCTCAATCGCGTGCGGGAT
>CAYPQX010000050.1:0-8035 GCA_964412975.1 uncultured Steroidobacteraceae bacterium
CGCCCGCGTTGTTGTTCTCGGGCTCACGGCCATCGGATACGACCGGCTGGTCCGGGAACGGCGAGGTCATGCGGAAAAGCTTCGATGGCGCCAGGTAGACGCCGTCGTTGTATCGCCCGTACAGGTTGCCCTGGGTGACGGTTGCCGCAAGCAGAAAGGGCGCCAGCAGAACCGTGGCGAGAACCGCTAACTTGTTCATAAGACTCCCAGTTTAGCCCTTGGATATCCCAAGCCAAGACTCCCAGCCATCGTGGGACAAGCCCGGGTCACCGTGAGTTCATCCCGGCTGGGCAACTTCAGCCGGTCCGGGCCCCCTCCCAGGCCTCGATTTCGGGCAGCCGCTCGAGCAAGTAACCGAGCTCGTCGATTCCATGCACCAGGCAGTGCCGCGCAAACGGATCCAGCGGGAAGGTCGAGCGCCGGCCGTCCGGCAGGACCACCTCGCTCTTCGCCACGTCGATCTCGACGACAGTTCCGGGATTCGCAAGGAGCCAGGCATGGGTTACCGCGTCGATCCGCACCGGTACCAGGCCGTTTTTCAGAGCGTTGCTGAAGAAGATGTCGGCGATCGAGTCGCTGATCACGGCGCGGATACCGAAATCGCGAAGCGCCCAGGCCGCATGCTCGCGGGAGGATCCGCCGCCGAAGTTATGGCCGGTGACAAGTATCTCCGCGCCCCGCGCCCCGGGTGCATTCAACGGAAAGTCTGGCCGCGGCCGGCCGGCGGCGTCGAGGCGCCAGTCTGCGAACAGGGCGTCGCCATGACCTTCCCGACCCGTCGCCGTGAGGAAGCGGGCAGGAAAGATCTGGTCCGTGTCGATGTTCGCGGCCGGCATCACGACCGTGCGAGATACAAGGCTCGGCATGGCGCTCACGTGACGAACTCCCGCGGGTCCGTGACGCGCCCCGCGATCGCCGCAGCGGCCGCGGTCGCGGGACTCGCAAGCAGGGTTCGCGCCCCCTGTCCCTGGCGGCCCTCGAAATTGCGGTTGCTGGTGCTCACCACGTACTGGCCCGCCCCGGCCGTGTCGCCATTGATGCCGACGCACATCGAGCAGCCGGATTCGCGCCACTCCGCACCGGCCGCGACGAACACCTCGTGCAGGCGCTCGGCCTCGGCGGCCTGCTTGACTTGCTGCGATCCCGGCACAACGAGCATGCGCACCCCTTGTGCGACGCGACGCCCACGCATCATTGCCGCCGCGGCGCGGAGATCCGACAGCCGCGCATTGGTGCAGCTGCCGATGAAGACGACATTTACCGCCTTGCCGGCGATGGCCTCGCCTGGCTCGAATCCCATGTAACGCAAGGCCTTCAGGAACGATTCCTCGTCGCGCTCGGGAATGCGGCCGCCGACCGGCATCACCATGCCGGGATTCGTGCCGTAGCTGATCATCGGCTCGACGGTTGCGGCGTCGAATGCGAACTCGCGATCGAACACGGCGCCCGCATCGCCCGGCAGCTCGCGCCAGGCCTCGAGCGCGCGATCCCAGTCCGCGCCTGCCGGCGCCTGCGGACGCCCGCGCAGGTATTCGAAGGTCACTTCGTCCGGCGCGATCATGCCGGCGCGAGCGCCCGCCTCGATCGACATGTTGCAGACGGTCATGCGCTCGTCCATCGACAGCGCGCTGATTGCCTCGCCGCGGTACTCGATCACCTGCCCCGCACCGCCCGCGACACCAAGCCGGCCGATCAGCGCGAGCACGAGATCCTTGGCGGTGATTCCGGCGCGCAGCCGGCCATCGATCTGGACCTCGAGCGTCCGGGGCTTGCGTTGCAGCACGCACTGGGTCGCGAGCACGTGTCCGACCTCGGTCGTCCCGATGCCAAAGGCGAGCGTGCCGAACGCACCATGCGTGCTCGTGTGGCTGTCCCCGCAGACGATCGTCATGCCGGGTTGCGTCAGGCCGAGTTCCGGCCCGATGACGTGCACGATGCCGCGCCGGCCGCTTCGCAGGCCCAATAACTCGACGCCAAAGTCAGCCGCGTTCCGCTCGAGTTCGGCAATCTGCCGCGCGGCCGATTCGATCCGGATCGGGACGCCGCCGAAGACCTGGCGTGAATCGGTCGGCGTCGCGTGGTCGAGCGTCGCGAGCGTGCGCTCCGGCCGAAGCACGCGGATGCCCCGCTCTCGCAGCGTCGTAAACGCCTGTGGCGAGGTCACCTCGTGGGTCAGGTGCAGGTCGATGTAGAGAACCGCCGGCGCTTCGGCGGATTCCGGCACGACCTCGTGGGCGCGCCAGATCTTCTCGAACATCGTTCTATGAGTCATTTGCAGGCCCAGTGTGCCCGTACCCGCGACATCAAAGGGGACGTTCACCTTTAAAGGGGACGCTCACCTTTAAAGGTGAGCGTCCCCTTTAGGTATCATGCGACGCGCATGGGTCCCCTGAGCGGCATCAAAGTCCTCGATCTCAGCCGAATCCTCGCCGGTCCCTGGGCGACTCAGTGCCTCGCCGACTTCGGCGCGACGGTCTGGAAAATCGAGAAGCCGGGCAGCGGCGACGACACCCGGCACTGGGGTCCGCCCTGGATCAAGGACAAGAAGGGCAAGGACACGGCCGAGGCCGCCTATTTCGCGAGCACGAACCGCGGCAAGCAGTCGCTCGCGATCGATTTCACGAAGCCCGCCGGCCAGAAGCTCATCCGCTCGCTCGCGCTTCGCGCCGACGTGCTGATCGAGAACTTCAAGGTCGGCACGCTGGACAAGCATCACCTCGGTTACAAGTCGCTCAACCGTCTCAACGGGAAAATCATTTATTGCTCGATTTCCGCCTACGGCCAGGACGGCCCGGCGGCGGCCGAACCGGGCTACGACGCCATGATCCAGGCGACCTCCGGCCTCATGAGCGTCACCGGCGTGCCGGACGGCGAGCCGGGCGCAGGTCCGGTCAAGGTGGGCGTTGCGGTTTCGGATCTCTTCACGGGCCTCTATGCCGCCTGCGCCATCACGGCGGCCCTGCATGAGCGGGAACAATCCGGCCGTGGCGAGTACATCGACCTCGCGCTCCTCGACACCCAGGTCGCGGCGCTTGCCAACCAGGCGCTCAACTACCTCGTGACCGGCAAGCCGCCCGGCCGGCGCGGGACGGCCCATCCGAACATCGTCCCCTACCAGGCTTTCGCGACCAAGGACGGCTACCTGATGCTTGCGGTCGGCAACGACCGGCAGTTCGCCGCGTTCTGCGTTGCGGCCGGGAAGACCGCGCTCGCCGACGACAAGCGTTTTCGCACGAACGCGGATCGCGTCGAAAACCGCCGGGCGCTCGTCGCGACGATCGACAGTCTATGTCGGCGGAAGACTACGAAAACTTGGTTGAAATTGCTGACAAGCGCAAACGTACCTTGCGGTCCCATCAACAACCTCGCGGAAGTCTTCGAAGATGCGCAGGTGCAACACCGAAAACTGCGATTCGACCTGCGCCACTCCCTCGGCGGCCAAGTGCCGCAGGTCCGAAATCCCCTTGTTTTCTCGCGCAATACACTCGAATACAAGAATCCACCTCCACTCCTCGGCGAACACACGGCCGCGGTGCTCACCGCCGAGCTCGGCCTCAGCGAAGACGAAATTCTGTCGCTGAAAGCAGACGGCACAATCAGCTAATTCAGCGTAAATAGTGTCTCATGACACATGCCGGATGCGGCCAATGTGTTAAGGAGACTTTAGAGATGAACATTCGTTATTCACTGATTGCTGCGAGCGCCGTGCTCGCGATCTCGCCGGTTGCTTTCGCAGAAGAGAGTGTCCAGGCGACCCAGGATTGCGCAGCGCTTGTCCAGCAGTACGACCAGGCGGCAGTCGCCGCGACGGCTGAGCAGCTCGGCCAGGCCAAGTCGGCCCGTGATGAAGGCGAGAAGCTCTGTTCGGAAGGCAAGAACGAGGAAGGTGCGGCCAAACTGAAGGAAGCGATCTCGCAGATCGCGGCTCCTTCACAGCAGCCCTCTTCGTAAGATCGACGGTATTGTCGAGAGACGGCGGCCGGGTTTCCCCGGCCGCCGTTTTTTTATGCCCGCGAGAAACTAGCGCCAGAGTTTGCGCGGGCTGCCCCGCAGAAGCTTCGCCACCAGGCGTTCCTTGCGGCGCTCCCGGTCGCGCGGCCGCGGAGCGGAGGCGCCCGATTTCTGCCTTTCTTCCAGCTTCTCGTTGAGGAGCGCCTCGGCACGCACATTCGCCTGTCGCCGGCGCAGGTCATCGAGTGATCCGCCTTTCGGCACGATCGCGATGGCGACCTGGCATCCCATCGCCTGCGCGAGCCGATCGAGACTCGCGAGCGTAATTCGACGCCTCCCCTCCGCTCGTTCCATCTGCTGCACCGTCGCGCGCGAGACGCCCGCGCGCGCGGCGAGCTGCGACTGCGAAATCCCGAGCGCCGTGCGGATCTCGCGCACCCAGCCGGTGCGCGGGACCGCATCCACCTTCATGCGCGGAAACGCCCGCGAGTTGCTCGCAATCTCGGCTCGCTTGCGCAGTGGCACGGTGCGCGGCGGGGCTACGGTCTGGGGTGTCTTTCGGTTCAAGCGGGCAAACTCCAGCGGATGTCTATAGACATCATACCGCGCATCGTGGAAGACCGCGCCGCCTGGGGTACCTCTCGGTCGCGACCCGGGCGGCACGGCATCTGGGATTTCTTCTTGTTCTTGTCGCGGTTACGCGCAACCACCCAGATGATCAAGGCGAGGATGACGATCAGGAGCGCCCACATCCAGAGTTTGCTCCCTTCCTCGGCTGCCGACTCTTCCGCGGCGGGCGCCATCCCGGCCATCGGCTCCTCGGCCAACGCGGCATCGGTTGCGGCATCCGCGCTCGCGTCGCCAGGAGCAGCGGCGGGTGCTGCAACCGGCGGTTCATTCGCGAGCACTGCCGCCACCTGCTGCGCCGTCAGTTCCTCCGGCTCCCCGGCGGTCACGATCTTCGCCGTAATCTGGTCGCCGACATTCAGGTTGAAAACCCGAACCGGCTTGTCGTCCATGAAAAGCTGGACGCCGCGCGCGTCCACCTCGGACTGGCTGAAGCGATGGATCTTGCCCGTGTCCTGCTTGACGATGATCGAGCGCCCCGACTGGCCCACGACCGTGCCCATTTTTACCTCCGTGACGTACACGGGGCGAACGGTCGTCGTCTGCGCGGGGGCATTCCCCGCGGCAAAGAGCGCGAGCGCGCAAAGCGCCGCGGCCATGTCGCAGTTTTTTACCTTCATCATCTCCCTCGCCTTCGTTGTTTTTTTTGAGGCGGAGTTGAGTCTCCGCCCACTACGCGGTGGCGATGTTACGCTCACGTGGGCCAATTGGGCCCACAATAGATGTTTATAGGCATCGTATAACGGTACAAGGCCATGAATTCCATTGCAGCGCCAATTGAACTCGGAAAGCTCTCTGCAAACACGGGTTCCGGTTACCCGGAGCCGTTCCGTTCACAAGTCCTGCCGCGCGAAAAACGCGCGCTCGGCGACGCGGCAGGGCTCACGAAAATCGGGGTGAATCACACGACGCTCGGACCGGGCGCCGCGTCCTCGATGCGTCACTGGCATACGCAGGAAGACGAGCTCATCTACGTGCTCGCGGGCGAGCTCGTACTCGTGACGAACGCGGGAGAGCAATCGCTCCGGGCGGGACAGTGCGCGGGATTTCCTGCGGGCCACCGTGACGGCCATCAGCTCGTCAATCGCGGGACAAAGCCCGCCGTTTATCTCGAGATCAGCAATCGCGACGAGACCGACATCGCGCAGTATCCGGAGGTCGATCTCTGCTGGAACGCGCCCGGATCGCCGGGCGGGTATTCGCCCAAGGACGGGCGGCCTTACTGATCGCGCGGCGGCTCGCCCGGCGCGTTGAGGGTGATGATGAAGATGTCCACGCTCGAGCCGACCGTTCGCGTGCAAAGAATCCGTCGACCGTCCGCCGAGAAGCTGGGCTTGGTCCAGGATCCCAGCCCTTCGATTCCGTCACCGAAGGTGACTCTCGTCGGATTCGAGCCAGCGGCCTCAGCGACATAAACATCGAAGGCCTCGAAGCGCTCGTTGGCGCGATTCGAGGCAAAGGCGATCCGCTTTCCATCCGGCGACCAGGCCGGCCAGCCGTCATAGGCCTGATGGTTGGTCAGGTTTCGCTGTTCCCCGGTCGCCAGGTTCATCCAGAATACTTCCGAGTTCCGCCCGGAGGCCGACTTGCCCCCGGTCGCCGCGATGCGCCGCCACAGTAACTGGGTCCCGTCGGGTGAGACGGCCGGGTAGGTATCCCAGTCCGGCAGGTTGGTCACCCGCCGGACATCCCCACCCTCCATATCCATCGTGTAGATCTCGTGGTTGTGGTCCCGGTCCATGGTTCCCCGGGAGAAAGTCGCGGGGTCGCTGCTGCGGTTGCTGTTGAAGTAGATCCGTCGCCCGTCGGGGCTGATACGGGGGTGTCCGTCCGCCCCGGGATGGCGGGTCAAGTTGAGCTTCCCGGACCCGTCCGCCTTCATCCGGAAGACGTCGAGGTTGCCGTCCTGCTCGGAGGCGTAGATGACAAAGCGGCCATCCGGGGTAAAGACCGGCGTCCCGTCCGGCACGTCGTTGCGGGTCAGCGGAACGACCCCGGTGCCGTCGGCGTTCATGACGAAGATGTCGGCATCGGGACCGTCGCGGATCGACTCGAATACGATCGTCAAACCATCCGGCGATCAGGCTGGGTAGGTGTTCTCGAGGCCCGTGATCTGCCTGGTTTCGACCGCCTCAACGAAGCCCGCCCCGGCGGCGGGAAGGGGCAGGAACAGCAAAGGCAGCAGTGCGATTTTCATCGGCCCAGCTTAGGTACCCGACGCGGCCCACGAGCGGCGTCCCGGCGCAGCCAGAGCGCGGCTGGTCGCATGCCTGGAGCACGCGGGATATGAGCCGCCAAGCCAAAATAAACGGCACTTTTCGGATGTGAATACGCATCCGATTTTTCCGTAAGCGAATGGTTTTGGAAAAACTTGAGGGAAGGAACCGAAAACAGGGTTTGCGGCGACTACTTGGGCGGGATCTGCCTACGCGGCCGCCTCCATGAAGGCCCGCAGTACCGCATTGATACGCGTCTGATAGCCCGGTCCCTGGGCCTTGAACCAGTCGAGAACCTCGGGATCCACGCGGAGCGAAATCGGCGCTTTTCGGGGCGATTTGGGCAGGCCCTTGCGGGCGATCCCCTTGACGATTTCGGCGACCTCGGCGGCGGCTGCCGCGGCCGCTTCGGCGCGTGGCACAACGCCCGGAGCCAGGATCTCGACCTGCCTCGGCCGTGCGAACCGTGAGAAAAATCCCTTCTTCATGGGCCTGCCTCGTGCATCCAATCCAGCCTCAATGCAATACTAATTGTATATACAAACCCGCCCGAAAGCCAGCGAGCGTTAGACCCTGCAGCCACCCTGAAATCGGAGACCTCCATGAACCTGAACACGCTCCGGGCCACGGCTGTTGCGGCCCTCCTCCTACCCCTCGTCGCCCTGGCCGGACAGCCCGTGGACGTCGAGATCTACGACCGGAAAAGCGGCCGGGTACTGCCCGTCTACTGGCATGAGGGCGAACGCCATGTCGCCGGGGAGCCCGGCCACGAGTACGAGATCCGGATCCGCAACCGCGGCCATGGCCGTGTGCTCGCCGTCACCTCCGTGGACGGCATCAACGTGATCAGCGGCCGCACGGCCTCGCCCGACCAGAGCGGCTACGTGGTCGATGCCTACGGTCGGCTCGAGATCGACGGCTGGCGCAAGAGCATGGACGAGGTTGCGGCCTTCTATTTCACCGCGCTGCCCGATTCCTACGCGGCCCGGACGGGCCGCCCCGACAATGTCGGTGTCATCGGGGTCGCGCTGTTCCGCGAGTTCGTCCATGCGGCCACGCTCGAGCGCGAATCGGCCGCTTCAGCCGATGCCGCCCCCGCCCCGGCGCAAAAATCGGCGGGCCAATACGCCGGCAGCGCCCGCGAAGAGTCCCGCCTCGGCACCGGTCACGGCCAGCGCCTCGATTCCGGTGCCGTGTACACGCAGTTCGAACGCGCAAGCGAGAAACCCGAAGCCGTCATC
>CAYPQX010000051.1:0-21290 GCA_964412975.1 uncultured Steroidobacteraceae bacterium
GTTCACCTACATGGCGCGGCACGGCATGACGCCGCTCGGCGCGATCCGATCCGCAACGATCGATGCGGCAGCCTCGCTCGGCCGCAGCCAGGAACTCGGATCCATCGCGCCCGGCAAGTTCGCCGACCTGATCGCGGTGGACGGCGATCCGCTCGCCGACATCGAACGGCTGCGACATGTGGCCGGCGTCATCAAGGAAGGCGAACTGGTCCCGGGAGACGCCCGATGACTGCCGGCACGCGTCAGCTCGGCTTCTGGATGTGCACGGCGCTGGTCGTCGGCAACATGATCGGCATGGGCATCTTCGTGCTGCCCGCCTCGCTTGCGCCGTTCGGATTCAATGCCTTCCTCGGCTGGGGCGCGACGGTGCTCGGTTGCGCCATGCTCGCGCTGGTATTCGCGACGCTGGCGCGGCGCATGCCCGGCGCGGACGGCCCGTTCGGATACGTCCGGGAGACGCTCGGCGAGGGTGTCGCCTTTGCCGCGATGTGGTGTTACTGGATCGCAATCTGGGTCGCGAACGCGGCGCTCGCCGTCGGGGCCGCAGGCTACCTGACGGGCGTCGCGCCACAGCTTTCGGTCGTGCCACCGGCCGTGCTCGCCGCAGGTCTCGTGTGGCTGTTCGTCGTCATCAACTGGTTTGGCGCGCGCAGCGGCGGGCGGGTGCAAGTGCTGACCGCCGCGCTCAAGCTCGTGCCGCTGGCGCTCGTCATACTGCTCGGCGCGTGGATGCTGGTCGCGGATCCGATGGCCTACACCGAACATATCCCGACGCAACCGATCACGCTGTCGTCCACGATGGCGGCCTCGACGATCGCGCTGTTCGCGATGCTCGGCCTCGAATCCGCGACCGTCCCGGCCGGCCGCGTGAAAAATCCCGAGTTCACCATTCCGCGCGCGACGCTGGTCGGCACGCTGCTGACCGCCGCGGTATACATCGCCGTCACGGCGGTCTCGACGCTGCTGGTGCCGCAGGAAACGCTGGCGGCATCCAACGCGCCGTTCGTGGACGTGCTCGACCGGCTGCTCGGCGCCGGAAACGGCCGCTGGCTTGCGCTGTTCGTCGTCATCAGCGGCCTCGGCTGCCTGAACGGCTGGACCCTGGTGGTCGGCGAGCTGACCCGGACGCTGGCTTCGCGGCGACTGTTGCCGGCGGTGTTCGCCAACAGCAACCGTTTCGGCGCGCCCGGGCCCGCGCTGCTTCTGGCCGGCCTGCTCGCGACCGGCGTGGCGCTGATGAATTACAGCAAGACGCTGGTCGAGGGATTCACCTTCCTCAGCATCGTCGTCACGGCCGCCAATTTGCCGATCTACCTGGCCTGCTCGCTCGGCCTGCTATGGCTGTGGCGGCGCAGCCCCGGCAACGTGCCGCGTCACGCCTGGCTGTTCGGCATCGGCGGCACGGCTTTCTCGATCTTCGCCTTCATCGGCGTCGGCGCCGAGCCGTTCCTGTGGGCGCTCGGGCTCGCGCTCGCCGGCCTGCCGGTCTATTTCCTGATGCGATGGCTGCATCCACCGCAGGCGGTGCCGGTATCGCCGCCGACGTAGCCGGCGAGCATGGGACCGGCATTCCGCGCGGCAGACCCCGGGGCGCCGGGCGCAATGCGGCGCCGGGGCAGTTTGGACCGTCGGCCTCTCCGCGCTGGACTTTTGCGGACGCTGTCCGCAGGCTCACCGATTCGTGAAGACGCCGAAACTCACCTCGCTCGAAGTCGCTCAGCTGGCGCAGGTCTCGCAGGCCACGGTCTCGCGCGCGCTGCGCGACAGTCCGCTGGTCAAGCCCGAGACGCGCGCGCGTATCCAGGAGATCGCGCGCGAACTGCATTACCGCACGGACCGCAGCGCCGCGGGGCTCCGCACCCGGCGCAGCCGCACGCTCGCGCTCCTGTTGTTCGAGGAGTCCCCGGAAGCGGCGCAGATCAACCCCTTCTTCCTTTCGATGATCGGCCACATCGCGCGTGCCGCGGCGCGTCGCAGCTTCGACCTCCTGATGTCTTTCCAGCAGCTCTCGGACGACTGGCACTCGGATTACGAGCTCTCGAATCGCGCCGACGGCATGATCTTGCTCGGCTACGGCGACTATCTGAAATACGCGCAGCGGCTTCGGCATCTTGCGGAAACCGAGTCGCATTTCGTCATCTGGGGACCGGTGGTCGAGAACCTGCCCGGGCACTACGTCTGCTGCGACAACGCCCGCGGCGCAAGACTCGCCACGGAGCACCTCCTGCGCCAGGGCCGACGGCGCATCGCCTTCGCAGGCGCGGCGACCGACGGATCGCCGGAGTTCCAGCTGCGCCATCGCGGTTTCGTCGACGTGCTCGAGGACGCGGGCCTGGCGCCGGCGCCGCAGCTGCACGCCGAAGCGCATAGCCTTGAAGCCGAGGGCTACCGCTCGGGGCTCACGCTGCTTGATTCCGGCGTCCCATTCGACGGCGTGTTCGCCGCCAGCGACCTGATCGCCATGGGCGTAATCCACGCGTTGCAGGACCGCGGCGTGTCCGTGCCGCAGGACGTCGCCGTGGTCGGTTTCGACGATATCCTCTCCGCAGCCGACTTCAATCCGCCGCTCACGACCGTCCGCCAGGACACGCGCCACGCCGGCGAGCTCCTGGTCGAGAACCTCATCCGGCTGGTCGAGGGCCAACCCGTCGAATCCACGCTGATCGCGCCGGAGCTCGTGATACGCGCCTCCTGCGGCGCGCGCTGAGAAGATTCAGCCGCCGGTTCCATCGGCAAGCGCTTTCATTTGCCGGTCCAGCTCGGCGCGCAGCGCCGGATCGCCGATGCGACCCGCGCGCAGCAGTACGCGCACGCCGTGCGCCGGCACCTCGAGCGCGAGCGGCACATCTGCCTGGACCGCAACCGTCTCGTCACCCGTCACGTCGCGCCAGTCGCCGGCGTCGAGCCGGCACCCGATCACGAAACGCGCGGTCGCCTCTCCCTTGTTGAGCAGCACGAGCGCGGTCTCGGCGACGTCCCCGCGCTCGTAGACGCGCAGGAAGGCCGCGCGGTCGCCGGTGAGTTCGAGGTTTAGCTGCAGGCCGCGCTGCAGGGCGGGCGAGGCTCGCCGCACGGCCGCGATGCGCGCGAGCGCCGCGTGGATTGGACCGTTGCGGGCCCGCGCGATGTTCTCCGGCCCGAAGTAGTTGCGGTTGCCCTCGTGCTCCTTGGTGCCGGCCATGAACGCGATCTCCGAGCCGTAGTACACGACCGGGATGCCGCGCGCGGTGAAGAGCCAGTTGTTCGCGTCGATGAAGCCGTCCTCGGTGGCGGCGAGCCGCGCCATGTCGTGGTTGTCGTAGAACGACATCAGCTCGTACGGATTGCGGTAGACGCCATCCTCGAGGTGCAGGGCCTCCAGCATGCGCGCGTAGTCGCTGCCCGGTTTCGCGAATACCTCGGCCATGGCGGCCTGCCCGGGGAAGTCCAGCACGCTCACGCCGCCGTTCTCCGGGAGCATGTGCGTGGCGATCTTGCGGGCGTCGTAGTCGAAGTGCTCGCCGAACATGAAGAATCCCGGGTGGCGCGCGCGGATGTGCGCCGCGAACTCGCGCCAGAAAGCGTCCGGCACGTGGCGGATCGTGTCGATCCGGAAGGCGGCGGCGCCCTGGTCAATCCACTGGAGGTACGCCCCGACGAGGTAGTCCATCAGCGCAGGATTCGTATCGTCGAAGTTGGAGAGCTCGGCAAGGTCGGGCTCGC
Source organism: uncultured Steroidobacteraceae bacterium (assembly GCA_964412975.1). GTDB lineage: Bacteria > Pseudomonadota > Gammaproteobacteria > Steroidobacterales > Steroidobacteraceae > SCUD01. The sequence goes on from CAYPQX010000051.1 coordinate 3,703, forward strand.
GGTGGAAGAAGCGGTGCAGCGGGTTCGCGGGATCGAGTTTTTCCGGCGGCAGATTCTGGTGATCTGCCACGAGCCTGCCAGCGCGGTCGTAGATCTCGCCGAACTTCGGCTGGTCGGCGGGCATCGTGAAGGATGGCGAGCCGTGGTTTGCGACGATGTCGAGCACGATCTTGAGGCCGTGCTCCTCGCGCATGCGGCGCGTGAACTCCGCGAACGAGAGTCCCTCCGATTCGAGGTGCTCGTCGACCCGGTAGAAATCGACGCCCCAGTAGCCGTGATAGCCGGTCTTGCCGCGGTCCGCGAAGAAGGCCTCGCCGATGCGGAAGCCGCCGGTGAAGGCCTCGTCCGGATTGTCGACGATCGGGGTGATCCAGACGGCCGTGAAGCCCATGCCGTGGATGTAATCCGCGTGCTCGAGGATTCCGCGGAAATCGCCGCCCAGGTAGCCGATGTTGTCGGGCACGCCGTTCGCGCCGGTGAGTGGGCGGTCGAACGTGCGGTTTGCTCCGCCCTGTTCGCGGTGGTCGTTCGCGGGATCGCCATTGACGAAGCGGTCGGTCAGCACGAAATACACGGCTTCCGATGCAAAGGGCTCGGCGGTCCCGTAGTACCCGGCCGGCGGCGCGCCAGCGGCTCCCTGCGCGCCGACGAGCGCGGCCGCCAGCCAGCCCGCGCGCGCGCTGCTCCTCACCGTCCGGCATCTCCATGGTCGTCGACCCTGAGCGTCGCCAGCCCCGCCAGGATCATCAGCGCGCCGCCGGCGGCGAGCGCGTAGATGCTCTCGCCGTCGAACACGACGCGCACGATGAGACCGAGCACGCTGGCAGCCAGGATCTGCGGGATCACGATGAAGAAATTGAATATGCCCATGTAAATGCCCATCTTCGCCGGCGGCACGGCGCCCGACAGCATGGCGTAAGGCAGCGAGAGGATCGAGGCCCAGGCGATGCCGACGCCGGCCATCGCGAGCAGCAGCAACTTCGGGTCGTCGATGAACAGGAACGAGATCAGGCCGGCGCCGCCGAGCGAGAGGTTGAAGAGGTGAGCCCAGCGTCGCCCGATCGTGCGCGCCAGGAGCGGAATGAGGAGCGCCGCGAGCGCGGCGAAGCCGTTGTAAGCGGCGAACAATACGCCCACCCAGTTCGCGCCCTCGTTGAACGCCGCGGAGGCCGCGTCGGTCGTGCCGTAGTGGCGGCTCGTCACCGCGGAGGTCGTGTAGATCCACATCGCGAACAGGCCGAACCAGGACAGGAACTGCACCAGCGCGAGCCGGCGCATCGTGCGCGGCATCAGGAACAGATCGTTCATGATGCAGTACAGCGCATCCGCCGTCCGGCCCCAGGACTGCAGCCACGCGGCCGCGAGCTGGAGTAATCCGAAAGCGGCGCCGCCGACACCGAGCACGTGCAGCTGCCGGTCCCAGCCGAACAAGGCGACAGCGACGCTGAACAGGCTCCCCGCGAGGATCCAGGCCGTGCCCCAGGCACGGTACTGCCAGGCGCTGCGGCTCACCGCCGGCGGCGATGTCGCGCCCGTCGCATGCTGCGCGTGGAACTCAGCGAACTGCGCGGGCGAGTATTCGCGGGTCGTGAAGACCGTCCAGGACACCGCGACGATGAAGGCAAAGGCGCCGATGTAGAATGCCCACTTCACGCTGTCCGGGATGGCGCCTTCGGCCGCGACGTTCGTCATTCCGGCCCAGTTCGCGAGTATCCACGGCAAGGCCGAGGCCGCGACCGCGCCGACGCCGATAAACAGGCTCTGCATGGCAAAGCCGAACGAGCGCTGGCGGTCCGGCAGCATGTCGCCGACCAGCGCCCGGAACGGCTCCATCGACACGTTGATCGATGCGTCGAGCATCCACAGGAGCCCGGCCGCAATCCACAGTGCCGGGCTGTTCGGCATCGCGACCAGCGCGAGCGTCGCCACGACGGCGCCGGCGAGGAAGTACGGCCGGCGCCGGCCGAGCCGATTCCAGGTGCGGTCGCTCATGTAGCCGATCACCGGCTGCACCAGCAGACCCGTAACCGGCGCAGCGAGCCACAGCACGGGCAGGTCGTCGATCGAGGCGCCGAGCGACTGGAAGATGCGGCTAACGTTGGCGTTCTGCAGCGCGAATCCGACCTGGATTCCGAGGAACCCAAAGCTCATGTTCCAGATTTGCCAGAATCCGAGCGCCGGTTTTTCGCGCATGTTCGAGTCTCGCGCCCGGTCCCGGACGGCACAACGCGATGCAATCGTATTCAGTCGACCGGGCGCCGGGCAATCGCAAAGAATTGAGCATGCTGCAGATACCCGAGCGCAGCGACACGGAGCCTGCCGCGACCCCGGCGCCCGCTGCCATTGCCGACCTGAACTGGTGGCGCGGCGCCGTGATCTACCAGGTCTACCCGCGCAGCTTCGCCGACACCAACAGCGACGGCATCGGCGACCTCGCCGGCGTGCTCGCGAAGCTCGACTACATCGCGAGCCTCGGCGTCGACGCGATCTGGCTTTCGCCGTTCTTCAAGTCGCCGATGAAGGACTTCGGCTACGACGTCAGCGCATACCGCCAGGTTGACCCGCTGTTCGGCACGCTCGAGGACTTCGATCGCTTGGTCGCGGCCGCGCACGAGCGCGGATTGCGGATCATCATCGACCAGGTGCTGAATCACACGTCGGACCAGCACGCGTGGTTCCAGGAGAGCCGCGGCAGCCGCGACAACCCGAAGGCCGACTGGTACGTCTGGGCCGAACCCGGGCCGGACGGCACGCCGCCAAACAACTGGCTTTCGATTTTCGGCGGTTCCGCATGGCAGTGGGAACCCCGCCGCGGGCAGTATTACCTGCACAACTTTCTGGTCAGCCAGCCGGACCTCAACTACCACAACCCCGTCGTCGCTGCGCAAATGCTCGAGGAAGCGGAGTTCTGGCTGGCCCGTGGCGTCGACGGCTTCCGCCTCGATGCGATCAACTTCTGTTTTCACGACCCGCTGCTGCGCGACAACCCCCCGAAGCCGGTGGCGGAGCGCAGAGGACGCGGCTTTCGCGTCGACAATCCCTACGCGTATCAGGTCCATCTCTACGACAACACGCAACCGCAGAACCACGCGTTCCTGGAGTCGCTGCGCAGGCTGATGGATCGCTACACGCCCGCGGTCTCCCTCGGCGAGGTCTCCGCCGAGGACGCCATCGAAGCGATAGTGCAGTACACGTCGGGCGGCCGCCGGCTGCATATGGCCTACAACTTCGAGCTGCTGGTCGACGAGTTCTCGACCGCGCACATCCGCGAGGTCGTCGGCACGCTGGTCGCGCGCTGCCACGACTGCTGGCCCTGCTGGGCGATCGGCAATCACGACGTCGCCCGGGTCGCATCGCGCTGGTCCGATGGCACGGGCGGCACGACGCGCGCCAAGCTGTTCAATGCGCTGCTGCTGTCGCTGCGTGGCACCGCATGCAGCTACCAGGGCGAGGAACTCGGCCTCACGGAGGCGGAACTGCCGGACGCGGTGCTGCAGGATCCTTATGGCCTCGCGTTCTTCCCGATGTTCAAGGGCCGCGACGGCTGCCGCACGCCGATGCCGTGGAACGACCATGAGCCGGAATGCGGATTCACCGGCGGCCGTTCCTGGCTGCCGATCCCGGCCGAGCACCGCGCACTCGCGGTGAACCGGCAGGAAAATGCACCGGATTCGGTGCTCAATGCCTACCGCGCCTTCGTGCGATGGAGGCGCGGGCAGCCGGTCCTGCGCGGCGGCGGCATCCGTCTCTTCGCCTCGCCCGAAGGGACGCTCGTGTTCCTGCGCGAGCACGGGGGCTCGGGCATCCTCGCCTGCTTCAATTTCGGTGCTCAAGCCGCCGACATTCGCATTCCCGTGCCCGGCACGCTCGAGCCGCTTTCAGGGCACGGCTTCGCGCCTTCGACGCTCGCGCGGGGCAGCGTGACGGTGCCGGCGCATTGCGCATTCTTCGCGGCGCTCGTCTTCAGCCGCTGATCCGCATGCGCCGCCTGCTGTTCCTGATCGCCCTCGGCCTCGTTTCCGTTGCGGCTGCAGCGGCAGGCCCGCGCATCGATCGCATCGAGCCCGCGCATTGGTGGGCCGGGATGAAGAACGCGCGGCTGCAGCTCCTCGTGCACGGCGAGGATGTCGCCGCACTCGAGCCGGCCATTGACGACCCGCGCGTCAGGCTGCGCAGCGTCATCCGCACGGCCAGCGCGAATTACCTCTTTCTCGACCTGCTCCTCGCGCCCGACGCAAAGCCCGGGCGCTTCGAAGTCGAGTTTCGCCGCGGCGGGCGCGCCGTCCTCACGCACGAATACGAGCTTCTGGCGCGAGAGGCCGGCTCCGCGGATCGTCGCGGCTTCGGGCCCGCCGATGCGCTCTATCTCGCGATGCCGGACCGCTTCGCGAACGCCGACCCGTCAAACGACAGCGTGCCCGGCCTCGCCGAGCGCGCAAACCGTGCGGATCCCGATGGACGCCACGGCGGCGACCTCAAGGGCCTGCGCGCACGCCTCGATTACATCGCGGGCATGGGCTTCACGCAGCTCTGGCTCAACCCGGTGCTGGAAAGTAACCAGCCGCGCGGCTCGTACCACGGCTACGCGATCACCGACTTCTACCGAGTCGACCCGCGCCTCGGAGACAACACGCTGTATGCGCGGCTCGGCGCCGAAGGCCGCGCGCGCGGCATCGGGCTCGTCATGGACGTCATCCTGAATCACTGCGGCTCACGGCACTGGTGGATGGACGACCTGCCCGATCCCGACTGGATCAACCACGGCGGGCGGTTCGTCGGTACGACGCACCGGCGCGAGACGCTCTGGGATCCCCATGCCTCGCAGGCCGATTTGGCGGCCTTCGCCGACGGCTGGTTCGTGCCGGCGATGCCGGATCTCAACCACCGCCATCCGCAGCTCGCGACCTATCTCATACAGAACACGATCTGGTGGATCGAAACCGCGGGGCTCTCGGGCCTGCGCGTCGACACGCTGCCGTACTCCGACCGCGCCTTCCTCGCGCAGTGGCGCGATCGCGTGCTCGAGGAATACCCGGCCCTCACGATCGTCGGCGAGGAATGGAGCGTCGATCCCGCGATCGTCTCGCGCTGGCAGCAGGGGCCGCCGCCCGGCGAGCAGCCGTCACCGCCGCCGGTGTCCCTCATGGACTTCCCGTTGCAGAACGGCTTCATGCGCGCGCTCATGGAGCCCGAAGGGCGCGAGACGGGACTGCTGCGCATCTATCAGGCGCTTGCGGACGACTTCCTTTATGCGGATCCGAACCGGCTCGTTGTCTTCGCGGATAACCACGACATGAGCCGGATTCATACGCAGCTCGGTGCGAGCCGCGCGAGAACACGGATGGCGATGGTGTTCTTCGCGACTGTCCGCGGCGCGCCGCAGTTCACCTGGGGCTCCGAGATCCTCATGGCGAACCCGGGCACCGACGCGCACGGCGTCATCCGCCAGGACTTCCCGGGCGGCTGGCCCGGCGATACGGCGGATGCGGCCGAGGGCCGGGGCCTCGATCCGGACGCGCTGGAAGCGCAGACTTTCCTGCGCCGGTTGCTCACCTGGCGCAAGGGCGCGAGCGCCGTGCACGCCGGAGCGATGACGCAGTACGCGCCGGCGGACGGCACCTATGTGTATTTCCGCCGTGATTCGCGCCAGCTCCTGATGATCGCCTTCAACAAGACGGATGCCGGGCGGCGGCTCGAGACCGCGCGCTTCGCGGAGTCCATCGGCCAGAACACGCACGCGCGGGACGTGCTCACCGGCCGCGAGTTCCCGCTTTCATCCGGCATCGTGCTGCCGGCCGAAAGCGCAACGATTCTCGAGCTCTCGGGCGCGCCGCCGGTGCCTGCCGGCGTGACCGGGACCCTGAAGACGGTCGAGCGCTTCGAGTCGCACCACGTGGACGCGCGGCGCGTCGACGTCTGGCTTCCGCCGTCCTATGGGCAGGATCCGTCGCGCCGCTATCCGGTCCTCTACATGCATGACGGGCAGAACCTGTTCGACCCCGCCCTCTCCTACATCGGCGTCGACTGGGGGCTCGACGAGGCAATCACGCGGCTCGCCGCCGAGGGTCGCGTGCGCGAGGCCATCGTCGTCGGCATCTGGAATACGCCGAAGCGCTTCGCAGAATACATGCCCGCGAAAGCGATCACCGAGTCGGGCGTTCCGGACGACTGGCCCGACATGGCCTGGATGAGCAGGCAGGAGATCGTCTCGGACGATTACCTGCGGTTCATCGTGCAGGAGCTGAAGCCCCACGTGGACGCCAGTTACCGGACGCTGCCGGGCCGTGACGACACCGCGATCATGGGCTCGAGCATGGGCGCGCTTATCTCGCTCTACGCGGTCACGGAGTACCCGGACGTGTTCGGCGCCGCGGGCTGCGTGTCGGTTCACTGGCCGCTCGGCGACGGGATCGTCGCGGAGTACCTCGCGCGGCATCTGCCCGCGCGCGGCCGCAACCGCTTCTACTTCGACCACGGAACGGCGACGCTCGACGCCGGCTACGCGCCCTATCAGCGGCGGATGGATGCCATGCTGCGCGCCGCCGGCTGGCGCGAAGGCCGGGACTTCCTCACCTATACGGATGTCGGGGCGGCGCACGATGAGCGCGCCTGGCGTGCGCGCCTCGCCGTGCCGCTCGAGTTCCTGCTCGGGCCGCCCGCCGCTCAGAAGCGGTAGTTCGCCCCCACCAGGTACTGCGTGCCGTACTCCTGGTAGTCCAGGAGTCGCGACTTGTTCACCGAGTAGGCGATGTACGGCTCGTTGGTCAGGTTGTTCACCTGGAACAGGAGCTGCAGCCCGTCGAGCGCGCCTTCTCCGAACGCGTAGGCGAGCTGCGCGTCGGTGATCATATCGTCGTCCACGTAGCGCAGGCCGCGCTCGTTCGCGAAGTTCGTGACTTCGCCGATGTACTCCGAGCGGAAGCGTGTCGCGATGCGGGCCGAGAAGCCGTGCTTCTCGTAGTAGAGCGTCGCATTCCACACGTCTTCGGACAGGCCCGGCAGCGGGATGCTGTCGTTCGCGACCGAACTGATCGAGCCCGGGATCGCGATGTCGCTTTCGGTGAACGAGTACGAGAGGATCGCGCCGAAGCCCTCGAGCGCCTCCGAGAACCTGCCGAACTGGAGCGAGGTCGCCAGTTCGAGGCCCCAGAGATAGCCGCCCTGGCCGTTGACCGGCCGCGAGAAAGGTCCGGTCGTGTCCGGCGTGACGCCCGGCGCGAACAGCCCCGGGGGCGTCACGTCCAGCAGGTACGAGAAGTCGTGATCGGGATCCGTTTCCGTGTAGATGTAGCTGCGCAGGTCCTTGTAGAACCCGGCGACCGAGAAGATCCCGCCGCGATCGGCGAAGTACTTCTCGTACGAAATGTCGAAGGCGTAGGCACGCCAGGGATCGAGACGCGCGTTGCCGCCCGAGCCGCCGACTTCGCCGGTGCCGAAATTGTAGCCGCTCTCCTCGGTGGCCTTGAGCTGGTCCATGCGCGGCCGGGCCATCTCCTTGGCGAGGCCGATGCGCACCGTCTGATCGTTCTCCAGAAGGAAGGCGAAATTAACCTGCGGCAGGACATCGGTATACGACTTGCCGTCGGTCTGCGTCCCGACCTGGCCACCATTGGCGATGAAGAACGACGAAGAGCTCTGGTCGGTCGCGATGACCTGCAGGCCGATGTTGCCGCGCATCTCGACGCCATTGCCGAGCGTATGGTTGAGGTTTCCGCGCACGTAGCCGGTCCAGGCTTCCTCGGAGACGTCCCAGAACTTGCCGGCGAGGTAGGCGAAGCCAGGCTGAGTCGGATCGCCAAAGACGACCGGGTTGAAGTATTCGGCCAGCACGCCGTTGACGTCGATCGCGAGCGCTTCGCCTGCGTCCGCGTAGTTGAGATCGGTGGGACGCAGCAGGAATTCGTCCGCGATCTGATAGGCGGCGCCGCCGATCGTGCCCAGGCCGGATTCCGGCGAAGTCTTCTCCTTGGTGCGGTCGGCGTACAGGATGCCGAAGGCCCCGCCCCCGAACCAGCCCATCTCGCCCTCGCGCTCGAAGTCGAGGCGCATGGCGCTCAGCTCGTCCTCCACGTGAGGCTTTTTGGTGTAGCCGGAGCCGTAGATCGTCGGCCCGACCAGGACCTGCGTCGGGTCGGTGTAGTCGAGGTCGAACGAGAGCGACGGCATGCTGCTGTTGCCGCGCAGCTCGAACGTGCCGGTGTCGAAGACGACGCTCGGCCCATATTGGGCGTTGATCTCGGGCTGGAGCTGGTCACGCTCCGCCTTGGAGTAGCTGATGTCCGCGACCATCATCCAGGCGTCGCCCAGCTGGAATTCGTTGCGCCAGCCGCCCGCGAGGATCTCGTCCTCGGTCGTGAACAGGAAGTTGCGCGCCAAGGGCACGACGTTGTTCAGCGTGCCGGCGATGACCGTGTCGTTCTCGATCGTGGTGTCGGAGTAGCCGAAGACGGTGCCGTCCGGAAACGGACCGGGCACGCAGCACGGCGCCGGGTAGCCGCCGAGATTCACCTCGAGACTGCGCGCGTTGTTGGTCTGCTCCATCGTCGAGTAATAGAGATCGATGATGCCGTGGTAGCTGTCGCTCGCCTGGAACTCCAGCGTCGCCATGACACCGTCGCGTTCTGTCGAGCCCATGTCGGCGCGGACCTTGATGCCATTGGTCGCGAACTGGCCGGGCGCCACGCCTGGATTATTCTGGCACGCGTCCGCATTGCCGCCCGGGCAGTCGAATGCGAGGTCGCCGCCGCCGGAGGGGTTCCACGGCTCGTAGGTGCCGTAACCCCGCGTCGCCAGCGGCGAATCCAGGTGCGCGTAGCCGAAGGCGATGCCGACGCGCCCGTCCATGAACTGGTCGATGTACGAGAAGCTCGCGCGGTAGCCCTGGTCGTCGGCGTCCGCGCCGAGGTTGTCGTTCGAGTTCTGCTCGCCGCGCAGGTTGAGCGCGATCGCCGTCTGACCGTATGAAAGCGGCCGTATCGTGCGCATATCGATGGTGCCCGCGAGCCCCTGGGCTGCGAGCTGCGAGTCCGGCGTCTTGTAGACGACCACCGAGCTCAGGAGCTCGGAGGGGTACTGGTCGAACTCGACGCTGCGATTGTCGCCGGTGCTGACCTGTTCGCGCCCGTTCAGCAGCGCGGTCGTGAACCCTGGGTCGGTCCCGCGCAGGCTGATGGCGGATGCGCGGCCTTCGGCACGCTGCGAGGTCAGCCCCGGCAGGCGCGAGATGGACTCGGCGATGCTGGTGTCGGGGAGCTTGCCGATGTCCTCGGCAGAGATCGCCTCGACGATGCTCATCGACTGGCGCTTGGTTTCGATTGCATTCTCGACGCCAACCCGGATGCCGGTGACGACGACGCCTTCCAGCTGCTCCTGCGCCGCAGCCGGCAGCGCGGCGGCGACCAGCGCCGTGGCGACTGCCACGCGCAGCAGGTTCCGTGGCATTCCTTTTGATGTGAATGTGTCCCGGCTGGCAGGCATGCGCTTGGCCATGACCTTGGTCCCCCATAAGCGATGTGACGCCGATCGCGGTCGGCGCCTGATCCTAGAGGGCGGTCGCGGGAAGCCGCAATGAATGCATACGATTGCATGGCATGAAAACGTTTGCAGTCCCCGGGCAGCGTTCCGGCTTCCTGCTAGCCTCGTCGGGATCGGCATGTGTCGCGCCTGCATTCCGCTCCTCTCCCTGCTGCTCGTCGCCGGCATCGCCCGCGGCGAAACCATCGCATCGCTCGACTCGCCGGGCGGCACGCTCACGGTGTCCGTGACGCTCGACGCCGACGGACGACCGGGCTACCGGATCGCGCGCGCGGGCGCGCCGGTCATCGCGGATTCGCGGCTGGGCTTCATCCTGTCAGACTGCCCGAAACTCGAGCGCGGTTTCCGGCTCGAGGGCGTGGAACGGAAGATCCACGACCGGACCTGGGAGCAACCCTGGGGCGAGCGCCGTTTCGTCCGCGACCGCCATCAGGAACTGCGCGTCCGCCTCGTCGAGAAGCGCGCGGGCGGCAGGCGGCTCCACGTGCTGTTTCGCGCCTTCGATGACGGCGTGGGCTTCCGCTACGAGTTCCCGGCCCAGGAGGCGCTGCGCGACGTCGGCATCGTCGAGGAATTGACCGAGTTCGCCGTCGCGGAGCCGGCCACGGCCTGGTGGATCCCCGCGGGCGAGTGGAACCGGTACGAGTACCTGTACCAGAAAACGCCGCTCGCCGAGGTCGGGCAGGCGCATACGCCGATCACGCTGCGCACGGAAAGCGGGTTGCACCTCGCTTTTCACGAGGCGGCGCTTGTGGACTACGCCGCGATGTGGCTGCGGCGCAGCGGCGATGCTGCGCCCGTCGCAGGTCAGCGCCTGAGGGTGACGCTCGCTCCGGCGGCCGATGGCCCGCCGGTCCGCCGGACCGCGCCGTTCGCGACCCCCTGGCGGACGATCCAGATCGCGCCGACTGCCAGCGCCCTGTACGAGTCCAGCCTCGTTCTCAATTTAAATGAGCCGAACGCGCTCGGCGACGTGAGCTGGTTCAAGCCCTACAAATACGTCGGCATCTGGTGGTCGCTGCACCTCGACACGGAGAGCTGGGCGATGGGGCCGCGTCATGGCGCCACGACCGCGAACGCCAGGCGCTACATCGACTTCGCCGCCGCAAACGGCTTCCGCGGCGTGCTCATCGAGGGCTGGAACCGCGGCTGGGATGGCGACTGGTTCGCGGACGGCGGCGACTTCAGCTTTACCGAACCGGCGCCGGACTTCGACCTCGAAGCCGTCGCCGCCTATGCGCGCCAACGCGGCGTTCGTCTCGTCGGTCATCACGAGACCGCGGGCAATGTCGCCCGGTACGAATCGCAGCTCGAGCCCGCGCTCGACCTGTATGCGCGGCTCGGCATCGACAGCGTGAAGACCGGATACGTCGCCGACGCCGGCGGCATCCGCGCCGCGGAGAACGGCCGCATCAGCTACCAGTGGCATGACGGCCAGTTCATGTCGCGGCACCACCTGCGGGTCGTCACCGAGGCCGCGAAACGGCACATCGCGGTGAATCCGCACGAGCCGATCAAGGATACGGGACTGCGGCGCACATACCCGAACTGGGTGTCGCGCGAGGGCGCGCGCGGAATGGAGTACAACGCCTGGGGCCAACCGCCGAATCCACCCGAGCACGAGGCGAACCTCGTCTTCACGCGCATGCTCGCCGGCCCGATGGATTTCACCCCGGGCATCGTGTCGCTCACCGGCCGTGGCGGGCAGCGAATCCAGTCGACGCTCGCGAAGCAACTCGCGCTCTATGTCGTGATCTACAGCCCGATCCAGATGGCGGCGGACCTGCCGGAGAATTATGCGAAGCACGCGGGCGCCTTCCGGTTCATCCGCGATGTGCCGGTCGACTGGGCACAGACCCATGTCCTCGCCGGCGAGGTCGGCGACTACGTGGCGATCGCGCGCAAGGATCGCGACAGCGAGGACTGGTATCTCGGCGCCGTCACCGACGAGAACGCACGCACGCTGGACGTAATGCTCGATTTCCTCGACGCCGGTCGGGCCTACACGGCCGAGATCTACCGCGACGGCGACGATGCAGACTGGCGCATGCGGCCATCGTCCATTGCGATCGAGAAACGTCCGGCCCGTCGCGGCGACGCATGGAAACTCGGCCTGGCGGCCGGTGGCGGCCTCGCGATCCGCTTTCACGCTGGCGAATAGTGGGGACGCCTTTGCTACCAGCCGCTGCCGGCGGCCGCGAGCAGCGCCGCATACAGCGCGATCCCGCGCCGGAATTCCTTCATGCGCAGGTTCTCGTTCGGCGCGTGCTGGTTGTTGTCGGCATTGACGATCGGCGCGATCACGAACGGCGCGCCCAGCACCTCGCCGATCGACGAGATCGGCAGGCTGCCGCCCATCAGCGGCACGACGCGCACCGCATCCGCCGTCGCCTCGCGCATCACGGCCACCACGCGCGCGACGCCCGGGTTTGCCGGATCCGCGACCGCCGCCGGATAGCCGTCCTCGCCCCATTCGAAGCGCGCGAGGCGCGGGTGCAGCAGCCGCTCCTCCGGCGTCGGCGGACGGTCGAGCAGCACGTATCCCCGGGCGCGCACATGTGCCTCCATGCCGGCGCGCGAGGCCGCGATGCTCATGCCGGGCGTCAGGCGCAGATCGAGCCCGGCCGTGGCGTCGGCATCGATCGCGTTGCGCTGCCCGCCGGTCCCGCCGTAGACGAGCTGGGTGACATTGAGCGCCGGCCGCAGAATGGACTCGCCATAGCCGAGCCCGCTCTCCGCGGCGCCGATGCCAGCGGCGGCGAGCATGCCCGCGGTATCGAAGGCCGTGCGCGCCAATGCGAGCTGTTTCGCGGAAGGCTCCGGCATCTCGAATCCCGCAATCGTGATGCGTCCGTCCGGCGCGCGCATCGAGGCGAGCAGATGCGCGAGGCGCGCACCCGGATTCGGCGCGACATTGCCGTAATGGCCGGAGTGCAGGCTGGTCGCCGCGCCGTACACGGTCATCCGGAATCCGGTGACGCCGCGCACGCCGAGCGCGAGGCGCGGCAGGCCGCGCGGATCGATCGGGCCGTCGCCGAAGATCCACAGGTCGGAGGCGAGCGCCGGCTTGTGCGCCATCAGCGTGCGCGCGAGGTTCGGCGAGCCCGCCTCCTCCTCGCCTTCGAGGAAGAACTTCAGGTTCGCCGAGAGCGGGATCTCTGCCGCGCGCAATGCATCGATCGCCGCCAGCATCGCAATGATCGGCCCCTTGTCGTCGCTCGAGGAACGCGCGTAGATGCGCGCCTCGTCCGGGAGCGGATCGGGCGCATCCGCCCAGGCGACGACCGGCGCGCCGTCCTCCACCCGGCCGATCCGCAGCGCCGGTTCGAATGGCGGCGTGGCCCAGCTCCCGGGCGTGCCGACCGGCTGGCCGTCGAAGTGCGCATAGAAAAGCAGCGTCCGCTTCGCGCCCGGCGTTTCGATTTCGCCGTAGACCGAAACCGGGGCATCCGGCGTTTCGAGGATGCGCGCAGCGATGCCGCGCCGCTCCAGCAGCCCGACCAGCGCAGCGGCATTCCGGCGGATGTCGGTGGCGTCCGTGGCGACGTTCGGCAGCGCGAGCAGTTCGCGCAGTTCCCGGACGATGCGGGACTCGTTCGCCGCGACATGCGCTTCCGCCGCCGCAAGGGCACGCCCGGTCACCGGTGCCGGCGTCGTGTCGGCCACGGCCGGCATGGCGGCCCAGACCGACACGGCCAATAACCATGCGAGTGGCTTCACATCCGGGATGATCCCTGCCCGGTCAGACCCGCGCAACCCCGATCCGTCACCGTCTTGTCACCGGCCCGCGACTGACGCAGCGACCCGGGAACGGCTAGCCTTTCGCGTCAGGCCCAGGGGCCGCCGGCGGAAACACGCCCATGTCGATCACGCTCGATCAGGTGACCAAGCGGTATCAGGCCCTGCCGGTGGTCAACGATGTGTCCCTCGCCATCGAGCAGGGCGAATTCCTGGTTCTGCTCGGACCGAGCGGCAGCGGCAAGAGCACCTTGCTGCGTGCCATCGCGGGCCTCATCGAGATCGACCATGGCAGCGTCTCGCTGCATGGGCGCGACGTCACCCGCGTCGCCGCCCGGGATCGCGGCGTCGGCTTCGTGTTCCAGCACTACGCGCTGTTCCGGCATATGAGCGTGGCCGACAATGTGGAATTCGCGCTGCGCGTCCGCCGCATGCGCGCGGCCGAACGCCGCGCACGCCGCGACGAATTGCTTAAGCTCGTCGCGCTCGACGGCATGCAGGACCGCCTGCCCGGCGAGCTTTCCGGCGGTCAGCAGCAGCGCGTCGCCGTCGCCCGCGCGCTCGCGCACCGCCCCGAGGTGCTGCTGCTCGACGAGCCGTTCGGCGCGCTCGACGCCAGGATCCGCGAGGATCTGCGCCGCACGATACGCCACATCCAGCGCGAGCTCGGCATCACGACCATCCTCGTCACGCACGACCAGGACGAAGCGTTAGCGATGGCGGATCGCATCGGCGTCATGCACCAGGGCCGGCTGCTTGAAATCGACACGCCGACAGAGCTGTACGCGCGGCCCGCAACGCGGTTCGTCGCGACCTTTCTCGGCGACGCCAACTTGCTGCTCGCTTACCGGTCCGGGGAGGCCGTGCACTTCGAATACGATGCCGACGCAGAGCCGCCGCAGCGTGAAATCGTCGCGGTCATCCGCCCGGAGGAACTCATACTGTCGAGCGACGAGACGCCCGCGGACATGACGCGGGTCGGCAGCGGTGTCGTCGAGGAACTGCAGTTTGCGGGCGCGACGGCGCGGCTGCGCGTGCGCATGCCGGCACGGGGCCCGAGGCCGGCAACGCCCGACCGCGTGGCCGCGGACGGCAGCTGGATCCTCGATGCGCTGCGTACCTTCCCGCAGCAGCGCGTCCAGCCCTTCGCCGTCGGCCAGCGTGTCGAAGTCGCGGCCCGGCGCATGCATCTGCTGCCAACGCCGATTTCGAGCTTTACCGTCGTCGCGGACGACGACGATACGGCGATGCGCGTCGCGCGCGTGCCGCTGCTCGCCACGCTCGCGGCGCGCATGCAGTGCCGCATTGACCGGCGCATCGGCGGCGGCGGCGCGCTGCCGCCGGGCCTGCCGGTGCTTGGCGGGCGGCCGGGCGTGACGGAGGACGCGCTGCAGCTGCTCGAGCAGGGCGCAACGCAGCTGCTCGTTCTTCCCCCGCAGGCGGAGCCGCCGACGCGCATCCTGATCCTGCCCGGCACGCAGTCGCGCGCCGCGGCGATTGCCGCTGCCGCCAGCCTGCTCCGTCATTTTCCGGCCCAGTCCGTGCTGCTCGCCGTCCATCCCGCATCGACGCCCGAGCGCGAACGCGGCTCCTGCCTGCGGGAACTCCTCGACCTCCGCTCCGCCGCGCTGGGCGAACATGGCCTCGACCTGCGCACCGAACTGCGTTTCGGCGAACTCGAAGCGGAAGTCGCCCGCGAACTCGCGGTCGATCCGGACACGCTGATCGTGCTCGGCGTCGATGATACCGAGCGCGGCGTCGCGCCGGCACTCGCGGAAATGCTCGAAGGTGGCCAGTCGCGGCCCATCCTGTTCGTGCGTGCGGCCTCCGCGGAACGCTGAACATGGCGCGCAACCGGATCCGTTCCGCCAGTCCGCTGCCCGGTTTCGGGCTGACGCTCGGCTTTACGACGTTCTTCCTGAGCGCAGTGGTGCTGTTGCCGCTTGCCACGCTCGTCATCCGCGCGACCGGCATGCCGATGTCCGAGCTGGTGGCCGTGCTGATCGACGAGCGCGCGCTCGCCTCTTACCGCCTGAGCTTCGGGGCGGCCTTCCTCGCGGCCGCAGTCAACGCGGTGTTCGGCTTCATCGTCGCGTGGTCGCTGGTGCGCTACGACTTTCCCGGCCGGAGGCTGCTCGACGCGATGATCGACCTGCCATTCGCGCTGCCGACCGCGGTGTCCGGCATCGCGCTCGCGACGGTGTTCTCGCCCACCGGCTGGCTCGGACTGAAGCTCGTCGAGGCCGGCGTGCAGGTGGCCTACACCCGGATCGGCGTCGTCGTCGCGCTCGTGCTGATCGGCCTGCCGTTCGTCGTGCGCTCGGTTCAGCCGGCGCTGATCGAGGTCCGTCGCGAACTCGAGGATGCCGCGGAATCGCTGGGTGCCGGCGGCTGGCAGGTGTTCCGCCGCATCATCCTGCCGACCGTATTGCCCGCGCTTGCGACCGGCTTCACGCTGGCATTCGCACGCGGTATCGGCGAATACGGCTCGGTCGTGTTCATCTCCGGCAATCTGCCGTTCAAAACCGAGATCACGCCGCTCCTGATCGTCATCAAGCTCGAGCAGTACGACTACGACGGCGCGGCTGCGCTCGGATTCATGATGCTGGCGATGTCATTCGTGATGCTGCTCGCGATCAACCTGGTGCAGGGCTGGGGCCAGCGCCGGCTCGGTCTCGGGGTCGGGCGCTGATGGCGGGCAACGTCACCTGGACGGCCGGCGGACGGCGCATGACCCGCGGCGCGCGATGGGCCCGCGTCGCCATGCTGGCCGTGTCGTTCGGTTTCCTCGGGCTGCTGCTGCTCGCGCCGCTCGGCGCCATTCTCGCGCAGGCCTTCGCGGGAGGCGCCCGCCTCTTCCTGGAGAGCTTCTCCGATCCGGACACGCGGGCGTCGATCCGCCTGACGCTGCTGGTCGCCGCGATCGTCGTGCCGGCCAATACGCTGTTCGGCATCGCGGCCGCCTGGACGATCGCGCGCTTCGAGTTCCGCGGCAAGAGCCTGCTGGTCACGCTGATCGACCTGCCGTTCGCCGTGTCGCCGGTGATTGCGGGCCTCGTGCTCGTGCTGCTCTTCGGTGCGCAGGGCTGGTTCGGCGCATGGCTGCTCGATCGCGACATCTCGATCGTATTCGCGATGCCCGGCATCGTGCTGGCGACGATCTTCATCAGCTTCCCGTACGTGGCGCGCGAGCTGATCCCGTTGCTGCAGCAGCAAGGCAGCGACGAGGAAGTCGCCGCGATGTCCCTCGGCGCCAGCGCCTGGACCCTGTTCGTCCGGGTGACGCTGCCCAAGATCCGCTGGGGCCTGCTGTACGGGATCATCCTGTGCAACGCCCGCGCGATGGGCGAGTTCGGCGCGGTATCGGTGGTTTCCGGCCACATCCGCGGGCTGACCACGACCATGCCGCTGCAGGTCGAGATTCTCTACAACGAGTACAATTTCGTCGCGGCATTCGCGGTCGCTTCGCTGCTCGCGCTGCTCGCGATCCTGACGCTCGTGGCCAAGACGCTCGTGGAGTGGCGCTCGGGTATCGGAGGGCATTGAGTTTGCATCCGTTGCTGAGTGAGTCGCTGGCCGGTCTGCGGCGCCTGGTGGCCGGCCCGCGCTCGCTCGAACGGTTGCTGCTGCTGTCGATCGGCGGCGGGCTTTTGCTCGCGCTCGCGGCGATCGCATTCGGCTCGGTCGGCCTGCTGCGCGAGCAGGCGGCTGATCAGGCCCTGACTCGCGTGCAGTCGGCGGTGCTTGCCACGCGCGATGCGATCCGTCGCGTCAGCGAGGGCACGCTCGCCACCGCGCAGCTCCTCGCGAACCGCCCCACGCTGGCGCGCCTGCTGCGGGAGGCGAACACCACGCAGCTGCCGCTGGTGCTACGGCGCTTCTGCGACACCGCGGGCATGGACGCCTGCGCTCTCTTCATCGATCACAGCCCCGCCGTGACGACCGGCGTACCGGTTGCCTGGGCGCAGGCGCTGGACGCCGCGCGTGAGCAGGGCGAGCGGTTCATGGTCGCGAGCACCGCGGGCGGGCCGCTGGGCGCGTACGTGGAAATGACGGTCCTGCCGGGCGCACACGTCATGACCATCCGGCAGTTCGACCAGCGCCTCGCGCAGCAGCTCACGGAGCAGGTCGGCGCGGAGATCCGCCTGCTGCCGTTGTCCGACTGGCTGGAGACGGTCGATCCCGCTTTCCGCGATCTGCATTCCGAGGCGCTCGCCACCGGCGAGGTCGCCGCCACCGTCATCCCCGGACGCGACCAGTACGCGGCCAGCCTGCCGCTCTTCGCGTCGACCGGCGAGGCCGTGCTCCTGATCGAG
>CAYPQX010000052.1:0-13435 GCA_964412975.1 uncultured Steroidobacteraceae bacterium
AGGTGAACGTCCCCTTTAAAGGTGAACGTCCCCTCCGAAAATCAGCCGTGATACGCGGGCGATAGTTCCTGGACGGCGGCGATCATCGCAGCGACGTGATCCGGATCGACGCCGGGCTGGATGCCGTGGCCAAGATTGAATACGTGGCCGTGGCCGCGGCCATAGCTTTCGAGCACACGCGCGACTTCGGCGCGGATCGCGGCAGGCGACGAGAACAAGACGCCGGGATCCATATTCCCCTGCAGCGCGACGCGATCAAGAACGGTGCGGCGCGCAGCCGATAGCTCCGTCATCCAGTCGATGCCGAGCGCATCGACACCCGTCATCGCCATGCGCTCCAGCCAGGCGCCGCCGCCCTTGGTGAACAGGATCACAGGTACCTTCCGGCCCTCGCGCTCGCGGATCAGGTCCGCGGCGATTTGCTCCATGTAGGCGAGCGAGAACTCAAAATAGGCAGGTGTGGAAAGTGCACCGCCCCAGGTGTCGAAGATCATCACGGCGTGGGCGCCCGCGGCAATCTGCGCGTTGAGATAGTCCGTCGTCGCGCGGGCAAGCTTGGCAAGAAGACGATGCAGCGCCTTCGGATCTCCATAGAGGAGCGCCTTGGCCTTCGGGAAGTCACGGCTGCTGCCGCCCTCGACCATGTACGTCGCGACCGTCCAGGGCGAACCCGAGAAACCGATGAGCGGCGCGCGTCCCGCAAGTTCCCGCCGCACGAGTGCGACCGTGTCCACGACGAAGCGCAATTCACGCATCGGGTCGGGCACGGGCAGCGCGTCGATGTCAGCAGCGCTCGTGACGGGTCGTTCGATGCGCGGACCCTCGCCTTCCTCGAAGGCGAGGCCGACGCCCATCGCCTTCGGGATCATCAGGATGTCGGAGAAAAGGATCGCCGCATCCAGCGGAAACCGCGCGAGCGGCTGCAGCGTTACTTCGCAGGCGAGTTCCGGATCGGTCGCGAGCCCGAGGAAGCTGCCCGCCTTCGCGCGGGTGGCGCGGTACTCCGGGAGGTAACGGCCCGCCTGTCGCATGATCCAGACCGGGGTGCGATCCACGGGCTCCCGCGCGAGCGCGCGCAAGAGCCGGTCGTTCTTCAATTCGCTCATCGCGCGGGAAACAGCCCGACGATCGTCGCCTGGATCGCCTCGGCCGCGCCGCGCGGATCCTTGGCGTCACGGATCGGCCGCCCGACCACGATGTAATCTGCCCCGTTCATGAACGCCTCGGCCACGCCGACCACCCGCTTCTGGTCGTCCTCGGGCCGATTTTCGACCGGGCGGATACCGGGCGCCACCACGATCAGGCGGTCGTCGACACCAGCGCGAAGCAGTTTCGCCTCGAGGCCGGAGGACACGACGCCCGCGCAACCCGCGGAGAGCGCGCGCCGCGCGCGCGACAGGACGAGCTGCTCCACGTCGCACTGGAATCCAAGGTCGTCGAGATCGCCGCGATCGAGGCTCGTAAGCGCGGTCACCGCGAGGATGCCGACGCCGTCGGCGGCCTCGACCGCCGCTTCCATGATGGCCTGGTTGCCGTGCACGGTCGTGAACGTTATGCCGCGATTCCGGAGGTTGCGTACCGCCCCGGCGACCGTCGCCGGCACGTCGAAGAGCTTGAGGTCGAGGAACACGCGCTTGCCCCGCCCGACCAACCAGTCGAGCAACTCGAAGGCGCCGCCGGACACGAAGAGCTCCAGGCCGAGCTTGTAGAAAGCGACAGAGTCGCCGAGCGTGTCCGCAAGCCGGCGCGCGTCATCCGCGGTCGGCACATCCATTGCGAAAATCAGGCGCTCGCGCGCGGGTACTGCGACTCTTGCCAACCCGGTCTCCCTTGCGACGTTCATGCTACCAAACGCGCATGTTCCTGGAAGGCGTAGCGATCGGTCATCCCTGCGATGTAGTCGGCAACGGCGCGTGCCCGGCCGGCGGTGCCCGATGCGGACTCGAGGGCGAGTGCCGCGTCCCGATGCTCAACCGGCATCCGCGCGACGTCCTGCATGAAGCTCCGGAACAGCTCCTCGAGCACCTTGCCCGCGCCCATGCGCGATGCCTGCATGCGCTCGTGGCGGTACAGCCGCGTGCGCAGGAATTTCTTCATCTGGTGATGTTCCTTGTCCCTTGTCTCCGAGAAACCGACGAGCGGCCCCGGGTGCGCGCGCACCGCGTCGATGTCGGCCGGCTGCGCGTCTGCGAGCCGTCGCGCGGTTTCCTCGATCAGGTCGCTCACGACTTCGTGGATCATCCGGCGGATGATTTCGTGCACCATGCGCCGCCCCGGCAGCTCGCCGTAGCGCACCAGGACCGTGTCGTGCTGGCGCGCGAAGAGCCCGACGGCGCGGAGCTCATCGATGGTCACAAGCCCGGAGCGCAGGCCGTCGTCCACGTCGTGGTGGTTATAGGCGATCGCATCCGCGAGGTCGGCGACCTGTGCCTCGAGCCCGGGCTGGGTCCGCTCGATGAACCGGGTCCCCAGTTCTCCCAGCTGGCGCGCGTTCGCGAGCGAGCAGTGCTTCAGGATGCCCTCGCGGGTCTCGAAGCAGAGATTGAGCCCGCGGAATTCCGCATAGCGCTCCTCGAGCTCGTCCACGACGCGCAGCGACTGGAGGTTGTGCTCGAAGCCGCCGTACTCGCGCATGCAGTCGTTCAGCACGTCCTGGCCGGCGTGCCCGAAGGGCGTGTGGCCGAGATCGTGGGCGAGGCAGATCGCCTCCGTCAGCGGCTCCGAGAGCGCGAGCGCATTCGCGACCGAGCGGCCGATCTGAGCGACTTCGATCGAGTGCGTGAGCCGCGTGCGGTACATGTCGCCTTCGTGATTGATGAACACCTGCGTCTTGTAGACCAGGCGGCGGAAGGCATTCGAATGGATGACGCGGTCACGGTCGCGCTGGAACTCGCCGCGGTAGTCCGCGGGCGGCTCGGGATGACGGCGGCCGCGCGAGCGCGTCTCGAGCGCCGCATAGGGAGCGAGCCCGCCATCCGGATCGCGGCCCTTTCTCATGCGCCCGCCCGTTCTTCCAGTAGCGCTTCGAGCGCTTCACGCGGATAGTCCGCCGTGACGGTCGCCCGGCCGATGCCGTCGAGCAGCACGAGGCGAAGCTCCCCGCCCTTGACCTTCTTGTCCATGCCCATGAGATCGAGCATGCGCGCGCGCCCGAGGCGCGGCGGATCGACCGGCAGGCCTGCGGACAGAAGCAGTTCGCGCACGCGAAGCGCATCGGATCCTGCCAGCCGGCCGATGCGCGCGGACAGCTCGGCCGCGAGCATGAG
This sequence comes from uncultured Steroidobacteraceae bacterium, assembly GCA_964412975.1. Classification (GTDB taxonomy): domain Bacteria; phylum Pseudomonadota; class Gammaproteobacteria; order Steroidobacterales; family Steroidobacteraceae; genus SCUD01. The sequence continues at coordinate 3,267 of CAYPQX010000052.1, forward strand.
ACCCGCAGCGACCGCCTCGCCGTGCAGCACGCGGCCGTAACCTGCGCCGGCCTCGATCGCATGGCCGAAAGTATGGCCGAGATTCAGGAGCGCCCGGCGGCCCTGCTCGTGCTCGTCCTCCGCGACGATCGCGGCCTTGATCGCGCAGGCGCGCCGTATCGCCTCTTCAAGCGCCTCTGCATCGCGCGCGAGGACGCGCAAGGCGTTTGCCTCGAGCCAGTTGAAGTACGCCGCGTCGGCAACGAGCGCCGCCTTCACGATCTCGGTGAAGCCCGCGCGAAGCTGGCGATCCGGGAGCGTCGAAAGCGTATCGGTGTCGGTGATCACGGCTGACGGCTGGTGAAAGGCGCCTATCAGGTTCTTGCCGCCCGGGTGGTTGACGCCTGTCTTGCCGCCGACGGATGAATCGACCTGCGCGAGAAGTGTGGTCGGAAGCTGGACGATCGGGATGCCGCGCTGGTAAGAAGCGGCCGCAAAACCCGCGACATCGCCGATGACGCCGCCGCCGAGCGCAAGCACCATGCCGTCCCGGTTGAGTCGCGCAGCGACGAGCGCATCGATGATGAGCGCGACGTTGCCGAGCGTCTTCTGTTCCTCGCCACCCGGCAGGACGCAGATCTCGTACCCACGTCCTGCAAGGCCCTGCTCCAGTTTCGGCATCCAGAGCGGACCCACGACGTCGTCCGTCACGACGAGAAGCTTGGCGGCGCTGGCGTGCGCGGACAGGACCGCCGGCGTGCCGAGCAGCCCCGGGCCGATCAAAATCGGGTAGGCGCGGCGCCCGAGCTTCACTTCAAGCTGATTCATGCCGTTGCGTCCTGGAGCGCGCGGGCGATTTCGCCGGCGACCGCCACCGGCGCGCGCCCGTCGGTGCGAATCGTAATCGCGGCGATCGAGCGATAGAGCGGGTCGCGCACCGCGGCCAGCTGCTCGAGCGTTGCCCGGCGATCTGCGCCCGCGAGCAGCGGGCGGTGCTTGCTCCGGCGCGTGCGCTGGAGCTGCTGCTCGATGGTGGTTTCGAGGAAAACCACGGTGCCGCGCGCGGCGAGCCGCTCGCGATTGACTGCTGACAGGACCGCGCCGCCGCCGGTTGCGAGCACGATGCCCGCGTTGTTCGTCAATGCGTCGATCACGTCGCTCTCACGGATGCGGAATCCCTCTTCGCCTTCGCGCTCGAAGATGTAGGAGATGTCGACGCCGGTGCGCGATTCGATCTCGGCATCGCTGTCCGCGAACGGCAGGCCGAGCCGGCGGGCGAGCGCCCGACCGACCGCGGTCTTGCCGGAACCCATGGGGCCTATCAGAAAGATGCTTCGCTTCATCAGGAGGGGACAGTCACCTTTGGCTCCGCGACATTACAGCGGCTGCCGACATTTCGCCAAAGGGGACTGTCCCCTCCTGAGAACCAGCGCAGCCGCAAAAAAAACGGCCGCCCGGAGGCGGCCGTGTGACTTTGCTTGGAACCGGGTCCGGACGCAAGCCGGGCCCGCCGGCATCACTCGGTGATCGTGGAGCCCTCGCGCAGGATCTTCGGCGTGACGAATATCAGGAGCTCGTCGCGGTTGTTGACCCGTTGCTTCGACTTGAACAGGTTGCCGACGATCGGCACGTCGCCGAGGCCCGGCACCTTCTTCTCCGACTCGCGGCGCTCCGTCTCCATGATGCCGCCGAGCACGACCGTCTGGCCGTCCTTGACGAGGACCTGGGTCTGGATGTTTCGCGTATCGATCGAAGGCACGAAGCCGCCGGTCGCGCTCGGGACGAGCTGGCCGACGCTGTCCTTCTTGACGGTCAAGTCGAGGATCACGCGGTCGTCCGGCGTGATCTGCGGCGTCACCTTGAGCGACAGCACCGCCTTCTTGAACTGCGTGGTCGTCGCGCCGCTGGACGCCGATTCCTGGTAAGGGATCTCGACGCCCTGCTCGATGATCGCCTCCCGCTGGTTCGCCGTGACCACACGCGGAGTCGACTTGATCTCGCCGCGACCTTCGTTCTGCGCGGCCGAGAGCTCGAGGTCGATCAGGAAGTCGTCGAAATCGAGGATCGACAGCGCGATGCGGCCGGCCGGGTTCGAGACCGGCATGTTCACGTTGTAGCGATCAAAGGCCGGACCGAACGGCACCTCGACCGGGAACGGCTGGCCGCTCGCGGCAAGGTTGTCCAGCGCCGAGCCCATGATCGAGTCGGTCGCCTGCGCACTTCCGCTGACCGCCATCAGGTCTTTGATGTCGTCCGAAACCCGCGTGAACCCGGCACGGATGCCGAGGTCGCGACTGAAGTCGTCGGCGACGATCACGATGCGCGACTCGATGAGCACCTGGCGCACCGGGATGTCGAGGGTCGAAACCATGCTGCGCACAGCCGTCAGGTTCTCCGCGGTATCCTGCACGAGGAGCGTGTTGGTGCGCTCGTCCACGGTCACGTTGCCGCGACTGGAGAGGAGCGAACCGCCGCCTGTCGACTTGACGAGGCGCGCGATCTCGGAGGCCTTCGCGTAGTTGACGGTCAGGAACTCGGTGCGAAGCGGCGCCAGCTCCTGGATGTCCTTCATTGCCTCGAGTTCCGCCTTTTCCTGGGCGGCAAGCTCGGCCTGCGGCGCCACCAGGATCACGTTGTCCTTGCGGCGCATGTCGAGGCCCTTGGTCTTCAGCACGATGTCGAGCGCCTGGTCCCAGGGCACGTTCTGGAGCCTGAGCGTCACACGGCCCTTGACCGAGTCGGACACCACGATGTTCTGTCCGCTGGTGTCGGCGAGCAGCTGCAGGAGCGGCCGCACGTCGATGTCCTGGAAGTTGAGCGTGAGGCGCTCACCCACGTAGACCTTGTCCTTCTCTGCGACCGCGGTCGTCGCGCGCGCGCGCTGCCTGACTTCGATCACGTACGGGTTGTCGGTCTGATAGGCGAGCTGCTCGTAATCGCCGGTCGCCGTCACGACCACCCGCGCGCTGTCGCCGATGCGCAGCGCGTCGAACATCGTCACGGGCGTCGCGAAATCGACGACGTCGTAACGCTTCATGAGGTCTTCGCTGAGCGCAACGCCGGTGAAGTCGACGATCACGCGATTGCCTTCCTGGCGGAGGCTCGCGGGCGTCGAGGGATCCGAGAGCTGGACCACCACACGGCCTGCGCCTTCCGGCGAACGGCGGAAGTCCATGCCCGTGATGCTGCGGGTGCGAGCGGACGAAGCGGCCGCTGCAGGAGCCGCGGCCGCGGACGCCTGCGCCGCGGAAGCGTCGCCGCCAAGCGTTACGACCACGCTGTCGCCGTCGGCCACCGCGGTGTAAGGCACGAGCGAGTCAAGGTTGAACACAACGCGCGTGCGGCCAGTCGCCTCGGCGGCGACGATCGTGTCCACGCCGCCGGCGCCGACGTCGATGCGCCGGTTTTCGAGGGCGAGCGCGACGTCAGGCAGGTCGACTGAAAGCCGCGCGGGCTGGTCGATCGTGAATGTCAGCGGCTGGGGCGCGACGCCGTCGGTGCGCAGCCTGATCTGCAGGGTCGAACCCTGCATCGGCTGCACCTCGACCGCGGTCAGTCGCACCGCGTCCTGCGCCAGCGCAAGCTGGGACCACGCAATGGCCAGGATGGCCAGTGCGCCGCCCGTCAGCCACGCGAAGCCGCGCGCCGCGTTCAATTTCCACACCGTTGTACGGTTGTTGCCAGCCATCAGACTTTCTCCCAGAAATCAGTCAGCAAGGGCCAGCGCCGCGGGGCGCTCGAGGTAGCCGCCAAGGCCATCAGGCACAATTTCGATCACTGTTATCCGTGCGTCGCTGACGGACATCACGCGGCCATCGTTCTGGCCCATATGATTGCCCGGCAGTACGCGGTGAATCATCCCATCCCTGGTCTGCACCAGGCCGTAATTCCCGGCGCCGAGACGGAGCGTGCCGACCATCTTCAGCGTGTCGAGCGAGTACTGTTCGAGGTATTCGCGCGGGCGCTGCACGTCCGGCCGCGGCCCCATCGGGTTCTCCCCGGCGAGGCTCTGCAGGACCGGCGAGCGGCGGTCGGCCATCTGGTATTCGTGGCTGACGTAAGGCCGCACTTCCGGCAGCGGCTGGATGCGTCCGCCCGGGCGCTGCTTGGCCTTGGCGATTTCCTCGCGCAGGTCGTCGAGGCCGTCGGCGCAGCCGGCGAGCGCGAGCGTGCCGGCAATACCGGCGGCAGTGAGGATCTTGCGCATGCGTTCCTGGCTCATGTCTTCTTTTCCCGTTCGCGCCTCGTCCGCGTGTCCTTCTTGCCCTGGCCATCGCCCTTGGAGGCCGCCGGGGCGGTCTCGTCTGCATCGAGGTAGCGATAGGTCTTGGCCGTCAGGTTGAGTGTCAAGTCGTCGGTGGGCGCCGGCGCGCTGCCGCGGCGGGTTCCCCTGGTGGAGTCGCGCACGATCTCGATGTCATGCAGCGTCACGATGCGGGGCAACGCAGCGATGCCCGATACGAACAGGCCGAACTCGTGGAAGCCACCCGTGAGCTGGATCTTGATCGGCAGCTCTGCATAGAAATCCATCCTGGTCTCGTTGCCGGGCTGGAACAGGCGTTCCTGCAGGCCGGAGGCGAGGCCCGTCTGAGAGATGTCGACGAGCAGGGAAGGCACCTCGGTCTTTCCGGGGAGCTGCCGGAGCATCGCGCCGAAAGTGCGCTCGATTTCCGCGAGCTGCTGCCGGTAGGCCTCGAGGTTCGCGGCCTTGCGCTGCTTCTCGTCGAAAGTGGCCCACAGGCTCTGCTGCTCGGCGCGGGCCTTGAGCAGCTCGGGCCGGTTGCCGTTCTCGCCCCAGACGAAGTACCAGACCAGCGCGGCCGTTGCGATCACGAGCACGAGCGCTACGCCGAGCGCGCGGAACAGGAACGGCCAGCGGCCGATGTCCTTGAAGTCGAGCTGTTGCAGCTGTTCGATGAAGTTCATTTGCGTGCCTCCGAAACGCGCGTATTGCGTTTCCCGGAGGCTTCCTCGTCGGCGGCCGGCGCCCGCAGCGACGCGAACAGGGTGAACTGCGCCCCCGGACCGGCATCCTTGCCCGTCTGGATGACCTTCAGCTCGGGTGCCGCGAGCGACTCCGAAGCGTCGATATTGCGCATGAACGCGGAGACGCGCGTGCTCGACTGCGCGACGCCGTTGAACTCGAGCTTGCGGCCGCTCTGCTTGACCGAGGTCAGGTAGACGCCCTCGGGCAACGTCGAAACCATCTGGTCGAAGATCTTCACGACTTCCGGACGGCTCGCCTGGAGCGTGTCGATGACCTCCATGCGGGCGATCATCCGCGCCTTCTGTTCCTCGAGCGCAAGGATCTGCTCGATCGCCTTGTCGAGCTCGGCGATCTCCGCCTTCAGGAGATCGTTGCGGCGATTCTGGGAATCGATCATCGAGCTCACCGTCAGGTGCGCGAGCAGCGCGATCAATGCGGCGAGGCCGACCGCCGCGCCGAGCCCGATGAGGAATTCCTTACGACGCCGCTGGCGGAGCGCTTGCCGCCAGGGCAATAGGTTAATACTTGGCATCTTCGTCGAAACTCCGCAGTGCCAGGCCACAGGCGAGCAACAGTGCCGTCGCGTCCCGCGTCACTCCCAGTGCCTTGGCTTTCGATGAAATCTTCATCTGGCCGAGCGGATCGCCGCGCTCGGCCGGAATTCCCACGCGGCTTGCGATCACGTCCGCGACGCCCGGAATGTTCGCGCATCCGCCGCAGATCAGGATCTGCTCCGGCTGGCTGCGGCCGCTGCCGGAAGCCAGGTAGAACTGCAGCGAACGGCTGACTTGCTGGGTCATGTCGTCGATGAACGGATCGAGCACCTCGGGCTGGTAGTTCGACGGCAGGCCGCCTTCCTTCTTGGCGCGGCCGGCTTCCTCCATGGAAAGGCCGTAGGTGCGCATGATCTCTTCGGTCAGCTGCTGGCCGCCGAAGGCGAAGTCGCGCGTATACACGACGACGAGGTTGCGCAGCACGCTGAAGGTCGTCGTGCTCGCGCCGAAGTCCACGACCGCGATCGTGCGGTCAATGCCGCCGTCCGGCATCTGGTGAGTCAGCAGCCGGCAGGCATTCTCGAGCGCGAATGCCTCGACGTCGACGAGCTTGGCGACAAGGCCGGAAGCGTTCACCGCGGCAACGCGCTGCTCGACGTTCTCGGAGCGCGAGGCAACGAGGAGCACGTCGCGCATGTCCGGGTCCTTCTCCGAAGGCCCGAGCACCTGGAAGTCGTAGCTGACTTCCTCCATCGGGAAGGGTATGTACTGGTCCGCCTGCATCTCGATCTGCTGCTCGAGATCGGCTTCCGAAAGATTCCGCGGCATCTGCACGGCCTTCGTGATGGCCGCGTCGCCGCTGATCGCCACCGCGCATTCCTTGGAACGCACGCCCGAGCGCTTGACGGCCCGGCGGATCGCGTCGCCGACCGCCGAGGCGTCGACGATCGCTTTTTCGTTGATGGCGTTGTGGGGGGTCGGCTCGGCCGCGTACGCCTCGACCCGGTACTGGCCGCCCGACTGCGCGAGCTCGATCAGCTTGATCGAGGACGTCGTGATGTCCAGGCCGATCAAGGGTCGATAGCGTGGTCCCAGCGAAATCTTAGGCAGCTTGAGCACAGAAATTTCCTTTTCAGGTCAGGCTATTACGAGGCTAATCGCTGCGCTGGGTCAAGTTCGTGGCCAACTATATAGCAAGCAACTGTTAAATTGAACGTGACCCGACTCGCAATTCACTCGCATTTAGACCCTATAGCGAGGGTCAACGGGCGTTGCCGGGGGTTCACCCCCCGGCCCTGACCGCTGGTTTCGGCGACTTTCGCGCCCACGGGCCTCCGGTGCCGGATCCGCGGTCGATGCTGCACGTGAACGGAAACCGACACCGTGTCTGCCGTCACGGTCCCGGCGTCTCCGGGCAGCGACCCGGGTCCCGGCAGCACCCGACATTACTATGCATAATCGGATCCGGTGATTACGCGACTGAACCGCCGGCTGCGCATTGCGGCAACCGTCATCGTTTCGATCGCGGGCCTGATCGGCCTGGCCTTCCTCGCCACCTACTATTACCTGAAGCCCACGCTGCCGGATGTCGCCGTGCTCCGCGACGTCCGGCTGCAGGTACCACTGCGCGTCTTCAGCCGCGACGGCAAGCTCCTTGCCCAGCTCGGCGAGCAGCGACGGGTGCCGGTGACCTGGGAGGAGATCCCTCCGGTGGTGGTGCAGGCGGTGCTCGCCGCCGAGGATGACCGGTTCTTCGAACACCCGGGCGTCGACTGGCAGGGTGTCACGCGCGCGCTCGTGATGGCCGTCGTCACGATGGAACTCTCGCAGGGCGGCAGCACGCTGACCCAGCAGCTCGTGCGCACGACCCTGATCACGAAAGAGAAACAGTTGCGGCGCAAGCTGCGCGAAATCTTCCTTGCGCTTTCGCTCGAAAACGAACTCTCCAAGCAGGAGATCTTCACGCTGTTCGTCAACACGCAGTTTCTCGGCCAGCGCTCGTACGGTTTCGCGGCGGCATCCGAGACCTACTTCGGCAAGTCGCTCACCGATGTCGATGCCAGCGAGGCGGCGCTGCTCGCCGGCATCCTCCAGGCGCCGTCTCGGCAGAATCCAGTCGCGAGCGTCAAGGAAGCGACCGAGCGGCGCACGTACGTGCTGCGCCGCATGCGCGAACTTGGCTATCTCGACGATGCGGCCTGGCAGGTCGCGATGGACAAGCCGGTTGCCCGCGGCATGCACGGCCCGCGTGTGCAGGTCGACGCGCCCTACATCGGCGAGATGGTCCGCATCGCGCTTTTCGCGAAGTTCGGCGAACGCATCTATTCCGAGGGATTCCAGGTCATCACGACGGTCGACAGCCGCCTGCAGCGGGCGGCCGACGTGGCGTTGCGCGCCGCGGTGCTCGAGTACGATCGCCGTCACGGCTGGCGAGGGCCCGTCGGCCGCGTCGAGGTCCGGGAGCAAACCGATACGCAACTCGCCGCCGCAATCGAGGAACGGCCCGTGGTCGGCGGGCTCATTCCCGCGATCGTGGTCAGCACGGGTGCGACCGAAGCCACGGTCGTGGCCCGAAGCGGCATGCGCTATCGCCTGCCGATGGAAGGCATCCGCTGGGCACGGGTCGCCGATGCGGCTCCGAAATCGCCCCGCGACGTCATGAAAATCGGCGACATCGTCTACGTCCTGCCTTCCGGCGAGGGCGTTGCGCTCCTCGCGCAGCTGCCCGAAGTCCAGGGCGCGATCGTCGCCCTCGATCCCCACGACGGTGCAATCGTCGCGCTCTCGGGCGGATTCGACTACGCGGCCTCCAAGTTCAATCGCGTGGTGCAGGCGCGCCGGCAGCCCGGCTCCTCGTTCAAGCCGTTCATCTATTCCGCTGCGCTCGAGGCCGGACTCACGCCCGCGACCGTCGTGCTCGACGCGCCGGTCGTCTACGAAGCGCCGGACCCGGTCGTCGGTATCGGCCAGACCGCAGATCCCGTCGAGGGCGAAGTACGCGAGCAAGAGGACTGGCGCCCGGTCAACGACTCCCGGCGCTTCTACGGCCCCACGCGGCTTCGCGATGCGCTCGCACGCTCGCGCAACCTCGTCACCATCCGCGTGATGCGCCAGATCGGTGTCAGCTACACGCGCGAGTACGTCCAGCGCTTCGGCCTGCCGGCGGAGCACATTCCCGCCGACCTGACGGCGGCGCTCGGCACCGCCCAATTGACGCCACTCGAGATGGCCAATGGATTTTCCGTGTTTGCAAACGGCGGATCACTCGTCAAACCCCATCTCATCGACCGGATCCTCGCGGCCGATGGAACGCTGCTCGAGGAGACCGATCCCGTGATCGCCTGCATCGGCTGCGGCACGCCGGCGGCGGAAGCCAGCGAACCGCCGCCTACGCCTTCGGGTGAAAGCGTTCCAGGCGTCGTGCGTGCCGCGGACGTCGGCGGCAGCCTGCCGCAGCCCCCTCCGGAGCAGGTCGCGCCGCGGGCGATCACCGAAGCGAATGCCTGGATCATCACGGACCTGCTGCGCGACGTCGTGCGTCGCGGTACCGGCCAGCGCGCCCGCGCGCTTGGCCGCAGCGATATCGCCGGCAAGACCGGCACGACGAATGACGGCCGGGACGCCTGGTTCTCCGGCTTCAATCCGGACCTGGTCGCTACCGCCTGGGTCGGCTTCGACCAGGAACGGCCGCTTGGCCGGGACGAAGAAGGCGCGCGCACGGCGCTTCCGATGTGGATCTACTTCATGCGCGCGGCGCTCGCCCACAAGCCGCAGCACCAGCTGCCGATGCCGGACGGCGTCGTGACCGCGCGTATCGCGACCGGTGCCCCGGAATTCAGCGGGGAGGCGCCCGCCGAGTTCGAGTACTTCCTCGCGGACCACCTGCCCGCAGGAGTCGCCGGCGAGGGAGCGACGCCACCGCAGCGCTACGAAGAGCCGATCTTCTGATGCCGCGCCGATCCGTCAGGGGCGACATGATGCGACAGGCGATCGCGCGCGAGGCCGCGCGCCTCATGATCGAGCACGGCCACGAGGACTACGGCTTCGCAAAGCGCAAGGCCGCGGAACGCTTCGGCGTCACCGACCTCGCCGTGCTGCCGAAGAATACCGAGATCGAGGAGGCGCTTGCCGAGCACCAGCGCCTGTTCGTGCCCGAGACGCACGCAAGCGAACTGACGTCGATGCGGAGCACTGCGCTTGAGGCAATGCGCCTGCTCGCGGAGTTCGATCCGCGGCTCGTCGGGCCGCTGCTCTCCGGCACGGCAACCGCGCACAACGACATCACGCTGCATCTTTTCGCGGACACGCCGGAGACCGTTGCCGTGCGGCTCCTCGACTGCGGCATCCCGCACGAGTTCGCCGAGCGACGCTTGCGCATTTCGCGCGACGAGATCGAGGCCTTTCCGTCCGTGCGCTTCGCGGCCGGCGATCATGAAGTGGACGCGACGATCTTTCCGCTCGACGGCATCCGCCAGGCGCCGCCGGGACCCGTGGACGGCCGCCCGATGCGCCGCGCTTCGCTCGCAGAAGTCGAGGGATTGATAGGTAAATAAAAGGGGGCGTTGAATAAAAGGGGACGTTCACCTTTAACATGAACCCGCGTACTCCCTGGCGCAGTCTCCCGTTAAAGGTGAACGCCCCCTTTTATTTACCTATCAATCCCTCGACTTCTGCGAGCGAAGCGCGGCGCATCGGGCGGCCGTCCACGG